>JAUXHA010000140.1 GCA_030621845.1 Spongiibacteraceae bacterium
AGGGTCTGTTTCTGGTGCGTAGAATGCGCCTGCTGGATGAGCTTAATGACCTGAATGTCACACTGATAAAGTAAGCGGAAGATATTGTCATTGGTGAAAACAAGGTCAGCTACATCAACACTCTGGGACAGCAGCGCAGTATCGATGTCGACCATGTGATTGTCGCCAAAGGTGCCACTGGCAATACGACATTGGCAGAGCAGTTGCAGGCTGCCGGTTTCACAACTCATACCATCGGTGATTGTGATGGCGTTTCCTATATAGAAGGTGCAATGGAAGCGGCCGCTGAGTTGGCGGTGAACATAATTTAGCAAAGCCGGAATATCAATTTTATTTCCACCGTAGGTTGATTTGAAACTTTAGGAGAATACACAATGGCCACGTTCATACACCATTACAGTATTTCAGCACCGGCAGATGTTTTGAGTGAGTTGGTGAGTTTTTATGAAAAGATACTGGATTTGAAACCGGGTGCCAGACCCGATTTTGGAATCCAGGGTTACTGGCTGTACAGCGGTGAGCATCCCATCGTTCATCTCATTGAAGATCCAGGGCGCAATGGGGAAAAATCAGGTTACTTCGATCACGTGGCTCTGCGCTGCACCGACCTTGAGGGCATGCTGGCGCGGCTTGAGAAGAATGATATTTCCTTTTTTCAGTTTGAAATTAAGGAGCTGAACCAGCATCAGATTTTTGTCACCGACCCCGCTGGAACCTCTGTTGAGCTGAACTTTGATGTGGGAAGCTAATTAGCGGAACGCTTGCCCAGCCATTCGACAGACTCCGCCCACACGGCATTTTGCGCTTTGCTGCCTATTATTACGCCCATGTGTCCGCCGGGAGCAATGCGGAACTCTTTGTCCCTGGAAGCGATAATATCGATGCTCTGCTTCGCAATGTCTGGCGGTACCAGAATGTCGGTCTCGCCCGCAAAGGCCAGCAGATTGGACTCGATAGCATCAAGTTGTGCAATGTTGTCGCCGACTTTCACTTTACCCTTGGTCAATTGGTTATCACCCACCACAGTAGATGCCATATCCTTTACCACGCCACCGGGATACATCAGCATATGATTGAGGTAGTCGGAGGTGGTGGAATGAGATTCGACGAACTCGCGATCTGACAGCCTGGTCACCAGATCCCAGTAAGTGGTGACACTACTGACGGGGTCGGTCATCTTGAACACCAGTGTGGTCAGCCATGGCGGCATGGACAAACGAGCCGGGTCCAGGGTATTGAAACGCAGGTTCAAATAGTTGCTCACCAGTTTTGCGGGGCCGTTCAGGGCTTGCGCTGCTCCCACAACACCCGCCATCATATTGTTGCCGCTTTTCAGGTCGATGGGGCTGGCCACGGTAATAATATTGCGCATGTGTTTGTCCAGCGTTTGCCCCTGGTACAACAGGCAGAACAAACCCCCCAGGCACCAGCCCAGCATAGAAAGATCCCTACTGCCGGAGTGCTGGCGAACCTCGTCCAGTGCGGCGCCCAGCATGGTGTATGAATAGTCCATGAGGCCCAGGTGGGAATGCTCCTTCTTCGGTTTGCCCCAGTCCACAAGATAAACCTTGAATCCGGATGCCACCAGGTAGCGTACAAGGCTGCGCTGGGGCATCAGATCGAAGGTCTCTGTAGTTACCCCGATGGGCGGGACCAGCACCAGTGGCACAGCATGCTGCTCGCGCTGGATGGGCATATGGCTGCCATCGTTTAGCTCAATTTCGTCGTCCTCCGGGAGTTCGTAGTAACGCACTGCCATCAGGTCACCATCGTGCACCAGCTCAAACCAGGTACGGCCGGACTTGATCAATGTGTCGTGCTTGAACAGCCAGTCAAAGCTGTTTGCAGCGGTAGCGGATAGGCGTCGGTTGAGGGCAAGCCCTCTATTCAAAGCCAGATCTGTCAGCTTGTTCATGCTGTGGCCTCCCTGGTTTGCAGCAGTTTTTCCAATTCGTCCACCGCCTTGCCAAGGTAGACCGCCAATCTTTGAAGGTGCGGCAAGGTATCTCGCGCGCCGGTGAAGCCTATATTGAGGGTGCCGGCATAACTGACGCAGTCGATACTGAGCGCACTGAACTGCATTAATTGGCTTATCGGATAGATCGCTTCCAGGCGGGCGCCGTTGAAATAGTGAGGACGGTTGGGCCCGGGGGTATTCGACACACTCAGGTTGAATAAGGGTGGCACGAAGCGCCCCAGCCCTGGCATTTGGCTGGCGTAGATGGGTGCGGCGCGCATCATAACGTAGGAGGTAACCGCCTCTTCAGGCAGGGAGCTGCGATCCTCGCGAACTTCCTGCATTGAGGCCTTGATCGCTTCCAGCCGCGCCAGTGGATCGCCGATATGCGTACCCAGTGCGACCCGGATACCGGCGATGGCGTTGCCGGGCAGGCGCTCATTGCGTTCGTGCAGGGAAACCGGCAGGGCGCCTATCAAGGGTTCTTCCGGGAGCGCGTTATACTCCTTGAAAAAGCGGCGCAGCGAGCTGCCACATAAATAGGCCAGAATTTCGTTGAGTGTACTGTCTGTCTGTTTTGCCAGTTGTTCGATGCGTTGTTGCTTAAACTGCTGCGTGGCAAAGCGTCGCTGGGCATTAATGTGGTGGTTAAGCGTTGAGCGCGGTGTGACGGATGATACAGGGAGCCTGCCATCGGCCCTGCGTTTGAAAGCCCTACGTAACAAACCGGAGCTGGCTCTGCCAAAGGAGGCAATGGCTTTTGCCGGATTAGGCCGATTGTCACGGTTGTACTCATCGCGAACATCGCCGGCTTCGTTTGTGGGCAAAGCGTGTGCCCAGAGGGGCGGCATATTTCGGCTATGTACGCTGCTGGATAGGGATGACAGCAGCATGGGGATGCCATTTACATCATCAATCAGGGCATGATGCACCTTGAGGTAAAAGGCAAAGCGGTCACGCTCCAGACCCTCAATCAGGTGGAATTCCCACAGGGGGCGGTGCCTGTCCAGCGGGTGACTGTGCAGTCGCGATACCATGAGACCCAACTCGCGTTCACCCCCTGGCTGTGGCAGCGCAGAGTGACGGAAGTGATAATCCAGTTCAATATCCTTCGCTTCCACAAGGCCAGGGCCCAGTGATACCCCGCGCAAATTCGCTAATCGATAACACCAGGGCGTTGCCAGCTCCCGGCACTCACGCATGTTTTCTGCCCATTGGCTCAAATAGTCCCCGGACGCCTTGCGTGGTTTTTGGAATATGGCCAGAACGCCTACATGCATGGGCGTATCGTCCGACTCCATCATAAGCCAGATTGCATCCAGTGGGTTCATGCGCGTACTTTTCATCTTGTTGCCAACTTTCGGATCTGAACAATGGATTATTATAGCAGCCCTAAGGGAATCAGCGAGCGTGCCCAAGCTGCCTGCACAGGCTGTAGAGTTGGGGCTTGTTTAACACTTTGCGAATTTAATCCTGACTGCTGCTATTATACGGCCGGGATGATTAAACAATTGGATATCAAATGAGTTTATTGTCAGGAAAAGTCGCGTTTATTACCGGTGCCTCATCAGGTTTAGGGGCCGCAACGGCGAAGTACTTTGCTGAGCAGGGCGCGCGTTTATTTATCGTCGGGCGTAATGAAGGCGCTCTGGCTCAAACCCGGGCCGCTTGCCAACAGGCCGACGCTGAAGTTGTCGCGCAGGTATTTGATGTAGGTGACCGGGAGGCTTGCGTTACGGCTATCGCGACCTGCGTCGAACATTTTGGTCAGCTGGATGTGCTGGCCAATATTGCGGGCAAGCATCGTTTGCATCATAGCACTGAAGTTACCCACGCCGACTGGCAGCTGGATTTAGACAGCAATCTTAGCGGCCCTTTCTTTTTAAGCCAGGCCGCTATTCCTCATTTGTTGGAGCAAAAGGGCAATATTGTCAATGTCGCTTCGATTGCAGGTTTGCAGGGACAACCGTACTCAGCCGGATATTGTGCGGCCAAACATGGCTTGATTGGGTTAACCAGGTCGCTGGCACTGGAATATGCCAAAACAGATTTACGGGTTAATGTCATTTGCCCTGGCGGTATGGATACACCACAGGTCAGTGACCTGCAAATGCCAGAGAACATCGACTTTGAATTATTGATGCGCTCCGCCGGTTTTCGCGGCATGATGACTCCCGACGAAGTGGCGCCGGTGATTGCCTTTTTAGCTTCCGACAGTGCCACAGCTATTCACGGTGCGGTGTATCCCGTTGATAAGGGCAAGACCGCGGGTTAACGCCGCAACAGAAATTTGCATTCTCGGGTGCAAATCGGCAGACGACACTACAGGCAGTCCAGTACGAACCGCGTTGTTGTGCGCCAGGTATTGTGAAGCCAACGGTTGTACTACACTGAACAATTGAACTTTCATTTTCACGAGTCAATCTCTTGCGCAAAGATACCGCAGCTACACGCAAACGAATTATTGATACGGCCGAATGCTTATTTGCAGAGCGAGGTGTGGACAACACCAGCTTGCTGGATATTGCTAAAGCCGCCCAGCAAAAAAACCGTAGCGCCCTGCAATACCACTTCACCAATAAACAGGGGCTGCTGGATGCCGTGCTGGATAAGCACGCAAAAGGCATTGCCGAGCGCCGAGCGGCGATGCTTGGTCAGTTAGAGGTCCGTGGTGAATTCAGCCTCTATCAGCTCATCGAGGCGTTGGTACTTCCCATGGCCGCTCAACTGGATAATCCGGATGGTGGTCACGCCTTTTTGAAGATTCACAGTCAGCTAATGACTTCTGCAGATTATAGTGAGCTCCGTGCCAGGCGTGACCAGGACGCGCCAGACGTGCTGCGCTTACAAAAATTGATGGCGAAGCATACCAATACCCGAAAGCCCGAAATTATCAGGGCACGCATGATGCTGGCGGGCGTTGTTCTGGTTCATGGCCTTGCTGATTACCTGCCCCAATCCGATCATATTGCCAGGTCCGTATTTTTACACACCATGATACAGGGGATTGTAGACCTGCTTCGACAGTCCGCTATCCCAGCATCATGACTGCGGCCCAGACGCGTCGGGAGTCCAGGCCTCACATCGAACAACTTAATACCTCATGATTAAGTTGTATTTTTGTGTTTAAATCCTGCACTTGTTCCCTATAGATCAAATTATTCCCCTGCGCCTCGATGCCGGGCCATATATTCGTCTGGCATTGTTTTAGTACCGCAGCTCTACCACTGTGAGAAATACGCTATGAACCAGTTCCACTACCGTACCTGTCATCTGTGTGAAACCATGTGTGGTATCGAAGTCGAGTACAAGGGCGAGCAGATCCTGGCCATCCGCGGCGACAAGAACGATGTGTTGAGCAAGGGCAATATTTGCCCCAAAGCGACCGGCCTGCAAGATATTCACAACTGCAAAGACCGATTGAAAAAGCCGCTCAAGCGCGTGCGCAAGAACCCCAGGGAAAAA
>JAUXHA010000135.1 GCA_030621845.1 Spongiibacteraceae bacterium
ATTACCCGCCACCCTTGATTCCCTGGATGGTATTCTCAAACAGCCGGGTACCCAGGAACTGACGCAGGAATTGAGTGGCACGCTGGCTGAACTGCGCAAGATTCTTGCTGAGCTGGCTCCGGAAGGCGCCGCTTACCAGTCTCTTAACAGTAGTATTAATGAGTTGAATGAAACGCTTTACAACCTTGAATCACTCACCCGCACGCTGGCAGATAAGCCCAATGCGCTGGTGATGCCCACTGATTTTCCTGAAGATCCCACGCCGGAGGCAAGCCGCCCATGAGACTATTAATTCTATTCGTTATTAGCCTGCTGGTTGCCTGTGCCGGCACCCCGCCAGAACACGCTAGTTACCTGTTGCGCTCTGATAAGGGCGTGGAAAGCCGTCAGCTGGTTTTTGATGGCGATGCCTACCTGGGCGGACTTACCCTCGCTGATTATATCGACCAGCCGGGGTTGGTATTGGATAAGGGCGAAGGAAAAATCCATGCGGCAAAGTATCATCAGTGGGCTGAGCCGCTACGGGTAAGTCTGCGTCAATTCCTCAGCGCTGAAATCTCCGCGCAGTTGGGGCATGACGTGCCACCTTATCAGCCGGTCAATAAACCGGCTCAGCGTATTGATATCAATATCGACCAGTTGCACGGCGACGACAAGGGGCAGGCGGTGTTGGTGGCTTTCTGGAGTATTAGCTCCGCTGAGGGCACCAGCACGCACCAGTTTGCAGAAACGACCGCGCTGGCCAGTGATGGTTACGACGCGCTGGTAACGGCGGAGACCAGCTTGTTACAGCAGTTGTCGCAGGCGATCGCCGCGTCCTTGTAAGCTTGCAAATCCAGACGAAATAAACGCGCTGGGCTGGGAAAATCTGCTTACTTTTTGATTGGCTAAAGGGCGCAAGCTTTATGAAGAAAGGCTTAAAAATCTCTCTGTGGCTATTGGGTTTTCTACTGGCGCTTCCCCTGTGCGGCATTGTCGCTTTTTGGCTATTCCAGCCGCAGATGTTCGAGGAGCCCATCATCGATACGCTGCCGCCAACCCTGCCAGCATCGATTACCGATAATGCGGTACTGGTTTATTCAAAAACCTCGGGCGGCTTTCGTCACGATTGGTCGATTGATGCGGCCAACAGCATGCTGGAACGATTTGCCGACAAGCATGATTGGCAGGTATTTTATACCGAAAATGCGGCGATTTTTAATCAGCATCAATTGGCTCATTTTGCTGTAGTGGTCTGGAATAACGCTACCGGCGCCGGCTTGTCTGAACAGCAGCGCTTGAGTTTTCAGCAGTGGCTGGAGGCTGGCGGTGGTTATGTGGGCATACATGCGGCGGGGGATGGCTCACATGAGAGTTGGGACTGGTATACCAATGAAGTTATCAAAGCGCCGTATAACCAGCATACGTTTTTCCCCGAGCATACTCCTGAAGCCAGCCTGACGACGGAAAATCAGCAGCATCCTGCTACGGCGCATTTGCCGGAGGTCTGGAGTATTACTGAAGAATGGTATGCCTGGAAGAAAAACCCACGGGACGCTGGTGCCACCATACTGGTTACTGTGGATGAAAACAGCTACACGCCCGGGGCGGCGACGATGGGTGATGATCACCCTGTGGTATGGAGTCACAGCCTTGGCAAGGGGCGTGTTTTTTACTCAGCCTTTGGTCATTGGGAGGCGGCTTATGAAGACGCCCTGTTGGCAGCCATGATGGAGCAGGGCATCATCTGGGCGGGGCGGCTTGATTAATCCTTTTGAGTCGCGTTCATTTCCTTGCCATCGCGTAAACTTTGGCGCTTAAATAGTCTGGAATCATCGATTGAGTATTGGTTTTTTACCAGATTGTGGCGGTTAATAACAGTAACAGGAATAAATCATGACAATTAAGGTATTGCTCGACGCCCGCAAGCACCCCGCCCGTGATGCTGCTATCCAGTCACTCCAGTGTGTAGAAAATAATGATCGCGAAGGTTGGCTATCGATATGGGCTGAAGATGGTTTTATTGAAGATCCGGTGGGGATTTCGCCGCTGGACCCTGAAGGCAAAGGGCATCGGGGTATGCAAGCCATTATTCGTTTTTACGACAATATTATTGCTCCCGGTGAATTACGTTTTACCATTCGTCATACGTTTGCCTGTGGTAATGAGTGTGCTAACGTCGGCACCATTAGCAATAAATCGGCGGAGGGCTTGGTCAGTCGTACTGAACTAGTGATGCTCTATCGACTAAACGATGAGGGAAAGCTGCAGTCCTTGCGCGCTTTCTGGGAGTTTGATGACACGGTCGAGAGTATGTTTTAAGGCAATTGGTCCCGCCAGACTATTGGATTAACGTGAAAGGATTACAGGATTAAGATGCGCTCTTCATGGTATGTGGGTCTGTTATTAAGCTTATTGCTGGCAGTCAATAACAGCCTTGCCAAAACGGATCATCACAATGAGATCGACCCGGAAGCCGATACCGGTTTCAGTGAGATCAAGCGCAGCCACAGCCAGCACTCGATGGCCGTTACGGCTAACCCCCACGCTACGGCAGCCGCTAACATTATGTTATCCCGGGGGGGATCTGCAGTGGATGCGGCGATCGCTGCGCAATTGGTATTGAGCCTGGTTGAGCCGCAGTCCTCGGGGATTGGTGGTGGGGCATTTATGCTGCACTGGAACCATGGCGATCAACAATTACAACTCTTTGATGGCAGGGAAACAGCACCGTCCGCTGTGGATGAGAATTATTTTCTCAACCCGGATAAAAAGCCGATGAAATTTTTCGATACCTTGATCGGTGGTTATGCCGTCGGTGCTCCAGGGGTGGTTCGGATGATGGCGTTGGCGCACCAGCAGCACGGTAAATTACCCTGGAAAACACTGTTTCAACCGGCGATCAAACTGTCCCGTGAGGGTTTTAAGCTATCGCCGCGCCTGTATGCCTTGTTAAATCGTTTTAAGCAGTTACTCAATCACCCGACATCGCGGGCTTATTTTTATCTGCACAATGGTGAGCCCAAGGCAGTCAATACGCTGTTGAAAAACCCGCAGTATGCGATGACGCTGGAGCGACTGGCTAATCAGGGTGGTGATAGTTTTTATCAGGGAGCATTGGCTGAAGCCATCAGTCGGGCGGTACAGGAAGACCCGGTTCATCCCGGTAAACTCAGCGTAGCAGACATTGCCGGTTATCAATCACTGGTTCGCCTGCCCCTGTGTGGCCAGTATCGCCAGTACCGGGTCTGCACAACGCCACCACCTTCTTCCGGTGCTACCGTGCTGCAGATACTGGCTATTCTGGAACAGCTGCCAGCGCCATCGCCCGAGCCGGCCAGTAGCGACTGGATACACCGTTTTGCCGAAGCGTCCAAATTGGCTTTCGCCGACCGCGATACTTATATTGCCGATCCGGCTTTTGTGACGGTGCCCGCCCAGGCGATGATTGAACGCGACTACCTGCAACAACGTGCGCATTTAATTAACCTGAATAAGGCATCGGGAAAAGCACTGCCCGGTCAGCCGGATTCACGCTTGGTGAGGGAGCAGGTAAACAGTCCGGAATTTCCATCGACCACTCATCTCTCGATCATCGATGCCGCAGGCAACGCTGTGAGTATGACCAGCAGTGTTCAGATGGCCTTTGGCTCGGGAATCATGGTGGGAGGGTTTTTATTGAATAACCAGTTGACTGATTTTTCCTTTGTTCCCCGGGACGGTGATCAACAGCTTATCGCCAACCGTATCCAGGCGGGTAAACGACCACGTTCTTCGATGTCTCCAACCATGGTGTTCAAGGAGGGTAAACCGGTGATGCTGATTGGTTCTCCCGGTGGCTCGCGGATTATTGATTATGTGGCGAGGGTTATTGCCTACACGCTGGGTGCAGATATGGATATTGCCGAAGCTATTGCCAGTCCTAATGTTGCGGATATGAATCGTAAACTGGAATTGGAAAAACAGCGTTTCCCCGCTGGCGTGATCAAACAATTACAGGCGATGGGGCACACGGTGGTTGAAGTGGATCTCAACAGCGGTTTACACGGTATCCGCATTGGCAAAGATGGCTTGACCGGTGCGGCAGACCCGCGCCGTGAAGGTGTGGCAGCGGGGCAGTAGAGCAAGTTATTACTATCGGAATTAAATTATTTTTTGCTGGCGCAGTTGTTGCAGTTTATCTTCCTCCAGACCAAGAATATCTTTGAACACTTCATCATTATGACTGCCGAGTTTTGGTCCTGGCCAGCAGGTTTTACCCGGCGAAGATTTTAGTTTTGGTACGATGGCGGGAATTTTCAGTGGCTTGCCATCGATTTCTACCCGCTCAAACATACCACGGGCATTATAGTGTTCACATCCCAGCATATCTTCAACATTATAAATGGGTCCCACCGGTACTCGTTCTTTTTCCAGTGTCTCGATTATATGTTTTGAGGTACTGCTTGCGCACCATCCCGCCAGGGCATCATCAATGGTTTTTTCATGTTTGACCCGGCCAGTGTTATTCAGCATTTCCGGGTGGTGGGCTAAATCATCGCGCCCTGCGGCAAGCATTAATCGTTGATAGATAGAATCACCATTGCCGCCGATGACAACAAATTTGTCGTCGTTACAGCGGTAAGTATTAGTGGGTACGATACCGGTAACCGTGGTGCCGGAAGCTTCACGAATCACCCCGGCGCCATCAAACTCCGGTACCACGGCCTCCATTAAATTGAACATGGCTTCATAGATAGCGACATCGATCACCTGGCCCTCGCCACCGTTGTTGCTGCGTTCGATAATCGCCATGGCGATACCCAGCGCCGCATGAATTGCCGCCAGAGTGTCACCGATACTGAGGTTGGGGCGCACCGGAGCCTCGCCGGGAAAACCGTTAACGTAGCGAAAGCCGCTAAAGCCTTCACAAACAGAGGCGTAGCCGGGTTTGCTGGAATAGGGGCCATCCTGGCCATAACCCGATATACGGGTGTAAATGAGACCAGGGTTGCTTTGCTTAATGTCATCGGGGCCCAGTCCCCATTGTTCCATGACCCCGGGGCGGAAGTTTTCAATCAACACATCGGCACTGTCGATCAGTTGGTGGGCCAGATCGCGACCGGGCGCGGATTTCAAATCAATAGTGACGGATTTTTTATTGCGGCCGAGGCTATGCCACCACAGGGACGTGCCATTTTGGACTTCACGCCAACCGCGGATCGCATCACCGCCTTCGGGGGGTTCAATCTTGATTACCTCAGCACCAAAATAGCCGAGGATGGTGCCGGTAAAGGGGCCGGCCAGTAACTGGCCCATTTCAATAACGCGGATGCCTTCCAGTGGTCGGGGGCGGGTTGTTGTATCAGTCATAACAAATCCTGTGGCGATGGTAGCAGCGAAATAATAGCGGAAAAATGCGAGTGGAGCATCACTACGATGCGAAGTGGGTAGCCGGTTGTTATGGGCGGAGTTTTTAATCCGGCCGATACCGGGGCTTCACTTCGAATCGACCATTACGTATTTCAACAAGCTGGCTGCTGCGGAACTCGCTGCGCTCAGGCAATCCTCGCTGAAAACGCCATCTTGTTGAAAGACGTAACAGCATGGTCTGATTGATTCGAAGTGAAGCCCCGGCATCGCCCTAAGCTTGTGCTAAACCTGCGTTGCAAATTCAATGGT
>JAUXHA010000136.1 GCA_030621845.1 Spongiibacteraceae bacterium
GGGTGTGCCAGCTCGCTGAAGCTTTTTTTCCTCGCGCCGATGTTTACACTGGCGCCGTTGGGGGCTGGTAGACCATTGTGCAAAGTATGCTGTGAGTACGGCTTTCAATTTCACTTGAATCCCTTTCTGCTGATTAGGCTAGTTTATCACTGTGAAAAGAAATATATGCCGTCCCCGCGAGATATTTTTGCCAGGCGATAAGCTGGTTATGAGTTTGCGGTGGGTGATTTCTTTGCTTAAGATGCTATGCGGTCGATATGCATCACGGTTTTTTTTGCTAGACTGTTCGTTTATAGAATTTTTCCAGGAATATTCCTATGTGGATGATTTATGGTGCCAATGGTTATACCGGTGAACTTATTGCCAGAAAAGCGGTGGCCGATGGTCATAGACCCTTTTTGGCCGGGCGTGATCAGGCCAAGATCAGGCCACTGGCTGAAACGCTCAATTTACCCTGGCGCGTGTTTGATTTAAACAAACCGGCGGCGGTGATTGCCGGGCTGGAAGATATCAGCGTGCTACTGCATTGCGCCGGTCCCTTTTCAGCGACTAGTGCGCCGATGGTTGAAGGCTGTATTGCCACATCGACCCATTACCTGGATATTACCGGGGAAATTTCTGTGTTCGAGGCGATTCAGGCCAGGGATAAGGACGCCCGGAAAGCGAACTGCCTGTTACTGCCCGGGGTTGGCTTTGATGTGGTCCCCTCCGATTGCCTGGCGGCAACCCTGGCCGCCTCCCTGCCCGATGCCACTCATTTAGAGTTGGCTTTTTGTGGTGAGGGCGGTACCAGCCCGGGTACGACTAAAACCATGATAGAAATGCTGGCTGATGGGGGCCGCGTGCGCGAAGAGGGCGCTATTATTAACGTTGCCACGGTTCATAAGCAAAAAATGGTGCATTTTTCAGATACTGAACGTTGGTGTATGACCATCCCCTGGGGGGACGTCAGTACCGCGTATTATTCTACCGGAATTGCGAATATTGAAGTGTATACGGCGGTAGCGCAGCGGACCGCAACAATGCTTAAACTGGCTAGCCCGCTGTTGGCGCTGTTGAAAGTGAAGCCCTTGCAAAATTTCCTGAAACGCCGCGTTGAACAGCGTATCCAGGGCCCTGATGAGGCGCTCAGGAAAAGTGGCAGTATGCGTTTGTGGGGCCGGGTTAGCAATGCCGCCGGTGAATCCAGGGAAGCGCATCTCGATGTGGCAGAGGGTTACCAGTTTACGGTCAATGCGGCGTCAGCTATTGCCCATCGACTGTTGGATGGTTGCGTTGAATCGGGGGCTACAACCCCGTCCCGGCTATTGGGCGCGAGCTTTGTAGAATCACTTCCCGGTTCCACCATGAGCATACTGTAATAACGGGATTAACGCTGCCGAATATCGTCGTAGCACAGGGTTGCTGAGCATTATATTTGTTCGGTGATTGCGCTGCCGGGTGTGAGGATAGTATCTTTTGCTATCGGCAATAATTCAGGGTAATCCAGTGTGTAGTGCAAGCCTCGACTTTCCTTGCGCTGCATGGCGCAGCGAATGATCAACTCGGCCACCATGGCCAGGTTACGCAGCTCCAGTAAATCGTTACTGACCTTGTAGTGGCGGTAGTACTCGTTAATTTCCTGTTGCAATAGCCCGGCGCGGCGCAATGCGCGTTGCAGGCGTTTGTCGGTGCGGACAATGCCGACATAGTCCCACATAAAACGTCTCAACTCGTCCCAGTTATGGGATATAACGACATCCTCGTCGGAGTCGGTGACCCGGCTTTCGTCCCAAACGGGTGCCGGTTGGGGCTCGGCCACCGTGTCGATGTTAGCCATAATACTTTTTGCAGCGGCGCTGCCGTAGACCAGGCATTCCAGTAACGAATTGCTGGCCATGCGGTTGGCACCGTGTAAGCCGGTGAAAGAGGTCTCGCCAATGGCGTAGAGGTTAGCGATGTCAGTGCGGCCCTCGGTGTCGACCATGACACCACCACAGGTGTAGTGGGCGGCCGGCACTACCGGGATGGGCTCACGGGTAATATCAATGCCCAGTTCCAGGCAGCGGGCTTTAACGGTGGGGAAGTGGTGCAAGAGGAATTCGGGTGATTTATGGCTGATATCAAGGTAAACGCAATCGCTGCCCAGTCGCTTCATTTCATGATCGATAGCCCGGGCGACAATGTCCCTGGGAGCGAGTTCGGCGCGCTCATCAAAGCGCTGCATAAAACGCTCGCCATTGGGGAGTAACAGTACGCCGCCTTCACCGCGAATGGCTTCGGTGACCAGAAACGATTTCGCCTTGGGGTGATAGAGGCAGGTGGGATGAAACTGGTTGAACTCCAGATTGGCCACGCGGCAACCGGCGCGCCAGGCCATGGCGATACCATCACCACTGGCGCCATCGGGATTACTGGTATAGAGGTAGGCCTTACTGGCACCGCCTGTCGCCAGCACCACATACCTGGCCTGGAAGAGATCGACATGATCGCTCTGCTGGTTAAGCACATAGGCGCCCTGACAGCGCTGGTCCTGGATGATCAGGTCGACGGCCACACGCCGAGTGAATAATTCGATATTATCAGCGGCCAGCGCTCGGCCAGTCAGGGTCTCGGAAACGGCGCGGCCGGTGGCATCGGCGGCATGAATAATTCGGCGACGACTGTGGCCGCCTTCTTTAGTGAGGTGGTAATCACCGTCTTCGCTGTCATTACGGCTGAATTGAACACCTTGCTTGACCAGCCATTCAATACTCTCGCGGCTGTGTTCAACGGTGAATTTTACCGTGTCCTGATGACAGAGTTCGGCACCGGCTTTGAGGGTGTCGTTGATATGGGCGTCGACGGTGTCCTGTTTATCCAGTACCGCCGCGATACCGCCCTGGGCCCAGTAAGTGGAACCCTGGTTTAACTCGCCCTTGCAGATAACAGCGACGCTCAGTTGCGGCGCCAATTGCAGGGCGAGGGTCAGGCCCGCGCCGCCACTGCCAATAATCAGGACATCGTGTTGGTAGCTTTTGCTCATAGCTGATCGTTTGTATCCGCAGGTAGTAGGGAGTAGCCTTGTTCATTGGGACTCAAGTATAAACCTGAGCTGACGGTAACGGTAATAGTTACTCATTTTACCCGTTGGGGAACTTTTTTGCAGTACCTCGCTCTGAGTTCCCGTAATTGATGGAAAGCTGCATGACCGATAACACCAGGCTGTACCGGATGGGGAGCGCACAGTGAAAACGCCATCCAGTGATGCGCAACTTGTCGAACGCGTTCAACGTGGGGATAAGCATGCCTTTGATTTGCTGGTGTTAAAATATCAGCATCGAATCTTTGGGCTGATATCGCGTTATCTGCGTGATTCCGATGAAATCCAGGATGTGGCGCAGGAAGCGTTTATTAAAGCTTACCGGGCCCTGCCCAGGTTTCGTGGTGATAGTGCCTTTTATACCTGGCTGTATCGTATCGCGATCAATACCGCTAAAAATCATCTAATGTCCAAAAGTCGCCGGCCGCCGAGCACCGATATTGATGTTGAGGATGCGCAGTACTTTGAAGCTGATTCGGCCTTGCGGGATATTGAAAACCCTGAAAATGTGCTTTATGGCGAAGAATTAAAAAATGTGGTGGCGACTGCATTGGATAATTTACCGGAAGATTTGTGCACGGCGGTAACTTTACGCGAATTCGATGGTCTGAGTTATGAAGAAATTGCTGAAGTGATGGAGTGTCCGGTGGGTACGGTGCGATCGAGAATATTCAGGGCGCGAGAGGCAATTGATCGGCAAGTGAAGTTGCAAATGCAGGGTTTGGGTAAAGTGAGTCTTAAAGGAAAATCGATAGGTTTAGAGGTGGTGAAATGAGTGATCGTCTACGAGAATCGGTTTCTGCATTGATGGATGGCGAAGTTGAGGAACTGGAATTACGGCGTTTATTATCCGCGCGTGATAGTGACATAGTGCGCAGCAGTTGGCAGCGTTATCATCGCTTGCAACTGGCGATGAAAGGGGAGTCGACAGCGTTTGTCCACTGGGATATCTCCACGCGGGTCAGTTCACTTATTGATGACGATCCGCTGCCGGTGAATAATGTTCAACCGAAAAACAAATACATGCAGGCGCTAGCGAGTTTTACGGTGGCTGCATCGGTGGCCGCTGTGGTGGTATTTACTGCAGGCGACCTGGGTACGGCCAATCCGGCTTCACCCGCGTCACAGCCAGAAACGCTGAGTCGGGTTTTTCCCGCCAGCGCGGGAGTTACGGTGAGTGCCGGGTCTTCCGTTGCATCGGCTTCACCGTCGGCGAACGCAGTCAGGTCGTTGCCGGGTGCTGATGCCCGTGCCAACGAAGAGGCGCGTAAACGGCTGGATCGGTATATGTTGAGACATACTGAAAGTGCAGCGCTCAATAATGGCCAGGGGATGATTTCCTATGCCAGGTTGGCTAATTTTAATGTGGAATAAACGCGGCCGTTTACGCCATCTGTGTGGATGCTTGTTGACGGCCAGTATTATTGCCTTGTCGCTGCCAGCTGCAGCCCAGCACGAACGTTCCGCTGCGGCCTGGCTGGAAATAATGTCCCACAGTCTGCGCGAGTTGAGTTACCGGGGTGTGTTCAGTTACCAGCAAGGCAAAAAAATGGAGTCTTTCCGCATTGCCCATGCGGTCTATGAGGGTGAAGAATTCGAGCGCCTTGAATCCTTGAGCGGTGAGCCCAGGGAAATTGTCCGGCGCGGTCATCGTGTGACTTGCATGCACCCGGGCAACCAGTTAGTTCGTCTCTATCAGCAGCAGGGCTTGAAAGGGGAGCCTGGCTCGGAGCACACGCTGATAGGTCATTATTACCAATTCCTGGTTTTGGGCGATGGCCGTATTGCCGGGCGTGATGTGGTTGAGATAGCGGTCACGCCCACCGACGACCAGCGGCTGGGTTATACCATGTCGCTGGATCGCGAAACCGGTTTATTGTTACAGTCCACCTTGCTGGATCCCCAAGGGAATATTGTCGAGCGCTTTCAATTCGTTGAAATTGAGATAGGCATGGTCGTGCCCCGAGCTTATTTTAATCAGGGAGCACAAAGCTATCTGGCGGTGCATCCCGAGTCATTGCCCGCAGCGGGTGACGCGGAACAATTGAACTGGTTGGTGAACTGGTTGCCAGCGGGTTTTACGGTGACGTCACCCGGGAAACACTTTGATGGCACCGACGTGCTGACCTACAGCGATGGTCTGGCGGTGTTTTCAGTTTTTCTTGAACGGGTGGAGGATGTCAACAGCGGTGTTGAAGGCCGGGCTCAAAAAGGGGCTACAACCGCCTATTCAAAGGCGGTATTAATAAATAACCGTCCTTACCGAGTAACCGTGGTGGGGGAAATTCCGCTAAATACCGCGAAAAAAGTGGCGAAATCCGTTACCCTAGCGGCTCTATAAACAGAGATTGGCTGTGCCTGATGATTACTGAGCGCGGAACAGTGGTGGCTATTGAGCAGGGTTGTCTGTGGCTGGAGACGATACGCCTCAGCACCTGTAATAGCTGCAGTGCCCAGAAGGCCTGTGGTCATGGTTTGATGAATAAAATGGTTGCCGGGCGTCAGCAT
>JAUXHA010000093.1 GCA_030621845.1 Spongiibacteraceae bacterium
GATACTGGTTCTCGCACCCTGGATGGTTGTGCGTGAGGCTCGCGCCGGCAAAGGTGAGGCCCGCACGGTGTTGGTGGGTTTGTTAATCTTTGTCGCTACCTGTGTCAACGATTTGCTTATTGACCTGACGCGCCTGCAAACAACCCGTCTTATTTCCTATGGGTTTGTCGCCTTTATGCTGTCTATGGCCGTGTCACTGGCCAATCGTTTTACCGCCATGCTCAACGAGTTGGAGCATGAGGTGAATCAGCGCACCGCCGAGTTGAGCGCCGCCAATGCGCTGCTCGCGGAGGCCGCCCGGGTTGACCCGCTTACCGGATTACTCAACCGCCGCGGTTTTACCGAAGAGGCGGATGCGGAGGTTCGGCGGGTATTGCGCAGCGGGCGCGGCTTCACCGTGATATTGGGCGACGTGGACAATTTCAAGCGTTTTAACGACAACCACGGCCACGCCTGCGGTGACCACGTGCTAAAACGTGTGGCCGCTATCTTCGGTGCCAACGTGCGCGATGTGGACAGGGTGGCGCGCTGGGGCGGCGAGGAGTTCATCCTGCTGCTGCCTGAAACCGGACTGGAAGGCGGTGCCGCACTGGCCGAAAAACTACGCCAGGGCATCGCCGACAATATGTTCGAATTTGGCGGCCAGCGCCTCAGTATCACCATGACTTTCGGCGTCGCCAGCCACAGCAAGGGTGAGAGCCTGGACACCTGCATCGCCCGCGCCGACACCGCCCTGTACTGCGGTAAAGAGCAGGGGCGTAACAAGGTGATGGTTGGCAACTACAAAGAGCTTACCCTGGTCAGCTAACAACAATAATACAATTTGCAAGCGCTGCTGGTACCTCCGCCCAGGGCGCCACCTGCGCGCAGTGGTAATGTGTCTTCATTCGATACCGTCGAAGAATTGATGGCGGATTCTAATGCGGAGGATTGAACGGGATATTCCGGCAGGTAGAGTTGCAGTTAGTTGTAGTAAAAAAACATTACCACCCACGAACCAAAAAGCCCTGCTTACGCAAGGCTTTGATAAATAATATAAATTTGGTCGGGACGGCAGGATTTGAACCTGCGACCACTACACCCCCAGTGTAGTGCGCTACCAGACTGCGCTACGCCCCGAAAGAGGCGGCATAATACAGTAATACTCGGGGAGTGTGAACTAGACTTTGAGAACTTTTGCCACGTCTTCCAGTTCATTAATCATCTGGCGAATCAACTGCTTATATTGACTGCCATCGCTGGCAGCTTCTTCGCCGGACATACGCTGGCGAGCACCGCCGATGGTATAGCCCTGGTCGTATAGCAGGCTGCGAATCTGGCGAATCAGGATCACATCCTGACGCTGGTAGTAACGACGATTTCCACGCCGCTTAACCGGTTTTAAATTCGGGAATTCCTGTTCCCAGTACCTCAGTACATGGGGCTTTACACAGCACAGGTCACTGACCTCACCGATGGTGAAATAGCGTTTACCCGGAATAACCGGTAATTCATCATTGTTACCTGGTTCTAGCATATGCCTCAACTCTGGCCTTTAGTTTCTGGCCTGGTCTGAATGTCACCACACGGCGTGCGGAAATAGGAATTTCTTCCCCGGTTTTTGGATTTCGGCCTGGGCGCTGGCTTTTATCGCGCAGGTCGAAATTGCCAAAGCCTGACAGCTTGACCTGCTCGTTTTCTTCCAGTGAGGTCCTGATCTCTTCAAAGAAGTGTTCAACCACTTCTTTCGCTTCTCGCTTATTGAGACCGAGTTCCTCGTATAATAATTCTGCCATTTCCGACTTGGTAAGAGCCGTCATTGCTTTAATTCCTCAGAGTTGCAGCGAATTTTTCTTTTAGCGTAGCAACGACATTGTCGATGATCGCATTTATTTCATCCTCGTTAAGAGTGCGTGAAGAATGCTGGAACGTCAAGCCGAGAGCCAAACTTTTTTCTTTAAGATCAATGCCTTTACCTTGATACATATCAAATAGCCTGAGGTTTCGCAGGTAACTACCTGATACCCCCCTAACCGCCTCCAGCACTGCCTCTGCGGGGATTTCACGCTTAATAAGAATAGCTAAATCCCGGCGAACTTCAGGGAATTTAGACAGTTCTGTGAATAATGGCAATTTACCCGTATTAATCGCCGACAGCGCCACTTCAAACAGATAGACAGGCTCAGCTAACCCCAGTTTTTTCTGGAGTTCGGGGTGAATGAGCCCAAGATAACCTATTTTCTCGCCATTATGGAGGATTGTCGCCGACTGGCCGGGGTGCAGCGCAATATGGCCGCCTGGCTGATAGGTGAATTCCGTCACACTTCCACTAAAAGACAGTACCGACTGCAGGTCGCCCTTCAAATCAAAGTAGTCAACTACCTCACCGGACTCCGTCCAGGACTCGGGAAAGCGTCGCCCGGTAATCAAACCGGCAAGCACCGGCTGCTGTTTCGGCAAGGTGTCGCCAACGGGAATAAAGGTCAGGCCCGACTCAAATAGCCGCACCCGACTTTGCTGGCGATTAAGGTTGTATTTGGCAACACTGACCAGGCCAGGCCACAGACTGGTGCGCATCACCGACATATCCGCAGATATCGGGTTGATCAGGGCAACTGTCTCTTCACCCGGACAAATTAACTGCTGCATCCCCGGCTCGACAAAACTGTAGGTAATTGCCTCCTGGTAACCCCTGGCTAATAACTGTCCGCGCATTGCTTTCAGGCCGATTTCAGTCTCAGCTTTTGGCTTGAGCCCCAGCTCGGCTTTTATACGCGTCACAGGAAGATTGTTATAACCGTAGACGCGTGCCAACTCTTCCAGCAAATCCGCTTCAATGGCTATATCGAAACGCCAGGACGGTGGCAGTACATTCCAGCCCGCCGCAGTCTTTTCCAGCGTCATCCCCAGACGGGTCAAAATATCGGTCACTTCATCATCGGCCATTTTCAGGCCCAGCAATTTCTCAATCCTGGCCGCGCGCAATTCGACAGCTGTTGCACTGGGCAGGTGTTGCTCATCACATACTTCGACCAGTGGGCCCGGCTCGCCACCGACGATCTCCAGCAGTAATGATGTCGCTCGCTCAATCGCCTGACGCTGTAGCTGATAATCCACGCCGCGCTCAAAGCGGTGCGAGGAATCCGTGTGTAAACCATAGGAGCGCGCTCGACCAGCAATTTTTACCGGTGCGAAAAAAGCCGACTCAAGAAAAATATCCTTGCTCTTAGCACTGACCGCTGTTTCTGCGCCACCCATAATGCCGGCCAGTGCCACCGGACGCTGTTGATCCGCTATCACCAGGGTACCCGCCGTCAGTTCAAGGTCCTGGCCATCCAGCAATTGAATTTTTTCACCCTGACTGGCATGGCGAACACAAATACCGCCCGTTAATAAGTTCAGGTCAAAAGCGTGCAGCGGCTGGCCGCATTCCAGCAGCACATAATTGGTCACGTCCACGACTGCATCAATCGAGCGCACACCACCGCGGCGCAATTTTTCCTGCAACCAGATTGGACTGGGCTGGCTGACATCAATATGGCGAATGACCCGTCCAACATAGCGCGGGCAATCTTCCCCGGCCTCAACGGTCACCGGGAAGGTCTCATCGCTTTGTGGCGCAACTGTTTCATTAGCCAGCGTCTTCACCGGCAACTTGTTTAACAAGCCGACTTCCCTGGCAATACCCGCAACGCCGAGGCAGTCGGCACGGTTAGGGGTTAAATCCACTTCGATAATGGTGTCATCGAGGGCTAGGTAGTCGCGAATATTCTCGCCTACCGGCGCATCGGCGGGCAGCTCCATTAAACCATCCGAGCTTTCTGCCATGCCCAATTCCTGCTCGGCACAAAGCATACCGAAGGATTCAACGCCGCGCAGTTTGGCTTTTTTAATATTGAAATCACCCGGCAGCATAGCGCCCACGGTGGCAAAGGGAATTTTCAAACCGGCACGGGCATTGGCGGCACCACAGACAACCTGCACCACTTCTTCACCACCAGCCACTTGGCAAACGCGTAATTTATCCGCATCGGGGTGTGGCTCAATCGCGGTAATCTCACCGACGACAACCCCGGTAAATGATCCCGCCACCGATTCGGTAGCATCCACTTCCAACCCGGCCATGGTTAATTGCTCCACCAACTCCTCGGTAGATATTGCCGGGCTCACCCATTCACGAAGCCATTGTTCACTAATTTTCATGCATCAATCTCTAAGCAAATCCGCTAGCGGAACTGTTCCAAAAACCGCAAGTCATTTTCAAAAAACAAACGCAGGTCATTGACGCCATAACGTAACATCGCCAGGCGCTCCACTCCCATACCAAAGGCAAAACCTGTGTATTTTTCGGTATCGATATTGGAGTATTCAAATACCCGTGGATGCACCATGCCACAGCCCATGACCTCTAACCAGCCGGTGTGACTGCAAACACGACAACCTTCTCCGCTACACATCACACACTGAATATCCACTTCAGCCGACGGCTCGGTAAAAGGAAAGTAAGACGGGCGAAAGCGTACCGCCAATTCTTTTTCAAAAAATACTTTCAGGAATTCTTCAACCAGACCCTTGAGGTCGGCAAAGCTGGAGTCTTCACTGATCAACAAACCCTCTACCTGGTGAAACATCGGCGTGTGAGTAAGATCAGAGTCACAGCGATAAACACGGCCAGGGCAGATGACTTTCAGCGGCGGCTGAGCATTTTCCATCACCCGCACCTGCACCGGCGAGGTATGGGTGCGTAATACCGTGGTGTCGCTAATATAAAAGGTATCGTGCATGGCCCGTGCCGGATGATGCGCGGGTATATTGAGCGCCTCGAAGTTATGATAATCATCTTCGATTTCCGGCCCTTCGACAGTCTCAAAGCCCATCGCTTCAAAAAAGTCAGCAATGCGTTCAATGGTGCGCGTCACCGGGTGCAAACCGCCATTGTGCTGGCCGCGGCCAGGCAAGGTAATATCGATGGTTTCCTTCGCCAGCTGCGCGGTAATCGCGGCCGATTCAAGCGTGGTTTTCCGCTCTAGTAATAATTCCTGTAACGCCTGCTTAACCTTGTTGATTTCAGCACCGGCAGCCGGACGCTCTTCGGCGGACAGCTTCCCCAGGCCTTTAAGCAAGCCGGTAATGCTCCCCTTCTTGCCCAGGTATTGTACTCGCACCTGGTCGAGTGCCGCCGTATCGGCAGCTTCGTCGATAGCACTTCGAGCTTCTGTAGCCAGCGACTCCAAATTTTCCATAGTGTTCTCTTTTTATTACCGGGTCATGCCCTGGGGCTGGAAATTCACCCCTGCCATAAACAAAAACAGGGAAAGAGCGGTAGCCCTTTCCCTATTCTCAATGCTTCACTAACCGCGGTTAGTTTAAGCCAAGGCTGTTTTTGCTTGATCGACAATCTTTGCAAAAGCGGGTTTGTCATGCACTGCAATATCCGCAAGCACGCGACGATCCAGGCCAATCTCAGCTTTCTTCAAGCCAGCAATTAAACGGCTATAGGACAAGCCATTAGCACGTGACTGGGCATTGATACGGGTGATCCACAGTGCACGGAACTGGCGCTTGCGCTGACGACGGTCACGGTAGGCATATTGGCCCGCCTTGATCACCGCTTGCTTGGCAACACGGAAGATACGTGAACGGGCACCGTAGTAACCCTTGGCTTGCTTTAAAATCTTTTTATGACGACGGTGTGCTGTGACACCACGTTTTACGCGAGGCATAGTCTTCTCCTAACCTTACTCGTTAATGGTCTGCGGCTACTTAGCGCGCATCATACGATCGATGAGTACCTTGTCGTTCGCATGAACGTCAGAGGTACCGCGCAGCTGACGCTTACGCTTGGTGGTCATCTTGGTCAAGATGTGACTTTTGTGGGCGCTTTTACGCTTATAACCGTCACCGGTTTTTTTAAAACGTTTAGCTGCCCCGCTATGTACTTTAGCTTTTGGCATCGTTAGATACTCCGCATTTGGGAACTGAAATCAGTTCAAAAATTAAAACGCATACGAATAACAACAGGCCCAGTGAGCTCACTATTACTATTCGCCAGAAAATAAAACCCTGTCTTACTTTCTCTTTTTAGGGGCAATGACCATCGTCAGCTGACGACCTTCCATCTTCGGAAACTGCTCAACAGAACCCAACTCTTCCAGGTCTTTTTCGACCCGTTTGAGTAGCTCAAGACCAATTTCCTGATGGGCCATTTCACGGCCGCGGTAACGTAATGTCACCTTGGCTTTGTCCCCATGTTCAAGGAAACGTACCAGGTTGCGTAGTTTTACCTGGTAGTCCCCTTCTTCCGTCCCAGGACGAAATTTCATCTCCTTAACCTGTGTCCGCACCTGCTTTTTGCGCGAGGCTGCCTGTTGTTTCTTGGCTTCGAACACATGCTTTCCGTAGTCCATCACTTTACAGACTATCGGATCGGAATCTGCTATCTGTACCAAATCGAGGCTAACATCAGTCGCCGCTTTACGGGCTTCCTCGATCGATACCACACCGACTTGCTCTCCATCAGCGCCAATTAAGCGCACTTCCACTGCGTCGATTTCATCGTTGATCGTTGCTCTTTTACTCTTGCCTTTTTGCTTAATCGCTATTTCTCCACTATTTCCTTTAGGAACTAACACGCCCGCGGCGGGCAACGTCTTCGCTGAGGAGTTGCTCAAAAGCTTCCAGGGTCATGGAACCCAGGTCCTCACCGCTACGTGCACGCACGGCCACTGTTTGTGTTTCCAGTTCCTTATCGCCGACTACCAGCAAATAGGGAACCTTCTGAATTGAGTGCTCGCGGATTTTAAAGCCGATCTTCTCGTTTCTCAAGTCCGCATGGGCCCTAAATCCTTTATTTTTCAAGGAATCTTCTATTTTTTGCACATATTCGGCCTGTTTGTCCGTAATGTTGGCAATAACGGCCTGAACCGGGGCCAACCAGGCGGGAAAAGCTCCCTCGTAGTGTTCGATCAAAATACCGATAAAACGCTCGAAAGATCCCAGTATGGCACGGTGTAACATCACCGGTTCCTGCCGACTGCCGTCTTCCGCTACATATTGAGCATCGAGCCGCCCGGGCATGGAGAAATCAACCTGGATAGTGCCCAACTGCCAGACTCGGCCAATACAATCCTTCAAGGAAAATTCAATCTTGGGGCCGTAAAAAGCCCCTTCACCGGGCAGCATTTCCCAGGGCAGGCTCTTGCTATCGAGAGCCTCGGCCAGGGCCTGCTCCGCTTTATCCCAACTCTCCTCACTGCCAACCCGCTCGTCGGGCCGGGTGGATAAGCGATAAATAATCTCGGTAAAGCCGAAGTCCTCATACACTTCGTGCAAGAGATCAATAAACCGGGCAACCTCGGGCTGGATCTGCTCTTCGGTGACGAAGATATGGGCGTCATCCTGAACAAAGCCCCGCACCCGCATAATCCCATGCAATGACCCCGAGGGCTCATCGCGATGACAGGAACCGAATTCAGCCAGGCGTAAAGGCAGGTCGCGATAGCTCTTCAAACCCTGGTTGAAAATCTGCACATGGCAGGGGCAATTCATTGGCTTGATCGCAAACTCACGATCCTCAGCCATCAGGGTGAACATGCCCTCACTGAATTTCGCGGCATGACCGGACTTTTCCCACAGCGACAGATCGACAAGCTGGGGGGTTTTTATCTCTTCATAACCATTGAGTGTTTGCTGCTTGCGCATATATGCTTCGATGGTTTGATAAATGCTCCAGCCTTTGGGATGCCAAAACACCATACCCGGCGCTTCTTCCTGCATATGGAACAGGTTATATTTTTTTGCCAGCTTGCGGTGATCACGCTTTTCCGCTTCTTCCAAACGGTGGAGGTAGGCTTTTAATTGCTTCTTGTTAGACCAGGCCGTGCCATAAATTCTTTGTAGCATGCGATTATTTGAATCGCCTCGCCAGTAAGCGCCCGCCACCTTCATCAGTTTAAACGCTTTCATCTTACCGGTACTGGGTACATGCGGCCCCCGGCACAAATCCATCCAGGCGCCCTGCTTATAGATGGAGAGCGCTTCACCTTCGGGCAAGTCCTCTATGATCTGAACCTTATAACGCTCACCCATACCGCGGAAGGTTTTAATCGCCAACTCACGGTCCATAACAATCCGTTCGATCGGCAGATCTTCCTTGGTAATCTCCAGCATCCGCTTTTCGATTTTCTCTAAATCTTCGGTGGTAAAGGTATTTCCCGTGGCGAAGTCGTAGAAATAACCATCCTCAATCACCGGACCAATAGTCACTTGTACCCCGGGAAACAATTGCTGGGTGGCCATTGCCATCAAGTGCGCGGTGGAATGACGAATCATTTCGAGACCTTCTTCATCACGATCGGTGATGATAGACAGTTCGACATCGCCCTCAATCAGGTAAGAGGTATCGAGCATCTGCTCGGCAATTTTTCCACCAAGGGCAGCCTTGGCCAGGCCGGGGCCGATATCCATAGCCACATCGGCGATGGTCACAGCTTGATCGAATGAACGTTGACTTCCGTCAGGGAGGGTAATGACTGGCATTGCTTATTCCTATATTCAGTGGTGAGCCCTACCAAAGCCCACGTGAAAAACTGCGATATGATTTGCGTTACTGTCTTGATAGCTTAACGTGGTGAGCACTCTACCACAGCGTAAGCCCCTGTAAACCTTTAGGATTCACAATCAGGGCATTATCGCTTTCAGGGTTGAAATGAATACATCCATCGCTTCATCGGTGCCTATGCTAATCCGTAAGAATTCATCGATTCTAGCTTGTTTGAAATAGCGCACCAGTATCTTCTTTTCACGTAAGCGGGTAAAAAGATCCGCCGCCGTTATCGTGGTGGGGCG
Organism: Spongiibacteraceae bacterium; assembly: GCA_030621845.1. GTDB lineage: Bacteria > Pseudomonadota > Gammaproteobacteria > Pseudomonadales > Dasaniaceae > JAUXHA01. Next base: position 8,827 of record JAUXHA010000093.1, read on the forward strand.
CGCAAAGACAAAATTCGCCTGGGAAGGTAATACCTCAAAATCGAGAGCCTCCAGCGCAATAACTACCCGCTCACGGGTATCGATAATCCTCTGGCAACAAGCCGTAAAGTAATCCTCATCTTCAATCGCCGCCACCGCGGCCTGTTCAGCAATACGATCGATAGGATAGGAATTAAAGGAATTCTTGACCCGATCCAAACCTGCAATAAGTTCGGCACTCCCCATAGCAAAACCGACCCGCAGTCCAGCTAATGACCGTGACTTGGATAAGGTTTGCACGACCAACAAATTTGGGTAAAGCTCAACCAGGCTGACAGCACTGTCACCGCCAAAATCGATATAAGCCTCATCAACAATCACCACTGACTCGGTATTGTTTTTTAACAGGGTTTCGATCTGCGCCAGTGGTAAACCGATACCCGTCGGCGCATTCGGGTTAGGAAATATAATACCGCCGTTGGTTTGGGCATAATCACCAAGCTGGATACTAAAATCATTTGCCAGCGGTACCCGGATAGTGTCGATATCATAGAGGTTGCTGTACACGGGATAAAAGCTATAAGTAATGTCGGGATATAGCAGGGGGGCGTCCTGCTGGAAAAAAGTCATAAAAGCCAGCGCCAGCACTTCATCGGAGCCATTGCCGACAAAGATATTGCCCTCGTCCAGGCCACAGTTTTTCGCCACCGCTTTTTTTAAGGCGAGCGAATTGGGGTCGGGGTACAGACGCAGCTGCTCAAGCAGATCACTTTGGACTACCGCCGCCACCCGTGGTGAGGGTGGGTAGGGATTCTCATTGGTGTTCAATTTGATCAGGTCCAGCACCTGCGGCTGTTCGCCTGGCACATAAGGTTCCAAACCCTGAACGAAATTGCTCCAGTATTTTGAGGACATATCGGATTTTATTCCGGTGGTGATGAAACACGCAAGTATACAGCGGTGCTGGACCAGGGACTAGGAAAAAGCTTTTGTAGCCAGCGCCAGCTGCCAGGCCTTCTTGCCATAATAACCGTCGTCCCCGCGAAGGCGGGGAGCCAATAAATGTTTATTAGATTTCCGCCTGCGCGGGAATGACGGCTGGCATTAGCGTGGGAATAATGGCGGCTGTTACCCCCTACCCTCGCTCGATTTCTTCCAGGTACTCCAGCAGTAAGCCATTCACCTCTGCAGACTTTTCCAACTGCACCATGTGTCCGGCATCGGCAATCATCTCCACCCGGCGTAAATCGGGGAATTGCGCTCGCATCAAACCAATCGGGTCATCACCATGAAAACCCTCCAGATCCACATCCTGCTCGCTGCCAATAAAATAAGCCGGCACCTTGCTCTGCACGCCCTCATAGGCTTTGCGTTGCTGCCATTTCAAGTCCATGGATCGATACCAGTTTAAGCCACCGGTAAAGCCACTGTTACTGTATTGCTCGACAAAATAATTGAGCTCCTCTTCACTCAACCAGGACCAGGGTAAGGGTGGCGATGGCTTCATCGCCTCGAGATAAGTGGTACCCGGGGGATGCTCAAACATGGCAAAGAAATCCCCTTCGGCGCCCAGCGTCCAGAATACTTTCTGGAAAAATTCTCGTGGCGCTGCAGCCAAATCACGGTCAGCAGGACCAACCGGGCGGAAGTACTCGATGTGTAAAAAATGTTCTTTAGCAATTTCAGCGTATTCCGTTAACGGCGAAACTTCGGGGTTGTGAGGAGCGGCGGGGTTTTCCAGACCAATAACAGCAATCACGCTATCCGGCTCGCGCAGTGCCAGGTCATAAATGGCAAAGGCACCGAAATCGAGACCAACAAACACCGCCTTCTCTTCACCGACATGGTCGGCTCGACGGCGCTGAAACGA
>JAUXHA010000036.1 GCA_030621845.1 Spongiibacteraceae bacterium
TATATGGTCAACGCCCACTGTGCTGATGCGCTTGTCTGTATTTCCAACTGTGACAAAATTACTCCCGGCATGTTAAACGCCGCGTTGCGACTGAACATACCGGTTATTTTTGTCTCTGGCGGGCCAATGGAAGCAGGAAAAACCCGCTTGTCTGAGCACGCCCTGGACCTGGTGGATGCCATGGTCATCGCCGTTGATGATTCCGCTTCGGACGAGAAAGTCGCTGAATATGAACGCAGTGCCTGTCCCACCTGTGGTTCCTGCTCCGGAATGTTCACCGCCAATTCGATGAACTGCCTGACCGAGGCACTGGGGCTTTCACTGCCCGGTAATGGCACCACCCTGGCCACCCACGCCGACCGCAAACAACTTTTTTTACAAGCGGGCCGACAAATTGTAGAGATCACCAAGCGCTATTATGAGCAGAATGATGATTCAGTGCTGCCGCGGAACATTGCCAATTTCAAAGCCTTTGAAAATGCCATGAGCCTGGATATCGCCATGGGCGGCTCTACCAATACCATCCTGCACCTACTGGCCGCGGCCAGGGAAGCTGAAATTGATTTCACCATGGACGACATTGATCGGCTATCCCGCTCAGTGGGCCAGTTTTGTAAAGTGGCGCCCAATACCCCCCAGTACCACATGGAAGACGTGCATCGTGCCGGAGGCATATTCGCCATTCTTGCCGAAATGGATCGTGCCGGGTTAATTCACCATGACATCCCCACCGTTCATAGCAACACCCTGGCTGAAGCACTGCAGAAATGGGATATCATGCAAACCCAGGATGAAGCGATAAAATCTTTTTATAAGGCCGGCCCGGGCGGCATCCCCACCCAACAGGCCTTTAGCCAAGACACACGTTACCCCTCACTGGATGCGGACCGGGAGCATGGCTGCATTCGCTCTTATCAACACGCTTTCTCCAAAGAAGGCGGCCTGGCGGTGTTATACGGCAATATTGCTGAGGATGGCTGCGTGGTAAAAACCTCTGGTGTTGATGACAGTATTCTGGTCTTTTCTGGCCCCGCCCATATTTGCGAGTCACAGGACGATGCGGTGGACGACATCCTCAAGGATCGGGTGAAAGCCGGTGATGTGGTGATTGTTCGCTACGAAGGGCCCAAGGGCGGCCCGGGGATGCAGGAAATGCTCTACCCTACCTCTTACATCAAATCAAAAGGCCTGGGCAAAGCCTGCGCGTTACTGACCGATGGTCGCTTTTCCGGCGGCACCTCCGGCTTGTCGATTGGCCACGCCTCACCAGAAGCGGCAGCCGGTGGCACGATTGGCCTGGTTGAAAATGGGGACATTATCAACATCGACATTCCAAACCGCCGCATTGATGTCGAACTCAGCACTGGGCAACTGGCGCAACGGCGCGCCGCCATGGAGGCCAAAGGTGATAAGGCCTGGAAACCAATCAAGGCACGACCTCGCAAGATATCTCCCGCACTGAAAGTCTATGCCAAAATGGTTACCAGTGCCGACAAAGGCGCCGTACGCGACTTGAGTCAACTGGACTAATAAAGCAGAAATGACTCCTCCGGCTATAACAGCGGCCTGGCTCACTACCGAAGAAATCACAGACAAAAAAAGGGTGTCTCGCAAGACACCCTTTTTTTGTATTGTATAGTCGGCTTTTAAGCTTCTTTCAGCAGCCGCTGACGCTCCAGCTCCTTGTCCATAAATCGCATCCACTGTCGGGCATATTTACGCGAGCGATCGTCGTCTTCGGCTTTCTTAAAAGCCTTGCGCGCCGATTTATATTGCTTGAGGTTGAAGTGCGCCATACCCAGCACCAGGTAAGCCGTATCCTTGCGCTTAACCCCGCCTTTTTTCAAACCAGAGTTAATCGCTTTGACGGATTCCTTATAGTCGTCGTTATCAAGATAGATATTACCCAGCCGCGCCCATAGCTCACCCTTTTTGGATTTGCTCGCCGCCTTCGCCATTTCTGGAATCGCCTTTTTAATTTCCTGCGCAGCACGCCAGGAATTACCGAGCAACTCAAGGTTCTTGGAAGTAGGCTCTATGATGTCGTCTTTGATGCCCTTATCCAGCACCTTGGCCGCTTTGTAAGGCGTATCATTGGCCAGGTACAAATAAGCCATATTGACCAGTTCACCCTGCTTATTGAGCATACCCTGAACGTAAGCCGTATCCATCGCAGCCAACTGCCTGGGTTCATTTTGTAATTCGGCCTGCATTGCCGACATCTGCAACCAATAAGATTTCTTCGGGTAGTGCGTTAGCAATTCATCGAGAATCTTCACCACTTGCTTGTAGTTATTTTTTTCATAGTAAAGAAAACGCTGCAAGCCATACCAGTTTTCTTTTGGAATTTTACCCTTCGCTTTATAACTGTCCACGGCGATATTCACATGCTTAAGCGACAAAGAAAATTTCTGCTGCTGATAATAACCCTGGGACAACAATACATGTGCCGAAGCGCCCGGGGGCTGGCCCATTTTTTCCTTCTCTTTAAACCAGACCAGCAAGGCATCAACACCATCCTTGTAGTTCTCGGTTACAAAGTAGAGTTGGGCTACGCTGTATTGTGCCTGCAGCTTGGCACCTTCACTGGCCAGCTCCAGCTGAGTAATCTGGCGATAAGCATTCAGCGCCTTGGGATAATTCTCCTGGGTATAGTAGATAAACGCTTCCATGGTCAACACATTGGACATTTCAGCATCGTTCAGCGGCTTACTGCCCGACTTCATTTCGACAAGAACTTTCTGCGCGTCCTTATACTTTTTTTCCTCAACCAGCTCCTGCACTGTCTGCAGTTTTTCAAACAACTTATTGCTAATCGCCTGGGTACGCTTGGTCTTCCGCTTGGGCTTTTCCTTGTTATCTTCTGCCGCATAGGCAACACCCGGCAAGGCTGCATCGATATGCCCAGCGAGCATGGCAGGAACCATAGCCTGTACTGCCAACAACACTAAGCTCATAAGCATTACCCGGGCAAACTGCGCAACGGGTTTACATTGAGAGACTGTCACTTTCATTCAGAAATCCAACTTGTTTTGCCAATACCCGGCTTACTGTTCCAACTCATAGGTGAAGCGGTTTTGCACGCCGGCCACATCAATTGCCTCGCCATCAACCACCCGGGGCTTGTACTTAAATTTCAGCGCTGCCTTAACCGAGGCCCGCTCAAAATAGCCCTTGGGCTTACAATCAATCGCCACCGGGTCACGAATAGCCCCCGTTCGGGTTACCGTATATTCAACCGTACAGTAACCAACGACGCCGCGGGTTTGTGCACGCCGAGGATAGATCGGCGCCACTTTTACAATAGGCAGATACTCGCCATCGGAGCCACCAAAACCACCAGTACCAATGTTAACTTCAACATTTGTCGTGGGTGACATGTTTACCGCATTGGGATTAATGTCTATGTTTTCAATTTCAGGCTGCGCCAGGTCGGGTGGCGGCTCATCGGGTACATCGGGCTTATCGGGCATTTTTTCGTTAAGGTTCGCTTCGATTTCCCGTTCAGGCATTGTGATATCGGCAATCTTCCTCGCCTTACCTTCATCCAGCGATTTATCCGCGTTCTCAATCAAGGTCGGCATCAACAAGAACAGCAAAAATGTAACAATAAAGCCGAGAGTTGCGCCAATCAGTAAGCGTATATAATTCATAATGCCTTAATCGTTCTCAGTGGCCAGCGACACATCATAAACACCCGCTGAGCGAGCCGAATCGATGACGGAAACAACCGTTTCAGTGGAAGACTCATTATCAGCCTGCACTACCACAGCGCCTTTGGGGTTTTCAGCATGCATTCTCTCAATAACAGAGCGCACCGCACGCTGGTCGATACGACGATTATCAATCCAGATTTCATTAGTCGCACTGACAGCCACCAGAATATTAACGTTTTTCTTCTGGTCTGCGGTCGATGCTTCAGGCCGATTCACTTCAATACCCGCTTCCTTAATAAACGAAGCCGTGACGATGAAGAAGATCAACATAATAAAAACAACATCCAGCATCGGTGTTAAATCGATTTCCGAGGCATCTTCATCGGCTGCTGCGTTTCTGCCATTTCTGCGCATAGTAATTCTCTTAGTGATCAGTTGTCAGATGGTCTTCAAGCAGTTCGCTCTCACGATCTGCGATCTGGCCGAGATAGGTTGTTGCAACAATCCCGGACAGCGCCGCTACCATTCCTGCCATTGTTGGTATGGTAGCCTTTGAAACACCACCTGCCATGGATTTAGCATCACCACCACCGGTGACAGCCATAATATTAAAGACGTCGATCATACCGGTGACCGTGCCAAGTAAGCCAAACAAGGGGGCCAGTGCAACCAGCGTTTTAATCATCGGCAAGCTCTGGTTTATACTAAGCTTCACCTCTGAAATCAGCCGCATGCGGATTTGATACGCATTCCAGGACTTGCGTTCACGACGACTCTCCCAGGTAGAAATCGCGGCATCCACATCCTTGCGCAATTCAGTGCGAAAATACCAGAAACGTTCAAATGCCAGCGTCCACATCACAAAGGTAAGGACGGCAATCAAGCTTAGGACAAAGCCGCCCTGCGCCAGGAAGCGGCTAATCAGGTCCAAGGCATCAGCAAGGATATACATTTAGCTTTTTCCTAATTGCGCTTCAGTGTGCTCGGCGATAATACCGGTCGTCTGTTCATCCAGTACGTGAATAACTTTCTTCGCCTGGCCACTGGCAACCGTGTGCAGCAATACTGTCGGAATCGCTACCAACAAGCCCAATACAGTAGTGATCAGGGCCGCAGAAATACCGCCGGCCATTGCCTTGGGATCACCTGCACCAAAGATAGTAATCGCCTGGAAGGTAATGATCATACCCGTCACCGTACCCAACAGCCCCATCAGCGGCGCAACTGCAGCGATAATTTTCAGCAGGTTAAGACCAAATTCAATCTGGGGTATTTCCTTAAGCACCGCTTCAGACAGTTTCAGCTCAAGGGTTTCAGTATCCATGGAAGGATTATCTTCGTGCACTTTCAACACGCGACCCAATGGATTGTTGGTATTAGCCGTGTCGCTCTTCAGCTGCGACTGCACCTTCGAGTTGACACCGGTCAGCACCAGCAGACGCCAAATAGCTAACAGGAAGCCGAGAACACCGACAACGGTAATGGCATAACCGACGTTACCACCCTGATGCCAACGCTCTTCAAGCGTCGGTGAATTGATCAGGGCTGCCAGGTAGCTACCGCCGCTTGGACCCGTGGGATCAGCACCAAAAGGATGAAGACCACTGGTCGCACCGACAAGATTCGCCGCCCAACCACCGTAGGCACCGCTAGGCTGACGTGCCAGTATTTCCAAAGTACCGGTTTCATTCAGGGTCAGGTAGTCACCCTCATCCGTTACGATGTTGAAGGTACCAATACGAACCACCTTGCGATCTTCCTTTTCACCACCAGGCCGGGTAATGCTGGTAGTAAAACTAACCACCTTTCCGGATTCAGTCATTTCCCGGTGCATCTCAAACCACAGGTTTTCGATTTCCCCAATACTCGGTAATTGTTCAGAGCCACTCATCTTGCCAATCAATCCGTCCAGGAACACTTCCCGGTTAGGGTATTGGGCACTGGTGAGGGAGTTACTGAAGTTAGAGCGCAGGTCGCCCGCCATTGAGGTCAAGTGACCAAACAACTCGGTCAATGTACCCAGGCGTTCTCGCAACTGCTGCTGCTTGCCCGACACTTTAATTTCATTTTGTTCAAATTCTTTTTCCAGACGCGCAGAGCGCGCTTCTTCCTTGTCGCGAAGTTTTTTCGCATCGGCAAGTAAAGCCGCCTGGCGATTCTTTGCATTGCGGAAACTGGCTTCCCTTTTTTTGTTTTCCCTGGCTTCAGTCGCCTGGCCCTGCTTAACGTACTTAAGCAATTGATCCAGCGACTGGGCTTCCTGCGCCACAACGGCGGGGGAAGAGATAACACATGCAGTGCCAATGGCAAATACTACAGATTTTAGAAATGAATGTTTCATTACTGGGCTGCCTCCGGCGCTGGAACGGGTATTTTGAGTATGTCGATAGAGGCTTCCTTACGGGCGATACGAAGACCTTTCATAATCGCATTGCGGTATTCGCCCTTATCCAACTGCATAAACTCACGAGCACTTTGATCCCACACCCCTGAAATTTCAGTATCGGTAGTCTGGTACATCAAGGCGACGCGGCCGACGCGGAAGAAATTCACTTCACGATCAATTCCGTCGATCGACACATTGCCTTTATAAGCATCAATCTTACGACCGTACTCATTTTCAATTTTATAGGCCTCCAGAACCTGGCGAAACTTTTCCGCCACAGAAAGATCCGAGCGATCTACGCTGGCACGAAGGAAGTCGATTCGCTTGGCCCGCTCCTCAAGGTGAAAGGGAACATCCAGTTCAACAAATTTTTCCAGGCTGTCAATCATGCGAATAACCAGCGGTGTTACCTGGCGCTGAATAACCGTCACCTGCTCAATCGATGTCTCGATATCCTTGATGCGCTTGAGCTGGTTGGCGATTTGACGCTGCAGACGCTCATTGTAAACACGCAGACCATCGACTTGCTTCATGACTACTTTATAGTCCTGTAACAGGTCGCCCGTCTCACCGGCCAAATCATCAACCTTTACCTGTGATTTTTGAGCAGCCGCTGTTTTGGACTGACTCACCTTTAACACAGCATCCACTGTGTTGGCCTGGACAACAGAAGTGCCCAATAGCGCGCCAGCTGACAAAGTCATGGCTAACGCGATCGTTTTGAATCGATGCATATTCATGGGGATTGCATTTCCTTCGGGGGTGAATTTTATATTCAAGTTTTTAATAAATTCGAGCCTTACGCTGCGACGGATATCGGCTGCAAGCTTTCACAGATGGGCATTTTAGTCTTAATTTTTTGTAAGAATCAATGCTATTAAACAATTAGATAACATCTTCTACCGCCAGGACCCTACCCGGGGATATTCGTTACACGAAATTGGGTAAATATGTACCACAAAAGGTAAAAGGTAACATTCAGGCCGGTTCCGTCGACAACGGCTTATCCCTGAACTTCCCGTAAACACCATACTTCGGCGGCGATAATCTGTACTTTTCTCAATATAAGTGAGCGCCAACTAACTTTTTCGATCAAAGACCAAAAAGCTGTAGTCATAGGGATTGCGTCCCTCCGCCTCGTGGTCCTCCCTGGCCACCTCCACCCACTGCGCCCAATCCAGCGCTGGAAACCAGGCATCGCCCTCCACACTGGCGTGTACACGGGTCAGGTAGAGTCGCCCGGCCCGGGGCAACACCGCCTGGTAAAGCTGTGCACCGCCAATAACCATCACTTCGCTGACCCCATCCCCAAACGCAATATCGCTGCCAAGCTTAACTGCATCGTCAATGTCATTAACCACGCTTATCCCCTCCGCAGTAAACTCAGGATTTCTGCTCACAACGATATTGGCTCTACCCGGCAAGGGTTTACCGATAGATTGAAACGTTTTGCGACCCATAATAATTGGCTTGCCCATGGTCACTGTCTTAAAATATTTCAGGTCATTGGGCAAATACCAGGGCAACTGGTTATTGCGCCCGATGACGCGATTAGCATCCATGGCGACGATTAAGGAAACTACCGGCTCAAACGCTTCTATCACAACCTCTCCATAATTTGTCCATCAAGCCCAGCGGGCATTAATTGTTAGCCGTGGATTATACGCCTCGAAATGTGACAACGGGAAGCCGACAGCTCATCGACCCCAATGCCGCCCAAATGGGCAGCGCCTCAACAGCGCAGTTCTAATCAACGCTCATCCATGTCACGATAGCCAGGCCAGCAACAAACATAACAACGCCACCGAGCGAACATCATCACCAATAGAGGGAGCCATGTCGCTACCCAAGCAAGTAAAAATTGTCGAGGTTGGCCCCCGAGACGGCCTGCAAAATGAACAATTGTCGATTAGCACAGCAATTAAAATCGAACTGATCGAACGCCTGGCTGATGCTGGTATTCGCAGCATAGAAGCCGGCAGCTTCGTTAATCCAAAATGGGTGCCTGCCATGGCCGATAGCGAGGACGTTTTTACCGGCCTGAAACGAAAACCCGGGGTAAGCTACACCGCCCTCACCCCCAACCTGAAAGGCTTTGAGCGCGCATTATCGGTGAACGCCAGCGAGGTCGCTGTGTTTAGCGCCGCCTCCGAAACCTTTAGCCAGAAGAATATTAATTGCTCCATCGACACCAGCCTGCAGCGCTTTCTGCCGCTAATGAAGGCGGCCAAAGCCGCCGGCATCCCCGTGCGCGGCTATGTCTCCTGCGTGCTGGGCTGCCCCTACGAGGGGGATGTCAGCGCCGAAAAAGTGCGGCAGATTGCCCTCAGCATGCTGGACATGGGCTGCTATGAAATCTCCCTGGGAGACACCATTGGTGTCGGCACCGCCGGCAACGTCATCGCGCTGTTAAACTGCCTGGTACAAACCATACCGACGAAAAAACTCGCCGTGCATTTTCACGACACCTACGGCCAGGCGCTGAGCAATATTTACGCCGCGCTAACCGCGGGCATCAGTGTAGTTGACAGCTCGATAGCCGGTCTCGGTGGCTGCCCCTATGCCGCTGGCGCCTCCGGCAATGTTGCCACAGAAGACCTTGTTTACCTGCTCAATGGCCTTAATATCGATTGCGGCATTGCGCTGCAAAAACTGCTTGATGCTGGCAATTATATTTCCGCTCAACTAGACCGCGACAACAGCTCAAAAACCGCACAGGCGCTGCGTAACAAATAACTGCCGTTTTTCTTTACTAAAAACTCTTTGCTAAAAACTGCGGCCCCTGGTTAACGTACTTTGGCGTGGCGACGCTGCCCAAGTCGCCAGCTGGTTTTTAATGAGCGTATTGATTGGCCTGCTGTTATAATCGCCGAATAGTTTATCTCCTGAGCACGGGAAATACGCCAGAAGGAACTGTTTAAAAACCATGCGGCCAACATCGCCATCTCCATTCAGTAAATTACCCAAAGAGAGACTTAAGCACTGATGATTGATATTAAAATGTGGGGGCAAGCCCTCTACAGAATGCCCAGGGTCAACGCCGCAGAATGGCAGGCGCTGGATACTGTCTCCAAGTGGCTGATTGCCACCCGCGCATCGATTCTCTTTACCACACTGACCAGCGCGATACTCGGCGGATTACTTGCCTGGAGGGACGGGATGTTTGCCTGGCAGCCCTGGCTGGCAGCCGCCCTTGGCCTGATATTCGCCCACGCCACCAACAATCTTATTAATGACCTCTCTGATTCCCGGCGCGGAATAGACAAAAATAACCACTACCGCAATCAATACGGCGTACACGTACTGGAAGATGGCTTAATGAACAGCCGCCAATTCTGGACCTACCTCTGTGTCACCGGAGGTATTGCCCTAGCGCTGGGAGCCTGGCTGGTATGGGCGCGCAGCGGCCTGACCCTGAACCTGATGCTAGTGGGCATTTTCTTTGTGCTGTTTTACACCTGGCCACTGAAATATTACGGCCTGGGTGAGCCGTCCATGCTGCTGATTTGGGGGCCGCTAATGGTCGGCGGCACATACTATGTTGTCACCGGCCAATGGAGCTGGGAGGTCTGCTGGCTCAGCCTGATTTTCGGCATGAGTACCACCGCGGTACTCATAGGAAAACACACCGATAAACTCGATCACGACAAGGCCAAGGGTGTGTACAGTATGCCGGTGATCCTGGGAGAGTCGGTATCACGCAAGCTGGTAGTTGTGTTGTTATTGGCCCAATACGCAATTGCTGCATTATTTGTCATCAACGGCAGCTTTCACTGGCCACTGTTACTGGTTTTTCTCAACCTGCCTATCCTGCGACAAACCATCAACGCCTTTCGCCACCCCGGGCCGACAAAAAAACCTTCCCGGTTTCCCGCCGAAATCTGGCCACTGTGGTTTTCTGCCTTCGCCTTTCGCCACGCCCGCAGCTTTGTTGGCCTGTTCCTGCTGGGCGTCATCATCGACACTTTGGCTTATTGATACGCGAGAATCGTAAAGAAAACAGTTTGATTGAATAGCTCTAGCGGCCAATAATGCTAATATTGTTCAGAGCTGCCTTAGCTCTCGCGATATAAATCCACAACAAAGGGCAGCACCTTTATTTTGTTCTCCCTAACAATAAGAGTACGCCACAATGCGCCCACAACTTAATCTGCAAACAGGGGTATTCCTTGTATTCACCAGCTTAATTTCAACGGCAGCCCAGGCCGGTGGCCCGGCGTTTACTCGACTGTTCGCACCTGCAGAAACAGCACAGACATCCTATTTAAACCCTGCGGGAATGACCCGGCTGGAGGAGACGGCTTTAACCGGACAGTTACTGCTCGCAAAAAATTATTCAACACTCAAAGTCGACAAGGACGCCACCACCAAAGACGGCAGTAATCCCCGTGGCTCTGACCCACTGGTGGTGCCCAGCATTTACTATGTACAACCTATTTTCAACGAAGACTGGCGACTCGGACTAACACTCAATGCGCCGGGGGGCTTTGGGGCTGGCTACGGCCCGAACTGGGCCGGTCGCTACTACAGCGATCAATTCAGTCTGGACTTTATTGCCGTCACCGCCACCTTAGCCAAGCGTATAACACCCTGGTTATCACTGGGCGGCGGTCTTTCAGTCCAATATGCATCGTCCGCCTCCACCACCCAATTTCCGAACCTTGATACACCCAATCAAGATGCAAAAATCGAGATGGACTCCAGCGGTGTGGGCCTGGGCTTTATTGCCAGTGCACAATTTGATATCTCCGAGCAAACGCGCTTCGGTATCACCTGGCACTCCGAAACAGACCCGGATGAAGATACCGACGTTGAGCTAAAGCGCTCTACCCTGCCACCGGGCATTGTCGAAGAAATCAACCACATCGGCGATAATGTCGATGCTTCACTGCGCACACCCCAGCACATTGACCTTGGCCTATACCATGAGTGGGACAACGGATGGTCAGCGACATTTGATGCCATCTGGGTCGATTTTAGCCGCTTCGGTGTGACCGATATCCGCATCACAGGTGACCACTTACCCTTTACACCCGATGGGCATTTTAAAGATTTTTGGGTGCTAACAACCGGTGTGGAGTTCCCCATGACCACGGCCATTGATGGGCGTCTGGGTATTTTTTATTTACAAAAACCAGTCAGTGATAATGACCGCAGCTTTGCTTTTTCCCTGGACGAGATGTATGGCGCGGGTGCAGGCATCGTCTTCACCCGTGAAAATCGCAGCCGTATCGACATCAACCTCAACGCACTTAACACCGGCTCTGCCCCCGTAGATACCGGCCCACTCTCAGCGCTGTCGCCCAAGGGGCGGGTAGTCGCAGACAACCAGAACACCTGGGCACTGGTACTGGAAGTGACCTACCATGTTATGCAATTTTAATTTTGATAGCTTTATAGTAAGAAGAAAAACAAGGTTTAGAGCAGAAGGGGGCTGACTGGGTGGTCTCTAACACATTTCAGGGAACCCGGAGGGCGACGTATTCGGGGTGCTGTTTCTTTTGGTGTCTTTTCTTTGGGCAAGCAAAGAAAAGATACTCCCCGCCTTAGCGAAAAACAAAATAAAAAAAGAGACGCCAAAGCCACTGCTGTCCCATAGTTTTAGGTAACGAACTGCTCTGGGTATTTATTTCCGGGGCACGCCGTAAACCCATCCCTGGGGGCTCGACTTCAGCATCCCTGCTGAAGACGGCTCCAGAAATAAATACCCAGATCAGTTCGTAGCATCACGCCCATCATGTTGAGCAAACACGCTATAAAAGCGGTCTATTTTCGAAGTGCACTCTTGGCAGTGAGCAAGGGGGCTGGTTTCAGGACCGTCGCCAGCAGGGGCAGAAATTTGCTCCTGCAATTCCTGCATTTCCACCCTCCATGGCGGTCATGCTGGCGCCGAGCCTCCATGGACGGATTCACGGCGTGTCTTGAAACCAGCCCCCTTGCTCGCTGCCAGCTATCACACTGTAAGAATTCATGTCTCTAGAGCCATACCCCTGACAAATTCACGCTATTGCCAGACATTAGCAATGTATTAGAGAAAACTATGGGGCAGCAGTGGCTTTGGCGTCTCTTTTTAAACCACCAAAATACATCTACTTGGGAAACAACCAGTTCGCCATTAGCTGCACATTCCAGTCAGCGGAGATTTCCGGTTTTTCAACATTATAATAATATGATGCCCGTAAATTGATCGCCTGCTTGCCCCAGCGCACAATTTTACCGACACCACCACCCACAGGCACGGTCCATTGATTCTTACTTTCGGCCTCCCAGTTAGCGACAATCAGTGGTGAAGAATTAAAATACCAACCGCTTTTAAAATTATAATTTACAAAAGGCTGCGCCAGCATCAGGCTGATGTCGTCATCGGAACCGTCATTACCCGAATCAGCAAAATCCCAAACCTGGGTAACCAGGCCGCCAAATACCCAGTGACCGGGCATAGAAAGTAATACTAAAGCAGGCCCTGCGGCCCAATTTTCATTACCCAGAACATCATCGGTATGAGTGGGAATTTGCACAGCAGGGCCCGCCCCCCAAATCCATGCACCCGGCGCCGCCGGTGTCAGAAAGCCCTGGTAAATAGTATCTCCCAAACCATTAGTGCGATTAACATCCGAATTATTAGGAATGCCGGGTTGTGACACCACAGGGATAATACTTCGATGTATCCAGTTCCAATTTTCATTAAGCTGCTGCGGAATCACCGGTTTAATATTCAGCACATTTTGCACGCTGTCGTTGGAACCATAACCTCCATTGATGTTGTTCTCAAAGGGCAGGCTGATCATTTTGGCTACCGGATTTTGGGATTGTTTGGCCAGCGAGTTATTATCAGCTGCCTGGGCTAAAGATGATGCTAATGCCAACAAACTAAAAATAACCGCCGCGACAATCCGGGAAAATCTATTAACACGAAAAATAACCTTCATAATCCCCCCTAATACCTTTATAAATAACCGCTTGCGAATGTAAGCTTATTTTCCAGCGTGTCAACATCCATACATCAATGCCAGCGCACATAAAACGACAAAAACGACAGACTAACATCGGTGTATTTACCACTGGCATCACCACCGGGCTTCAGTGGCAGGTTACCCTCCCACAGGAAAGAAAACCCACCACCCAGGGTTAAGCCTTTACGTTTTTCATACTGAAAACCAACCGCATAGCGAGTCATCGCGCCCAGCGGAATGGAGACCGGTCGATGGGCATCTGTCATCATGCTGGTGTCGTAAGCCAGCCCCGAGGTCAGCAGCAATTTTGGATTTAGCTGGTATTCAGCGCCGATGCCAAAATGCCAGACATCATCGAAGCCCGCATTCACCGTTTTAGAGACATTATCCCCTTCAAGGGTGACATCAATTTTTCCAAATTTCGACCACTGATCCCAACCCACGCTACCGAGCAGCGCCCAGTCGTCGTTAAGCTGGTGGTAGATGCCGCCGTTAACTGCCTGCGGCATGTTGATACCCAGTTTTATCGCAGCGGGGTTCGGATCGGGCGTAATGCCTTTTATACTGGGGGCATCCCTAAAATCCAGTTCGGTCTCAGTCAG
Organism: Spongiibacteraceae bacterium; assembly: GCA_030621845.1. Classification (GTDB taxonomy): domain Bacteria; phylum Pseudomonadota; class Gammaproteobacteria; order Pseudomonadales; family Dasaniaceae; genus JAUXHA01. Next base: position 13,598 of record JAUXHA010000036.1, read on the forward strand.
ATAGCGCACACCAATACGGGTATTCTCGGAAGGCTCCAGCATAATGCCGAAATTGTATTGAATGGCAAAATCGGCATCGGAAATTTTCATCTTGCCTTCGGGGCCTGCGGGATCACCGGGATTTGTCACCCGGGATTTATTGGTCAAATACCCCATCGTCAGGCCAGCGCCCGCGCCTAGTGACAACCAGTCATTGACTTTATAGGCCGCTGTCGGCTGCAATTGAGGCGCGACGATGGTCTCACTGACCGAGGTGCTGCGCCCCACCCAGTCATCATCCCAGTTCAGCTTCAAGCCAAAGTAATTCTGGAAACTCAGCCCCAGTTTTAGCTTCTCGGAGAGGGGGTAAACATAGGCCACCGAAGCGGCTGGAACCCAGGTTTTGCTACCCCCCGTGCTGCCATCAACACTGTTGCCATCATCTTTAAAGGGCACATAAATATAAGTCAAGGTAGCACCGGCCATCAGCTCGGAATCATCAAAGCGCGTCATCCCGGCTGGGTTGGTAAACACCGTACCCGCATCATTGGCACGAGCAGTCATACCCACCCCCCCATAGCCCGTTTCGGCGGCACTGCTCATTTCATAAATATAAGCACCGCCCGCGTGAGCCAGACCCGGCAAGGCCAAGGTCAAAGCCACTACGGAGCGCAAGCAATAATTGATTCGAGACATATCAGTATCTTAACCTTTACATTGTATGTGTTAATACTAAGAAATTATTGGGCAATTTTCTTAAGCCAAGCACTCCCCATCGTAAACTTATTGCTTTATTTAACCAGCCTGCAGAGACTCTTTGAAACAAAGCTCCACTACGAATACCCGCTCGCTATTCCAATACCCCATCCCAGTACTTTGTACGCTCGCGCATTAAGGTTTTAGTTGGTTCGGGAATCAGCTGGTCGACTGTCTTGCCCTCGCGGATTTGCCAGCCGCCACCCAATGCCCGGTACACATCGACAAGATTAATCGCCACCGCACCGCGAGTGCTTGCCAGCAAATCCTGCTGCTCGCGCAATACCTGCAAGTTGGTCACCACGGTATTAAAATCCACCAGGCCATCGTCGTACTGTACTTTGGAAATAACCACGGTGTTTTTAGCCGCCCTGGCCGCCTTGACGTACCAGCCCAACTGCTGCTGACTCACCAGGTAGGCAATGATCGCGCTTTCAATTTCTGCCTGTGCATTGAGCACAGTGTTCTGGTAATCCACCATCAACTGCTGGAACAGCGCATCCTGTAAGCGAATATTGCCCTTGATACGACCGTAATTCCAAATATTCCAAGTGAAGCCGACACCATAATTCCAACTGCGAGCATTGCTGGTAAATATGTCGGAGAGATCATTATCATCACCATCGGTGCTGGCGAACTCAATTGAACCACCGAGGGAGAAGGCCGGATAGAGATCGGTAATGGCAAAGCCAACCTGCGCACTTTGGGCGGCGAGCTGTCGCTCGGCCTGACGTATATCGGGGCGACGCCGAATCAAGTCCTGCGGCATACCCAGCGCCACCGCCACCGATGGGTCGGGCACATCACTCGGTGTTCCCAATAAGTTAATCACCTCGCCCGGCGGCTGCCCCAGCAACAGGGATAAATTATTCCGAAGCTGTACCATGGATATTTGCAGGTCGCCGAGTGAGGCTTGGGTATTGTATAGCAGGCTTCGCGCCTGATCCGGATCCAGCTCGGTGACCAGGCCGCCCTGATAGCGGTCTTCTGCAATGACCAGGCTTTGTTGTTGCACCTCGATATTATCCTGCAAGTATCGTTCGCGCTCTTCCAGGGTACGGATATTCAGGTAGGTTTGTGAAACCTGCGCCAGCAAGGTCAGCAATACGCCGTCATAGCTGGCCACACTGGCATCGAGCTCCGCCGACGCCGACTCAACCAGACGCCGGAAACGCCCCCACACATCGGCTTCCCAGACCATGCCAAAACCGAGCTCATCACTGAAAAAGTTTCGGTCTACGCCCGCTGATGTCTGGTTTTTAGCCAAACCCTCGCGGCCAATACCGCCACTGAGAGTCTGGGTAGGGAATTGTGAACCGGTGGTGATCCGCAGGTTCTCCTGGGCCTGTAACACTCGCAAACCGGCAGAGCGCAGGGTCAGGTTTTCAGACAGGGCGGTTTCCATTAGCTGGTTCAGGGTCGGGTCATTAAAGGCCGTTTTCCACCACTCGGGGTCAGTGGGCTTGTTCGTCGACAGTGTCGCGTCCTGCGATTCAAGCCAGTCGAGCTCCACTTCAACCTCGGGCTCAACATAATCAGGACCTAGCGTGGTGCAAGCGGCAAGTGCCATCACCAATACCAGCAACGGTAGTGTTTTTATCCATTGCAACGATCTGTTCACACTCAACGCCTAACCCTTATTGCAAAAATTCTGGCACCGCTTGCGGCGCTTTTTGGCTTACCGTTCCCGCAGACCCCGCAAACACCAATACCGAGGCAGTAGTACCAACACGAAGCTTCACATTGGCGGGCACCGCCTCAAGGTGGATACGCACCGGTACCCGTTGCGCCAACCGTATCCACTCAAAAGTCGGGCTGATAGTGGGCAATAAGTTTTGCCCGGTGCTGCCATCTTGCTGGGCAATGCCCCAGCCGAGGCTGTCGACAACTCCTTGCAGTGGTTGATCAGGGTAGCTCATCAGGGTAACAACAGCCCGGTCACCGGCAGCCACTCCGGCAATTCTGTTTTCCCGGAAAAAACCATAAACCCAATAACTATTGATATCGACCAACGCCAGCGCCGCCGCATTGGTGACGGCCTGGCTGCCCATCCGCAAGCGCAAATTGGTGACATAGCCATCCACCGGTGCCCGCACAGTACAGAACTCCAGGTCGAGCTGCGCGCTCTTCAATCCCGCCTGTGCCAATTCGACACTGGCAGCGGCTGCTTTACGGGCATTAACCCGGCCATTTAAGTCTTCCGCCGAAATCGCTCCCGGGTTTTTCTTGCGAATACGCTGAGCACGGTGCTCCTCATCCTTCGCCTCATCCAGTTGTGCGCGTGACACCTGTAACTGCGCCTCGGCCTGGCCCAGTGCGGCCTGATAAGTACGCGGATCGATTCGCCATAATATATCGCCCTGCTGCACCAGTACATTATCCTTAATCGGTAGATAGACGATAGGCCCGGACACCCGCGGCGTGATCTGGACGACCTGGGCCTGCACCTGGCCATCGCGAGTCCAGGGGTTACTGACATAATCCCGATACATATATAAGACGACACAAATTGCCACCGCAATAACAGCGCCAGTAGCCAGGTATTGTTTAGTTACACTTTCCATCATCGTTATACCTTAACCACATAAGTGCCGAAAATTCCGGTATAAATTACCGCTATCGCCACATACACCAGCGGCGGATAGAAAAAATAGCGCGACAAGCGATATTTATTTAACTGGCTCACCGTTAGCGATGCGGCAATGACTCCCATTAAAGCGGCAACCAGTAACGGTGGCAGATAAACGCCACCGATAAAAAACTCCCTCGGAAAATCCATCATTACAGCCTCCAAAATAATATGTCCTGATGTTAAAAATACGTTTCAGACAAACCATCAGGGACAGACTCTCTTCCATTTCCATTGACAGTATATTCATTCGCTCACTAGCATGGCAAACGTTCTATCGCTAAAAGGGTTTATCGATAAGGCGCAGAATGGAAAAACCACAGACTGAACTTCGGACAAGTGCTTTAAAGTAACTCAATAAAGCATTGCTCCAGAATATCCAGGCCCTCCTCTATGAGGCTATCGGGGATGGTCAGTGCGGGCAGCAAACGAATGACGTTTTTCCTGAAGCCACAGGACAGGATGATCAACCCCTTGTCTGCCGCTTTATCCACTAGCGCTTTCGGCAACTCGGAATCAGGATGATCAGCCACGCCATTTTTGATCAACTCAATGGCCATCATGGCTCCGCGACTGGTGCGTATGTCGCCGATAGTCTGTGGGTATCGTTGTTGCAGTTTTTCCAGCCTTAGCCGAAATTTTTCGCCGATGGTATTGGCGCGCTCAACCAACTGCTCTTCTTCAATAACATCCAGTACGGCGAGTGCCGCAGCGCAACCCACCGGGGAGCCACCGTAAGTCCCGCCTAAGCCGCCAGGCAAGGCAGCGTCCATTATCCCAGCCTTGCCAGTGACAGCGGCAATGGGGAAACCACCGGCAATACCTTTGGCCATGGTGATTAGGTCAGGCTCGACACCCGAGTACTCACAGCAGAAAAACTTACCGGTACGACCAAATCCAGTCTGGATTTCATCGGCAATCAACACGATACCATGATCATCGCAAAGCCGGCGCAGCGCCTGCATAAATTCATTCGACGCGGGATAAAATCCACCCTCACCCTGTACCGGCTCAACGATGATGGCAGCGACATCCTGTGCGGCGATGTCCACCTGGAAAATAGTCTCCAGTGCTTGCAGCGACGTCTTTAGTGAAATTCCGTGATAATCATTGGGAAAAGGCGCGTGAAATATGTCCCCGGGGAAAGGCCCGAATAAATTTTTGTAGGGTGTGATCTTGCCAGTCAGTCCCATCGCCAGCAGAGTGCGTCCGTGAAAGCCGCCATGAAAGGCGATCACACCACGCCGGCCAGTGTGGGCACGAGCTATTTTAATACAATTTTCTACCGCCTCAGCGCCGGTTGTAACGAAAATAGATTTTTTTTCTGTGTCTCCCGGTGCCAGCACATTGAGACGTTCCGCCAGTCGAACAGCCGATTCATAGGGTGTGATCATAAGACAGGTATGGCTAAAGCGCTCTGTCTGCTCCTGCACCGCTGCGACCACCCTGGGATGACTATGGCCGGTATTGACCACGGCGATACCTGCGCCAAAATCAATATAACGCCGGCCTTCAACATCCCAAAGCTCTGCGTTATTGGCGCGCTCCACATAGACCGGCACCATGGCACCCTGACCTCGTGCTATGGCTTTCTGCCTACGATCATGTAATTCAAGATTGCCCAATGTTCATCCTCATTTAACGGAAAATACCTAAACTCAGCACAAAAATGCACTAAGACCTTGTCGCTGAACAATTACAGCAGTAGGCAGCCTAACACGATAATTGATAGGCGTAATACTGCTGCCCGCTGCCTATCAGAACTCAAACTTGGTCATAAACTGAATGCGGCTGGTAGAGGCATCAGCATTGTTTTTATTTTCACGCTGGCCCCACAGATATTCCCCACCCATGGTCACTTTGTCCATCGGGCTCCAAACAAGGTTGACGGCGCTGTATATCGTCTCATTCAGGCTATCGTCCGGCTGCGCCGATCTATTATCCACATTGACCCAACCGTATACCACGTTAGAGCGCAAGGTGGTTGTCCACCAATGCTGAATGGCACCGAAAGCCTGAAAAGAATCAATCGTTTTCAGGTCGCCATCGGCGTTATATAGCGCATCGTCGAAACCGCCGTCATCGTTGTAGCTACCGATACCGGCACCATAAGTCACCTGGAATTTGAAATTGTCTTTTTCCCCAAGAAACGGCATATTGATGTTACCGGCTACATTGGTACCCCAACCAAAGACAGTATCCTTACCAGCGCCATTGATATCGTCTTTAGCGCGAATTTGCCTTCCGACAAATGCGGGTTTGATGTGCCCCCAATCGCCGTGCCAATTCAGCGTGGCGATAGTATCAGGCATTGAGCCCTCGCGACTTCCGTCCGTTATATTGAAATCCGGCTGCTCGAATGCGAGCCAGAGAGTAAGGTCATCATCGAAGTCTCGTATCCAGCGGATCATCGGCTTACGACTTTGTTGTGAGGCGTTGGGACCTTCGAAATCCATGGTCTCGGGCAAGGTGGTGATGTCGTCCCAGGTAGTCCAGGCCTGACCGATAAGCAGGTCACCGCCAAGGATGATGTTGTCCATTTGTCCCCATGCCTGGCGCAGGCGAAGGTCGGGGCTATCGGTTGTAGTATTACCGTCGAAATCCCATTCCATGTAGGTTGTGACAGTACTCGATTCAGTAGGCGTGACAGAACCGATGGCAAAGCGCGAAGCATTAACCGTGAACGTTGTACGACTATCCGGCTGACCGGCAGGATCTCCATCGACGACAATATGCCTGGCGGCGAATTTAGTCGGACTGGCAATCTGGTCAGTATCATAGATAGCCGATGCCCGGATAAAACCACTGACCGTCAATACCGTATTAGACTGCGGTACGGCAAAATCGTGGCCAGACGACTTGCTAAATTGATCGGTCACTTTTGACAAATCAATACCTTCAGCTTTTGCCACAGCATGAACCTCCCGGTCCGATTGCTGGGAGAGGCTGGTCGCTGTCCCTGTCTGTTGTTTGATAACCTTCTCTTCTTGTAGCATCTGGTCTTCGTCTGTATTCTGTGTGTCGAGCTGACGCTGCATCTCCTTCATTATACTTTGCTGTTGTTCCAACTGCTGCTGCAGTGCATCGAGCTGCTGCTGCGTGGAAGGCGTGGCAGCCTGGCTCGTCGCAGAGCCCAACACCAACGCCCCGATACTCAAAGCGAGGAGCGTCATCTTCGATTTACATTGAACAATGGGTACGGCCTTATGTTGTTTCCCCAAAGTGACAGCTGGCTTTACGTTTAGCATTTTTTCCATTTTCATTTTGAACCCCCGGATAATTCTATAATTTAAAAATTCATTCTCAATTTAAAAACCCATTCTCGTCTGTACTCACCAGCGCAACGGCTGTAATAGCTCACTGAACCAGGTCGGCGCAGGAGATAATACGATGCCGTTGAGTGACGCATCCAGGCGTATCGACTGCGCCCCGATGTGAGCCGTCGACAACAGCAGCAACAAATACAAACTTCCCAAGATGATAGTGACGCGTTTGCCGAAAGGCGAGCGAAGCAATGATACGAGCGGCCCGACATAAGTCACGACAAACCATGCGCAGCCACCTGCGACGACAGCAGCCATACGAACGGTTGACAGCTCGGCAGCTTGTGACGCAACGCTCAGCGTAGCTTGATCCAGGACATATAATACCGGCCCGAAAAAACCGGCCACACAGTGTGCCAGCGCCAGGTACATAAGCAGGTCTCCGGCCAGCAGCGCCCAATGATTGCAGCTGCCTTGCTGATCGAACTGGCTGGAGGCAATGAAGGAAACCATCGCAATAAGCGACAGTGCCAGCCCAATGAGCAACGCAATATCGCTTACTATATGTAACGCTATACCGGTGTTGGGTAACTCCACGGCACCTGGAAGTCGTCCAACCACACTGAGCTGGAAGGTGATAATAACGAGGGTAAAACCCACCACCGTCAGGCGGGCTCGCATCACATTGATCGCGACTCGCACCGGTCGTGCTTCACTCATGCGTACAATCCCCCGCCATCACGCATTAATAACAAACGGGCGGCCAATGGATATCGATCCGCCCGTATTGTCTGCATAGCCGTGTATCCAATAGGCTATGACAGAATTTGCGCTATATACCCACCGATTAGCACCAATACTGTTGTTATGGCATAGGTGACCGGATAGGGCGACGCCGCTATCGAGCTTTGTGATTGATCATTGATCGCATTCAGGCCAGGCGTGCTGTTACGCGCACCGGTAACAGCACCATCGCAGATAACTGAATTCAGCTTGAATACTTTTATACCGACAATAAACGCAACCACCACCGGCAGCAACGCTGCACAGCCTCCAATCAGTGCCACCCAGATAACCGTGTCACCCTGGAAAGAGTTAATCACCTTCGGCCCCACATTCGCCGCCAATACCGCGATAAACATGTTCAGACCAATGTCTTGCAAAAAGCTGCGTGCCCCTTCGCTCACTGGGCCGCCGAATTCCGGATTGCGGCTGCGGAAGTAGCTGACGAAGATGCCGGCGAGCAGACAACCTGCCGAAGTACCTAATGCGAACGGAATCCCCCCAGCGGTGAAGCTGAGCAAGCCCACCAGGTAACCAATCACCATGGCGATCGCCATCCACATAACCTCGGTGACAGAGCTGTCGAGCAGCGCCCGACCACCAAGCGATTTGGCCACCTTCTGCACACACCAGTCAGGGCCTACAACACGCAAAACATCACCGAACTGAACCACCGTCTTCGGCTGCGCCGTGATCTGTACACCCTGGCGAAAAATGCCTTTGAGTTGAACACCGAAACCAATCTCCGTGGCCAGCGCCGCCAGTGTCTTGCCCGATATTCCTGGAGTGCCAATACGTATATCGGCGGCTTCGAGTGAGATATTGCGCGCTAACGGCTCATCAACCTCCTGACCAACTACCTCCGAACCTTTGAGGATCAGGGCGTGAACATCGGCGCGCACCGCGATGATATCGTCTTTTTGCAACGTCGGATTGTCAGCCGCTTCCAGCACCTGGCCATCCCGCACCACACGCAGGATCGGCGCATGCGGATGAAGTGCAAAAAGCTGCTCAATCGTTTTGCCGATGAGCTCTTCATGTTCCAGCTTGTAAGCGCGGATATCGGTAGCCGAGAAGCCCAGCGTAAGCGAACCCGCAGCACCGGGAACCAGTTCCGTGGCGCCGCCACTCATCTCTTCTTCTGCCTTTTTGGCCTCGACCACAGGGTCTTTGCCAAACATCTGCGGCAGGTATTTGATCAACAGGATAATGCCGATAGTGGATATGACATAGCTGATGGCGTAACCGGCAGCTATATTGGCGCTCACCTGTTCGGCTGACATACCGGCCGGTGGCACATAGGCACCACTTTGCAGGGCCGAGGTCGCCACGCCGATCACCGCAGTGACCGTATAGCTGCCGGAAATAATTCCCGCCGCATAGCCAGGTGCCAGACCCGCCGCCTTCACCCCGAAAAACACGATGAGCCAGTTGAGTGACCACACAATCAGAGCCAGCACAATAAATGCCAAACCGCCACTTTTAAGACCCGCGAAAAACTGCGGACCGACTCTCAGACCCAGCGCGTACATAAACATCAGCAGAAAGATTGATGAAAGGATTCCCGGAATGGTGTAAACGATACCAAAGGCAACCGAAGCGGTAATCGAAAGTGCCAGACCAACCACCAGGGTACCCGCGGTCGAACCCAGGCTTACCCCTTTCAGTGACACTTTACCCAGCGGGTAACCGATGCTCAGTGCCAACAGTAAAAACACGATCGGTTGTTTGTCGAGTAGCTCGAAAAAACCATGCAGGCCCGTTTGCAATACGGGCTCGAACATCTCCAGAGTGACGCCACCGAGATGTTCGGCCTCCGCCATCAGCTTGTCAGCACCGTTCGCCATGGCCACGCTTGCAGTGAGCGCGCTCACTATAAGAACGCCGATAAACGCGAGGAAAGTAGGTCCGCGCTGTTTCAGGTATTTTATTCGCATAACAGTAATCCCTATCCTGTGAGAACAAAACTGCAGGGCAAAGAGCGCAAAGCCCCATGCCCTACAGGGTGTGTGAGCGCCCGACGAGAAAGCCGGGCACGACACATAGGCTAATGATGGAAGCCAGCGCCCTCATCTTCAGCAATAGCGTGAGTAATCGGGTGCTTATCGAAAAACTCCAGTGATCGCACCATGTCCTCAATAAGCAATGCACCCAAGTCCTTACTCACACCGTGGCGTACCAAAATGCGCTGGATCACCAGGTCTTCGCAATTTGAAGGCAAGGAATAGGCCGGCACCTGCCAGCCTCGACTGCGCAAGCGATCTGCCAGGTCATAGAGTGTATAACCTTTGGTATCGTAACCGTCCTTGAGCTTCCAGCACAGCGCCGGAATGCCTTCTTTGGGATCGCCGCCATACATGATTTCAAAAGGTCCCAGTTTACCAATCTCCTCGGCCAGGTACTGCGCGGTATCGTAGCAGGCGGTGTGAACCTTGCGATAGCCCTCCTTACCCAGTCGCAGGAAATTGTAGTACTGAGCGACAATTTGTCCTCCGGGACGCGAAAAGTTCAGCGCGAAGGTGGCCATGTTGCCACCAAGGTAGTTGACGTTGAACACCAAATCATCTGGAAGATCCGAGGCATCACGCCATACCACCCAGCCAACACCCAGAGGGGCCAAGCCAAATTTGTGACCCGAGGTATTAATAGACTTGACGCGGGGAATACGGAAATCCCATTCCAGATCAGGAGCACAGAACGGCGCAAGAAAACCGCCACTGGCGCCGTCAACATGAATAGGAATGTCCAAGCCGGTATCTTCCTGCAATTTATCCAGGGCATCGGCAACTGCTTTCACCGGCTCGAAGTCACAGGTGAAAGTAACACCGAGAGTCGGCACAACGCCAATAGTGTTCTCGTCGCAACGCTTGAGAACTTCTTCCGGCGTCATCAACAAGCGACCTTTATCCATAGGAATTTCGCGAATCTCTACGTCCCAGTAACGGGCAAACTTGTGCCAGCATATTTGTACCGGGCCGGTAACCAGGTTTGGCTTATCGGTCGGCTTGCCCTGGGCTTTCATTTTATCCCGCCAGCGCCATTTCATCGCCATGCCGCCAAGCATCGCTGCCTCACTGGAACCCGTAGTCGAGCAGCCCTGCGTATTGACAGCATCAGGTGAATTCCACAGATCCGCCAGCATATGCACGCAGCGCGCCTCTATCTCTGCCGACTGCGGATACTCGTCCTTGTCAATCATGTTCTTGTCGATACACAGATCCATGAGCTCGTGTACCTGGGGCTCTTCCCAAGTCTGGCAAAATGTCGCGAGGTTCTGGCGCGCGTTACCATCCAGCATCAATTCGTCACGAACCACAGTAAAAGCATGGTCCGGCAGGTGTTCGTTTTCCGGCATTTTGTACTTCGGCATAACCCCTGAAAGGTCACTCGACGCGTATACGTCATCTTCAATCTGGTCGCGAATATCGTTCTTTGAATGTATTGCCATGGTTCTAATCCCCTTATCCTTGTTGGTGCCGACTCAGTAAAAAACAAATCGAACAATTTGATAATACTACTTTCGTAATCAAATACTACCCCCCCCCCCCCCGCTCTAATACAGGGAATAAATCTGCGCTAAATCAAATTTCGCTACTTGACCCCACTCACAATATCGGCCCGAACATCGCAATGGTATTATTCCAAAGTCGCCGATACCAGCCCCAGGCCGCTATAGTAGTAGCGGTGACCGAAATCGATTGCGCCAGGTAGTTGTGCTGTCGTTGCAACATAGCAGCGGTCAGCGCCGGATCGTAAAACAAAATGTTATTTTCAAAATTCAGCTCGAAGCTGCGCCGATCCATGTTCGCCGACCCAATCAGGGTAATTTCGCCGTCAAGCGTCAGCGACTTGGTATGCAGCAGACCACCCTGATACTCAAAAATATGCAAAGTCGGATCGTAGCCA
>JAUXHA010000087.1 GCA_030621845.1 Spongiibacteraceae bacterium
CATAGGACAACACATAGCTGGTCATCAACTTGGTCAGACTGGCCGGGGGCAATTGCTCATCGGCATTGTGCTCAACAATTACCCGGCCACTGCTGGCATCAATCAGCAGGTAACTCTCTGCGGACACCGCCGGCGGTGCCGGAATAATCGGCGGCACCGCCAACGCAGCAGTGCTGGTAAGGAAGAGAGAAAGAACTAACAAGCGGGAAAATTTAAGCATAATTAATTTTACTGTTTAAGCCTTATCGTGGCAGCTGATGTTAAACGAAGTGTTGATTAAAACAAGTACCCGGCGTAGCGATTTAGCGGCGAATCAATTTTGGCGAACCCAGCTGTTGCTGCTCCAGTTGTTCACTGACACGGCGCACCGTACCCAGGTCGGCAATAGGGCCAACCCAGACACGGTGAAAATCATCCTGGGTATTGTCTACCGCCACCGGCAGCTCAAGCTGGGTTTGTAGCTTGCCTGCCAGACTATCGGCCCGAGACTGATCTGAAAACGCCCCGACCTGCAGATAATATTTGGCGGCGTCCTGGTCGGCGCCTGGCGGGCTATTACGCGTATCAATCGCCTCAATTTCAACCCTCGCCGTACCCTGCGTCGCATAACCCAGCTTCACCGCAGCGGCATAGGACAAATCAATAATGCGCTCACTGTGAAAGGGGCCACGATCATTCACCCGCACGATCGCTGTGCGACCATTTTCCAGGTTAGTGACTTTGACATAGGTGGGAATCGGTAAGCGACGATGCGCTGCCGTCATCCCATACAGGCTATAGGGCTCACCGTTGGCCGTTGGCCTGCCATGGAATTTGGTGCCGTACCAGGAAGCGGTGCCCTGCTCAATATACTGATCGCCCCGATCCATCACCGTATAGGTCTTACCCAATACGGTATAGGGGCTGGTATTGCCAGCGCGAGTGATGATTTCATCCCGGGGCACGGCATCCTCAATGCTATTGGGGTCGAGGGTAGCTGCCGGGGCGCTGTCTTGTTGTTGGCTTGGTGGCGGGGTCGCACAGCCAAAAAGGACTATCGAGCATAAAGCTAAAAGAAAAATTCTCATACTGCGCTAGAAGCTCTCACTCAACTGGAACACCGCCATGGAATAAAGTCGGCTGTGATTGTAGCGGGAAATGACATAAAAGTTTTTCAGCCCCACCCAATATTCCATCCCCGCCTCACCCTGCAAGCCCATAATGGTAGCTTGGGCATTTTGATCAAGGGTTTGGGAGGGAACAAAGCCTGCCTGCTGCAAATCAGCAACGGTGTATTTCGGCTTCAGCTTTTTATCAATCAGGGCGTCATCATGATCAGCGCTGGCGGTAGCGGTAACGGTGACTAATTCGCCTTTCTGCCAACCGTGCTGCTTGAAATAATTTGCCACGCTGCCAATCGCATCAACCGGGTTATTGATAATATCGGCAACGCCGTCACCATCAAAATCTACCGCATAGTGACGATAACTACTGGGAATAAACTGGCCATAACCCATGGCGCCAGCATAGGAGCCCTTAATCGCAAGAGGATCAAAGCCCTGCTCGCGAACCAGCAGTAAATACTGCTCTAATTGACCTCGAAAAAACTTGCTGCGCTTGGGGTAGTCAAAAGCCAGGGTTGACAGTGAATCGACCACACGATAACTCCCCTTATTGCTGCCATAACGCGTTTCTACACCGATAATGGCGGTAATGATCTCAGCAGGCACGCCGTATTCCTGCTCCGCGCGCGCCAGGGTGTCAGCATGGGTTTGCATAAATACACGCCCCTTACTAATACGGCTGTTCTGGATGAATATCTTTCGGTAATCTTTCCACTCCTTGGTTTTTTCAGCCGGACGGGCAATCGCTTCGAGAATACGATCCTTGCGCGTAGCCTGCAGCATCAGGCCCTCAACATAGGCTCGATCAAAGTCATGCTTGGCCACCATCTCATCAACAAAAGCCTGCGCCCCAGGCTGCTTGCTATAATTTTCAGCCTGGGCAGCAAATGATAGCAATAACATTAGTACTAACAGGATACCTTTTTGCATATTCACTTCTCGAGTATTTCAACGCTGTTTAAAAGCCAGTGTATTCCATAAAAGACACTACTGATCCATTATTCGCTTTTCGGTACTGATCGCCATCAGCAAACCAAACCCGGCCAACAGGGTAACCAGTGAAGTACCTCCCTGACTGACCAGAGGCAAGGGTACACCAACTATTGGCAATAGTCCTGAAACCATCCCCATATTTACAAAAACATAAACAAAAAATGTGAGGGTAATGCTCCCCGCCAATAAACGGCCAAAGCAATGCTGGGCATTGAGGCTAATCCAGAGCCCACGGGCAATAATCAAAATATAAATGAGCAACAACAATAATACATTGCGCAACCCCCCTTCTTCGGCCAATACCGCGATAATAAAATCAGTGTGGCTCTCCGGCAAAAAATCCAATTGCGACTGGGTACCATTGAGCCAACCTTTGCCCTCAAACCCCCCTGAACCGATCGCCGTCTTCGATTGGATAATATTCCAGCCGGCACCCAGCTTATCACTCTCGGGGTTGAGCAGCGTGAGGATGCGCTGACGCTGGTAATCGTGCAGGGTATAACGCCACATAGGGAAAGCCGCCAGCACCGCCATCCCGGCCGCCCCGAAAATAAATTTCCAGCTAATTCCACTGAGGAACAACACAAACAAACCGGAAGCCGCAATGAGTATGGAGGTACCCAGGTCGGGCTGCCTGGCAATCAGTACAGTAGGAATCGCAATAATGACCAGACTGGCGAAGATTAACTTTAGTCGCGGCGGCAAGGTACGATTGGAGAGATACCAGGCCACCGCCATAGGCAACACCAGTTTCATCAGTTCCGATGGCTGAAAACGAAAACCGCCCAGACTCAACCAGCGCTGGGCGCCCTTGGCACCCACGCCAAAATACGGCACACAAAGCAGCAACAGCGCACCCAATAGATAAGCCCAGGGCGCCAGCCGCTTAATCCGCTCCACATCCACCTGGGCCACCACCAGCATGCCAACATAGGCGATCAGCAGGAAACGGCCCTGGCGATGCAGTGTCTCGATACTCTGGCCACTGGCACTGTAAAGCACAATCAGGCCATAGCCGGTCAACACCAGCAGCAGTGACAACAGCGGCAAATCAATATGCAAACGCTGGTCAAGCCCCACTTTACGGGATAACTCGGGCGATGCACCTGGCATTTGCCTGACAAATTCTGATCCGCTCATCGCCACCCCTGCTTCATTACCTTAATCATCTGTCTACGAGCTGCCCATCTTCCAGTAAATAAGCGTCGAACAACTTGCGCGCAATCGGTGACACCCACCCTCCGTGCTCACCATTTTCAACAATGATAGCCACCGCAATGGTCGGGTCATCGACCGGTGCAAAGGCCACAAACAAGCCATGATCCCGTTTGCGTTTTTCGATTTGCTCAGCATCGTATTCTTCATCCATAGCGATGCTAATCACCTGGGCGGTACCGGTTTTTCCCGCCATTTTATAAGGAGCGCCCTTGGCAATACGATGGGCGGTACCCCGAACACTGTGTACCACCCTCTCCATCGCATTGATGATCACATCCCAATGTTCCGCCTTACTACGGATCGGTGGTAATTCGGGTACGGTCAGGCGAACACCACCGACACTTTGCACCATCCGCGGCACTGTCACCTGACCCCGGGTCGCCACCGCCGAAATCGCCACCGCCAACTGCAAGGGTGTCGCCAACATATAACCCTGGCCGATACCCATATTAACCGTCTCACCGGGAAACCAGGGTGCTCGTTTCATTTTGCGTTTCCAGTCCCGCGAGGGCAGCAGACCACTGCGCTCATGGGTGCTATCAATCCCCGTCACATGCCCCAGGCCAAAAGGATGCAGGTAGTCATGTATATGATCAATACCCAGCCTGTACGCCATATCGTAAAAATAAACATCGCAGGATTCAACAATCGCCATATCCATATCAACACGAGCGCCATGCCCGCCACGCTTCCAGTTCCAATCACGATAACGGCGATCATCATTGGGCAATTTATACCAACCGGGATCGTACAGCTCCATCTCCTTTGTCACTACCCCGTAGTGCAGACCTGCCATGCCCAGCATGGGTTTCAGGGTAGAACCCGGCGGATACTGTCCCTGCAGAGCGCGATTAAACAGTGGCAGGTCTAGCGAGTCCCGCAACTCGCCATAATCGCTATTGCTAATGCCGGTGACAAATAAATTGGTATCAAAACTGGGCGTGCTCACCAGCGCCAACACCGCCCCGGTTTTCGGGTTCATCACCACTACCGCACCGCGATCACCGGCACTACTCAAGGCATCGTAGGCAACTTTTTGCAATTTTGCGTCAAGATTCAGGATTAAGTCGGCACCGGGTTCGGGGTCGGTGCGCTCCAGCACCCGCAACACCCGTCCCCGGGCATTGGTCTCGACGTTCTGGTAACCCACCTCACCATGCAGTGTCGTTTCGTAATACTTCTCCAGACCAATCTTGCCAATCTCGTAGGTACCGCTGTAACTTACCGGATCGATCTCCAGTAATTCACGCTCATTAATACGGCCCACATAACCCAGCGCATGGGCAAACATTTCACCATGGGGATAATAGCGCACCAGTTGCGCATCAACATCCACCCCCGGCAAGCGGTTACGATTGACCGAGATAATCGCAATTTCTTCTTCCGTCAGCTTAAATTTTAACGGCACTGCCTGATAGGGACGACGACGTGCCTGACGCTTTTCAAAGCGCACAATATGGTCGTCATTCAGCACGATCAAACTTCTTAAGGCGGCGATAGTTTGGTCAAAATCTGCTATCTGCTCCTTCACTAACACCAGGCTGTAACTGGGAATATTCTCTGCTAACAACACCCCGTTGCGATCGTATATCAGGCCGCGCTTGGGCGGCACCGGCTGCAATTGCACCCGGTTGCGCTCGGATTGGGTCTGGTAGATTTCGTGATCAAGAATTTGCAGGGAGAAATAACGCCACACCAGTAACAGCAGTAACGCGGCAACAATCAAGGAAACGGCAATCACCCTGGCGGCGAAAATTCGTTTTTCGGCATAGGGGTCTTTTAGGGTAACCGTGTATAACATTACGCCCCTGCTACTCCTCGATTAACGATGGTAGGGATGATTATTATTAATCGCCCAGGCGCGATAAAGCTGCTCTGCCAGGACAATTCGTACTAACGGATGCGGTAAGGTCAACGCCGACAGCGACCACTGCTGATTAGCTCGACTCACACATTCAGCCGCCAGACCGTCGGGGCCACCCACCAGTAAGCTGATATTGTCGCCTTCTCGCTGCCACTGTTGCAGGGTCTGCGCCAACTGCGCTGTACTCCAGCTTTTTCCCTTCATTTCAAGGGCAATCACCTTATCGGCAGCCGGTATTAGCGTCATCATCTGCCGCCCCTCGGTAACAATGGCGCGTTTAATATCAGCGCCCTTGCCCCGCCGACCCAGAGGGATTTCTTTTATTTCAAAGTTAATTTCCGCGGGCAAGCGTTTGCTGTACGCCTGAACCCCCTGCTCAACCCACGCCGGCATTTTAGTTCCAACCGCGAGCAGGCTAATTCTCATAGTTATTGTTCTTCAGGCACGACGGTCCACAAACGCTCCAGGTCATAGAAATCCCTGGCTTCGGGTAACATCACATGAACCACCACATCACCAAAATCAACCAACACCCAATCGGATGCCTTGGCACCCTCAATACCCCGGGCAGCTAAACCACGTTTTTTCACTTCCACAGCGACATTTTCAGCCAGGGATTTCACATGACGCGTCGAGGATCCGGTACAAATCACCATATAATCCGTGACACTGGTGAGACCGCGCACATCCAGGGTAATCGCATCCTTGCCTTTCAAATCATCCAGCGCTTCCAGCGCAATGGCTTTTATTTCTGCTGCTTTCATAGACGGTTTAACGCTCCAATTAGTCCTTAGCGATAGAGTTGCTCACTATTAATATAATCCAAAACTGCGGGGGCCAGCCCCTTAATTTCATCCTCTTGATCGGTCAGGGCCTGGCGAATCATCGTAGCCGATACCGGGTGTTGCGTCAGGGTTTGTAACAATATGCTACCCGCCGCGCTTTCGCGCAAGCGAGAAGGCTCAGTGATGCCCCGTTGCAGCCATAAGCGGTAAGCCGGGCAATCTGCTGGAATACCCTCCCCCGGCCGCGCCATCACTACCAGATGAGCCAATTCAGGCAAGCGCTGCCACTGCTGCCAACTATCCAGCCCGGCAAAAGCATCGCTGCCCATAATCCAGCACAGTGATACTTCCTCACCCAACTCCGCCCGTAATTGCTCCAGCGTATCAACCGTATAAGACGGGCCTGCTCGCTGTAATTCGCGGTCATCCACACACAAACGGGGCCGACCGGCAATCGCCAGGGCCACCATCGCCAAACGCTGCCGGCTATTAGCCAGGGGCCGCTCGCGGTGGGGCGGCTGATGACAGGGCAGAAACCTCAGCGCATCAAGATCCAGTTGCTGACACAACTCAGCAGCCGACAACACATGCCCCTCATGAATCGGATCAAAGGTGCCGCCGTAAATACCAATCAGGGTTCGCTTAGCCATTATTGACGAATATGACCGTCACCCAGTACCACATATTTCTGCGAGGTTAACCCCTCCAGGCCTACCGGACCCCGGGCATGAATCTTATCGGTGGAAATACCGATTTCAGCACCCAGGCCATACTCAAAGCCATCGGCAAACCGGGTCGACGCATTGATCATCACCGAACTGGAATCCACCTCGCGAAGAAATCGACGACCACGATTATAATCCTCCGTGACAATAGTATCTGTATGCTGGGAGCTATAGCTATTAATATGTTCGATCGCCTGATCCAGGCCCGCCACCACTTTTATCGATAAAATGGGTGCCAGGTACTCTGTCATCCAGTCTTCCTCCACCGCCACCAGCAAATCAGGCAAAATAGCGCGCGATTTTTCACAGCCGCGCAACTCAACACCTTTTTCAGTAAAAATCGCGGCCAAGCGGGGCAAGATGTCATTGGCAATCCCCGCGGCAATTAACAGGGTTTCCATGGTATTACAGGTACCGTAGCGCTGGGTTTTTGAATTTACCGCGATCGCCACAGCCTTATCGATATCCGCCTTGTCATCAATATAAACATGACAAATACCATCGAGGTGCTTAATGACCGTGACCTTGGCGTCCCGGGAAACTCGCTCAATCAAGCCCTTGCCACCACGGGGTACAATCACATCCACGTACTCAGGCATGGTAATCATCTCACCCACCGCGGCACGGTCAGTGGTTTCTATTACCTGCACTGCCGTTTTAGGCAGGCCCGCTTCCGCCAAACCGCGGCGAATACACTCGGCAATGGCCTGGTTGGAATGAATAGCCTCGGAGCCACCGCGCAAAATAGTCGCGTTGCCCGATTTAATACACAGGCTGGCCGCCTCAGCAGTCACATTGGGCCGCGACTCATAGATAATCCCAATAACCCCCAACGGCACCCGCATCTTCCCCACTTGAATACCACTGGGACGGAAACTCATATCACTGATTTCACCGACAGGATCAGGCAGCGTAGCGACTTGCTGCAGCCCTTCAATCATGCCGTCGATACGATCAGCATTTAACGCCAGTCGATCCAGCAATGCTGGATCCAGGCCATTGGCTCGGCCCGCCGCCATGTCTTTTTCATTGGCGGCGATTAATTCGGCGCGGGACGCCTCGATAAACTCAGCGGTGGCTATCAGCGCACGGTTCTTCGCACCGCTATCGGCTGAGGCCATGGCCCGCGAAGCGGCACGCGCTTGCTGCCCGACACCCGCCATATACTGTTTAACATCCATTGGCTTCTCTGCTATCAACTAACATCGTATAAAAACGCAGTATACCTGATGCGCAGGCAGGGCTCTATCCGTCTATCGCGCTTAACCGACCCAATACGGCATCTTTCTGGATTCCCACCGGTACTTTACCTACAATGAGCGCTGCTAATTTCACCGGTGAGCATAATGAGCAAGCTCCAAATAGACGACAGCCAATGCCCGCTCTGCGCTCAAGCCAATCTCTGCGCCCTCAGCGCGGGTAAAACCGGCGAACAGTGCTGGTGCCAAAACAAAACTATTGCCGCATCCCTGCTTGAACAAATACCCGAAGCGCTCAAGGGGAAAAGTTGCATCTGCCAACGCTGCATTGAACAAACCCGTCAACTGGCAAGAGAACTGTGATGAATGATAACCCTGTAAGCGGCTTTAACTACCTGATGCGCGGAGCTGGCATGCTCAAAGAACCGTCACTGCGAGTATTTGTGATCCTGCCCCTGACCATTAACATCCTGGTTTTTTCCATCGCACTGTATTTCACCTTCACCCAAATCAGTGGCTGGATTGAACAGATCATGAACTCGATGTGGGACTGGCTGGACTTCCTGCGCTGGATCATCTGGCCGATGGTAACCGGTTTAGTCGTGGTCTTTGTGATGCACACGTTTAGCATGGTCGCCAATATTATTGCCGCCCCCTTTAACGGCCTGTTAGCCGAGAAGGCCGAAGAATTACTCACCGGCAAGCCGGTAGCCGGTGCCGAGGGATTTCTCGGTGCACTGAAAGATACCCCCCGGATTATTATTAAAGAACTGGGAAAGCTGGGCTACTACCTGGCTCGCGCCCTACCCATAGGTTTGCTGGCATTGATTCTGTTATTTATTTTTCCCCCGGCAGCTACCCTATTATGGTTCCTGTTCGGCGCCTGGATGCTGGCGCTGGAATACTGCGACTACCCGATGGACAATCACCAACACTCGCTCAAGGATGTCAAAACCCATATCGGCAATAAACGCATGACCAGCCTGGCCTTTGGCAGCGGCACTATGCTCGGCACCATGATTCCCATCGTGAACTTTATGGTAATGCCCGCGGCGGTGTGCGGAGCGACGATTTATTGGGTGGAGGCGCTGAAAAAGGCGGAGTAAGGGGTGGTTGTTTTGTGTCGGGAGCGATTCGATATGGAAAGAGTCAGAAAAATTACTGACGGGGCTTGGGCCTGGCGTTAAATTCCCGTTAGAAGAAAATCTAACGCTGAAATTATATCATCTCGATTAAGAAGCAATGACCCTTCTTTACTTTCCAAGAATGATGATGCTACTGATGCAATTTGGTGTGTCATTAATGCATATTTTTTATTTCTTACAACCACAATCGGGCAAAGATTTTTGGGGTATTCCTTTGCCTCTAATATTGGCACCAAAGGTATTACTACCCGACTATTTAAGTTATCCAATAGATTAGTTTGCACATCAACAAAGTAAGGATAGCCGTCCTTACTTTCAGTATCCGTATTCTCATATAAATCAAATTGTTTCATTAAAAACTTCTATGCTTATCTGCAAACAAACCGTGCTTATTGGCAAAACTATTACAGTTTTCAATAGCCTGTTTGTTTTCTTTGATCCATTTTTCTTTCTTGGTTTTCCTCAACTCGCTTTCAAGCGCTTGTTCAAGAGTAGCCGATAAGTTTACCTTTAAATTCCTTGCCTCAGCCAGTAAGCTGCTGTTTATACTTAAATTTGTAGCTTTTTTGGGCGCACTTTTATCAAATAATTCATGCATATCAAACCCCCTTACAGGCAATGCGTATAGTCTATGCGCATGATGTTAGCATCAAGAATTTAACAAGGCAAGAAGTGGACGCAGCAAACCGCACCCCTTTTTGCAGCGTTGAAACTGAGCGCCTGTTTTAGGCGGCCAGGTGCGGATCTCATTAGGGCGCGAAGGTGGAACAATCCCCTTCAATTGTTGACGCCGGATAATATGTCTGCGTTACCACAATTATGAGTGCCTGATTGGATGGACGCCCTAAGTGCGATCGGCGTCGCGACGCCCCGGCGTGTCGGGAGCGGACATAAAAAAGCCCCAAGATTAACCGGGGCTTAAAAATCGTTCAGTCAGCGGAGTCCGCTTTCAGGGCTCCCTTATAAACAGAGTAATAATGAGATTAAAGGCGCCTATCCAGCGTAGGCTTTGTTTCTCCGGGTAAGAGATCTGCTGGCTCAAGGGTCAGCGTGTCACCAGAAAGTGAATACCCCCAGCTTTCCTCAGGGCAGGTGCTTGATGGCGAATGACAAAACAAAGCCTCGCCGTCATTATTCTGTAACGTAGTGAAAGTGAGCTCGCCCTCAGAAGTACTATATACGCCTCGCTCGAAGCCTATAAAACCATTCTCTTCAGCGGACTGAATTGCGAAATATCTGTTGTCAGCCAAGAATATAAATAACACATCCTCGTCAGCAAATGTCCATACTCCCTGAATCGTATCTTGGCTGAAATTGGCCCTATCCAGCGTAGGCTTTGTTTCTCCGGGTAAGATATCTGCAGGCTCAAGGGTCAGCGCGTCACCAGAAAGTGAATATCCCCAAGCCCCTTCAGGACAGGTACTTGATGGCGAATGACAAAACAAAGCCTCGCCGTCATTATTCTGTAACGTAGTGAAGGTGAGATCGCCCTCGGAAGTACTATATATGCCTCGCTCGAAGCCTATAAAGCCATTCTCTTCCGCGGACTGAATTGCGAAATATCGGCTATCTGGCAAGAAGATAAACAGTACATCTTCCCCTTCAAAAGTCCACACCCCTTCAATAGTAGCGTGAGCGATGTTATTAGCGGTCAATTCCCCTTTAAAGTGATCAAGAGCATCACTAACGGAAACTAATTCAGTCACGGTTACTTCCTGACCGCCATTGGCAATCAACTCAGTCACGGCGGTGCTTGCCGCAAAACTGTCAACGTCCAGGGTAAAGTCTACCTGCGTCGCCGCCGACTTGGCGCCATCGCTAATGCTAATTCCATTATCAGGGTTGCCGTCACCATCAAGGGTTTGCAGCAGGCGAACCATATTAACGACTTCAACATCGTTCGTGTCATTGGTGCCTGCGATATCTAATGGGGTGACGATTCCGCTGGCGGTCACGGGGGGGAATTCCAGGTCACCTATAAAAAATGTTACTGTTTCCCCAGGAAGGTATTCGTATTCACCTTTCGAGTTGGTAACCCCCTCAAGGGTTTCAGTTCGATAACCAATATTTACAATAGGGCTATCAAGGAAAACACCGGTATTGCTTGTCGAAGCAGACCCTGAGGAGTTATTCGAAGAACCTCCACCTCCGCCACAAGCTGTTAAAAGTAAAATAATGGATAGGGGCAGCAGGATTTTATAATTATTCATTTTTATTCCTCGTCCTGGAAATTTAAGACTGTTAAGCGTGGACGTTTCGAACCTAACACCTTAGATAAGACGCCGAATGATGCGTAAATCGAAAAGAAATCAGCAGCATTAAGCTATGCGTTATTTAAATCAGAAGTGATTAATAATAATATCAAAACAGAATAAAGGAAAGTGGTTTTAATAACTAATAAGCACAATAACAATGGCGAGTGCCTGTCCAAGACACGTGTTAAGGCCCTAAAAAGTAGGGCTTTTTTAGCCTAAAAATCAAACAGATTTGAAAGAAAAATAAGGTTGGAGTTATTCTACAGCCTCGTTAGGTGAGTGAGGGATATAAATTATCAATTGCTTGCATCAATGGATGTTACTTGCTTAACTGCTAAAATAGTGCATTTGAATAACAAACGAATCCAATGGTGAGTGCCTGTCCACGAAACTTTTCTCTATTTAGTGAACACGAAAATGATATCTAGATTCCCCCTATTTTCATTCGTCTTGATGTGCTTACTTGCCGTCTCTAGCGTTAGTTTTAGTAGCGAGGTAGACAAAAAAACCCTTCAGCATCCAGCTCGCCAAGC
>JAUXHA010000048.1 GCA_030621845.1 Spongiibacteraceae bacterium
TGTTGCTGCTCACGATTGCTTTCGCTGCTCTTCAAGGCCTCACGGGCCAACAGTAAGGCGCTGTCAATTGTTTCAACTTGCTGTTCAAAAGCCGCCACATCGGTATCGATGATTTCCAGTTCCTGTTGACGCTGTAGTACCCCGGCCTGTTCGTCACTGTCCCTGGCTACCCGCAACCAGTTAGGGCCAAGCCACAAGCCATCACGGGTTACTACCGACTCATGGGACGACAAGCTTGTGCGCATGGCCAACGCAGCGGGCAGATCTTCGGCAATATACACACCCGCCAACAATGCTGAGGCTTGCGCGCCCTGCTGTAACTTATCCAGTAGTAAGTTAGCGCCACTGCCGGCACTGGCCGGGACGGCATTATCAAGGAAAGTCAGGCTACCGCAATCCAGTTTTGCGGCCAGCGCAGCAACCGCATCAATGCCATCGACACACACTGCCTGCAAATGCTCACCCAATACTGTTTCAACCGCTTTTTCCCAGCCGCTTTCGACCTTGAGACTGGCGCCAAGTCGCGCCTGCTTATCGAGCTGGTTAGTTGCCAGCCAATCACTGACCGCACCGGCTTGCTGACCAAGTGCCGCCTGCTGCAAGGCTTCCAGAGAGGCCTGCCGCCCCCGTAATCCCTGCAGTTTGTTCCTGCCCTGATCCAGTTCAGTACTGCGCTGATTAATCACCTCACGCTGGTCATTAATTTGCCCCAGCGACTGGCTAACTGTACGCTGCTGCTCATCGAGTCTGGCGTCAACCTCGGCTAAATTGCTCTGCAGCTGCTCAATTTCGCTCTCAACCGGACCGGCCGTTAAACCGGTCTTTTCATCATCCAGTTTTTCAATACGCTGCTGGATACGGCTTAAGGCCTGTTCCAAATGCAAGATCCGCGACTGCTGTACTTCAGCCTTTTGCCTTGGCTCCATTGCCCGCTGGTTAAATTCATCCCAGCTCTGTTGCCAGCTTTGCATAGCCTCTTCAGCGCTGAGCAGTTTCTCAGCTGAACTTTCTTCGGCCGACTGAGCAAGCTCCAACTGCGGCTGGATGTCGCCAACCTCATCCCGCCAACGGCCTAATTTTTCATCATCGTTGCCCAGGTGTAATTGTGCCTCCTTATAACCGGCTTCAGCTTGCTCGAGATCTTCGTTGAGTTGGCGTGCGCGATCCTGTTGATGCTGAATACTCTGCTCAACCCTGGCCACTTCAGCACCCAGACTGTAGAAACGTGCCTGCACCTCGTTAAAGGTATCCATTTTATCGGTATGCACATCGCGGAACTTTTCTATATCGGTATCGACAGAGCGCTGCTCAGCGATGACCGACTCCAGCTTCACTTCCAGCTCGCGAATGCTCTGCTCACGCTGCTTCACCTGGACATCGAGTGACTTCCATTGCAAGGCCTGTAATTGAGCCTTCAATAAACGCTCTTCCTTTTTTAATTCGGTGTAACGCTCGGCCGACCTCGCCTGCCGCTGCAAATGCTGCAACTGCCGGCCCATCTCTTCACGTAAATCGCTAAGACGATCAAGGTTCTCGACGGTGCGGCGCATACGATTTTCAGTTTCGCGGCGGCGCTCTTTATACTTGGATATCCCCGCCGCTTCCTCAAGAAACACCCTCAACTCTTCGGGCTTGGACTCGATCAAACGGGAAATCATGCCCTGCTCAATAATCGCGTAGCTGCGCGGACCAAGGCCGGTACCAAGAAAGATGTCGGTAATATCACGGCGACGGCATTTATTTCCGTTGAGGTAATAATCGGATTGCGCCTCGCGGGTGACCTTGCGGCGAATGGATATCTCGGCGTAGCGGGCATACTCGCCGCCGACGCTGCCGTCACTGTTATCAAACACCAGCTCAATCGATGCCTGACCGACCGGCGCACGATTCACGGAACCATTAAAAATAACATCGGTCATCGATTCGCCGCGCAGGTTCTTCGCCGAGCTCTCGCCCATCACCCAGCGCACCGCGTCGATAATATTGGATTTTCCACAACCATTGGGACCGACAATCGCCGCAAGGTTACTCGGAAAAGGTACAGTGGTCGGGTCAACGAAGGACTTAAACCCCGCCAGCTTGATAGATTTTAATCTCATTTTACTTTAACTTTAAGCTATAACTAATTGTATTTATTGTAAATAAGTAAAATTAAAAGCTGAAATAATAATGCTTTTAATTCCCGTGAAATTTCAACTTAGTGTAAAGGTTTTGCTCTCCCAGCACTATGCTGATTTATCGTTTTCAGCATTTTTTTTAAGGCCGTATACGATCGATTGAGAGTTTCAGGTTTTGCCGACTTTCCGTTAACTGCACCGGCCCGAGGCTACCCTCTAAATCTCCCGATCCCGGGTTAGCAATACCGCGCATGGAAATACGCGCCACCACTTCAACTTGCTGGAAGTTCGACAACTTCATCGCCGGTGTCATTGCCATACTGTCATCGAGTACAACGTCCGCAGGTAACTCCGAAGCCTTCAGGCGCGCCACCGCGAGGGGCATGGGCGGCCCGTTAACCGCACGGGCAAACACAAACACGCTGGCATTGGCATCAGCTGTCAGCTCAGGGGCCAGTGATACCGCCACGCGCAAGCTGGTCGCCATCACCTCTTCAGCGGCAAGCTCGGCTGGCGTTTCTGCCGCCGGCAACCCGGCCCGCTCTCTTGCCTGGGCAATACCCGAGCGGATCATTTTTTCATTCGGCGAACCCGGTGGCAGACCAGGCAAGAGTCGCTGCCAATAGTCAGCGGCCGCCGCGTAATCCCCTTGCTCGAAGCTGTGAATCCCCAGCATACCCAATACCGTAGGCTGGTGCGGATTCAAGGCCAGTGACTGCTCGGCAACGCGACGCGCCTCGGCACCCAACTGACGCCCCGAAGCGAGGTAAAGTGCCTGCGCATACTGTGCCAGCACCTCCGCGTCCCCTGGTGTCAGCAGTGACAAGCGACGGTAGGCATCCACCGCCGCCGGGTAATTTTTCAACTCCACCTCGGTACTGCCCAGCAACATATAATACTCCAGCCGATCGGGGCCCTGCTGTAGCTGCCGGGTCAATTGCTGCGCCAATAGCGTCAACTGCTGCTGGCGCTGGCCGGCATCACTGGTCTGTTGCAGGCTATCGAGGGTACGACTAATACGCCAATCACCCAGCGCACCCGTTTGCAGGTACAGACCAAAAGCCAAAAGCGGCACCAGCAGCGCCAACAGCAGCTTTAGCGGCCATTTATTTTCCTGCACAGCTAACGCTGGCTCGGCGATGTCGGCATCGTCAAGCAAACTGCGTTCAAGCTCTGTTTTCAGTAGCTGGTATTGCCGCTGATCATAGTTGCCCGCCTGGTAATCGGCATCAAGGAGCGCAAGGCGTTCCTTAAACACAGTAATATTGGTATCACTGCGGCGCTCGGATAAAGGCGAGGGCTTAGCCATCAGGGGCAACAACACAAACAGGCTTGCCAGTAAGGCCATTAACAGGGCCAAGCCATAAAACTCAGGCATCAGATCGATCCTCATCCAGTAATGTCTGCAGCCTTTGTTGTTCCGCTGCACTCAAATCAACAAGCTGATCGCTATTGCTGCGCCGCCTTAAGACCATCACTACCACCACCAGCCCCGACAATAACAGGATCGCCGGCGCCAGCCATAAAATCGCTGTTTGCGGCGTGAATCGGGGACGATAAAGAATAAAATCACCATAGCGATCAAGCATAAACTGGACGATTTCAGTATCACTTTTACCTTCATTAATCAGCCGGTAAAGCTCGCCGCGTAAATCCGCCGCTATCGGTGAATTCGATCCTGACAAATTTTGATTCTGGCACTTGGGGCAACGCAGCTCTTCAACAAAGGACTGGTAGCGCCGCTGGTCCACATCATTATTAAATGTATAGGTTTCAATAACCGCCAACGCCGGTAGCGAAAACAACAGCAGCACCAAGACTAATAATGACTTCATCCTGCTGCCTCCTGTTGTTCGCTTTGCAGCTGTTGTATAAGCGGAGCAAATTTTTCCTGCCACACCCGCTCATTCAACGGCCCCTGATAGCGCAGCCGAATAAAACCCCGGTGGTCAATCAGGTAGGTTTCAGGCGCCCCGGTGACACCGAGATCAAGACCCAGCCCCCCCGCCCGATCAAACACATTAAACCGATAGGGATTGCCTTTTTGTTGCAACCATCGCAACGCCTTGGCGGCCTCATCCTTATAGTTGACACCGTAGATAATAATGCCCTGCTCCGAGGCCAACTGGTTGAGGTATGAATGCTCAACATGACAGGAGGGGCACCAGGTGGCCCAGATATTAATCAGCGCGATCTGCCCCTGCATATCCTGTTCGGTAAGGGTGTTCTGGAACTGTTCCAACTGTGGCAGCTGAAAATCCGGCACCGGCTTGTTTAACAGCGCAGAGGGCAGCGATTGAGGGTTATAGCCGCCATCGCCAATGCGCGCAACCATCCAGTAGAAGAAAACCAGCACCAGCATAAAAACCAGCAGCGGCAAGAATAATTTTAATCGACCCATGCGCTTAACCCGCCTGCACTGAGGGCGTATTCGCCGCAACCGTCGCCTTGCTGCGCCCGCGCAAGCGATAGCGCTTATCGCTGATAGCCAGCACCCCGCCCAGTGCCATCAGGATACCGCCCAACCACATCCAGCGCACAAAGGGTTTGTAGTGAATCCGCACCGCCCAGGCACCATTGGCCAACGGCTCACCCATGGCCACATAGATATCCCGCCACAGCCCGGCATCGATCGCCGCCTCCGTCATCGGCTGTCCTTGCTGGGAGTGATAACGCCTTTTTTGCGGGCGCAAGGTGGTCACCGCCTCATCCCCCCGGGTCACCACGATTCGACCTTCATCACCCTGGTAATTTGGCCCCGTGATGGCGCGACTGCCAAGGAATTGAAAACTGTAACCGGCCACCTCCAGCGTATCACCGGGCACCATACGTACATCCTGCTCAACATTATAGTGACTGGTCAAGCAGACACCGATCACCGCACAAGCCATGCCTAAATGAGCCAGCTGCATACCATAGTAAGACGCACCCAGTCGCCGCAGACCCCGCCCCAGACTACTGGCATGACGCAGCTTGTCGCGTAAATCCACCGCACAGCCCAGTACTATCCAGCTGGCAAAACACACCGCCAGTGACACCAGAATATAAAACTCCTCAGCATAAATCAGCGGAAATAACAGCCCCACAGCCACACTGCTGATGGCAGCGAGCATCAGTTTTTTACGCAGCTCGGCAAAGCGACTACGCTTCCAGTTAACACTGGGCCCTACGCCCATAAATACAAATAACAGTGCCATCAGCGGCACAAAAACCGCATTAAAATAAGGCGGGCCCACCGAATACTTGCCCAGACCAAAGCCATCCATAATCAAGGGAAATAAGGTACCAAACAAAACCGTTAGCATGGCGACCAGTAAGATGACATTATTCACCAGTAGAAACAATTCCCTCGATAACCAGTTGAACTCACTGCGATTGCTAACCGCCGGCGCACGCAGGGCATATAATAACAGCGACCCCCCCACCACCAGGCCAAGAAAGACCAGGATGAATAATCCGCGCTCCGGATCTGCAGCAAAGGAATGCACCGAGGTTAAAACCCCCGAACGCACCAGGAA
Organism: Spongiibacteraceae bacterium; assembly: GCA_030621845.1. Taxonomy (GTDB): domain Bacteria; phylum Pseudomonadota; class Gammaproteobacteria; order Pseudomonadales; family Dasaniaceae; genus JAUXHA01. The sequence goes on from JAUXHA010000048.1 coordinate 5,636, forward strand.
AGTCCCCAGCAAGCTAAGGGAAAAAGCCATGATCGCCAGCAACACCGTCCAGCTTTTAAAGACGCCGCGTTTTTCCGTCACCGCCAGTGAATGAATCAGCGCCGTGCCCACTAACCAGGGCATGAAAGAAGCGTTTTCAACCGGATCCCAGAACCACCAGCCGCCCCAGCCCAGCTCATAGTAAGCCCACCAACTTCCCAGGGTGATACCCAGGGTCAGGAAAGCCCAGGCAACAGTGGTCCAGGGCCTGGACCAGCGAGCCCAGGCTGCATCCAGCCGACCACTACTTAACGCGGCGATGGCAAAGGCAAACGCCACAGAAAAACCCACATAACCGCAATAGAGAATCGGCGGGTGAATAATCAAGCCAACATCCTGCAACAGCGGATTGAGATCACCGCCATCGGCGGGAATCATCGGCAAATTACGGGCAAAGGGATTGGACGTTAACAGGGAAAATAACAGGAAGCCCACTGAAATCATCCCCATCACCGACAACACCCTGGCGACAATATCCAGGGGTAACTGCCGACTAAACAGCGCCACTGCCAGGCTCCAGGCCGAGAGGATTAGCACCCAAAGTAACAGCGAGCCCTCATGGCCGCCCCAGACAGCACTGAACTTGTACATATCCGGCAGCAGCGAATTGGAGTGGGCGGCGACGATCGACACACTGAAATCATCCTGCAAAAACAGGTAAGCCAACACCGCAAACGACACCAGCACAAAAGTGAACTGCCCCGCCGCCAGCGAGCGACTCATGGCCATCCATTGACGATTGCCGTTAATCGCACCCAGCATGGGCAGCGAAGATTGCAGCAGGGCCAGGCAAAGCGCGAGAATTAAGGCAAAATGTCCGTACTCGGGAATCAAGGGCAATACCTGTTATGGGCTAAGGGTTTCAGCCGCGGCATCAACCGCTGACTGCACTTCCGGGGGCATGTAATTTTCGTCGTGCTTGGCCAGCACTTCCGTCGCTTCAAACAGACCGCTACTGTTCAACTTGCCCGCAGCAACCACACCCTGCCCCTCCGCAAACAAATCAGGAAGAATACCGGTATAGCTCACCGGCACCTGGGCGGCATAATCGGTGACAATAAAATCAACCCGCAAGCTGTTGGGGTCACGCTTGATACTGCCCTCCAACACCATGCCACCGGCACGAATTTGAGTGCCCACCGGGGCTTTGCCCTCGGCAATTTCCAGCGGTGAATAAAACAAATTGATATTGTCGCGCAGGGCAAAGGTAATCAGCGCTACCGCCACAGCAGCGCCAAAAAGAATAAATAAAACCACCATCAAACGCTGTTTACGAACCGGATGCATAATAGTAACGATTAAACCTTGTAGTTATTGATTGGATTCCCTGCGCAGACGCATACGCTGCTGCACAAAGAAGCGCCGAGACCGTCCCAGCGGTATGATAATCTGGCTGGACAATACCAGCAGGGAGATAAGCACTACCGCCCAGACATAGGCACCGTGTCCATCCATCGCCATCAATTCAGAAAAATTATTGAAAAACATTATTACCCCACGCTCTTCTCAACCAGCGCCCTGACCCACTTGGTATTGCGCTCACGAAACAAAATCTCACTGCGAGTATAAAGCAATAACGCCACCGCAAAAAAGCAATAAAACCCGGCAATCATAACCAGTAACGGTTGCAGCATATCCGGGTGCATGGATGACTGTTCGGTAAACTTGATCGTCGCCGGCTGATGCAAGCTATACCACCACTCAACCGACCAGTAAATAATCGGGATATTGACACAGCCCACCAGGCTCAATACAGCACAGGCCTTACCCGCGGCCTCTTTATTGTCAAAGGCCTCATACAGGGCGAGCACGCCCAGATAAAGGAAAAACAACACCAGCACCGAGGTAATACGGGCATCCCACACCCACCAGGTACCCCAGGTGGGTTTACCCCAGATAGCACCACTGACCAGGGCAATAAAGGTAATCGACGCACCAATCGGCGCACAGCACTTCATCACCACCTCGGCCAACTTCATCCGCCAGATCAAGCTGACAGCACCGGCCATGGCCATCACCATATAACAGGCCATGGATACCGCTGAGGCGGGAACATGGAAATAAATAATACGGAAACTATTACCCTGCTTGAAATCGGGCGGCGCATAGGCCAGCCCCCAGACCGCGCCGGTTAGCAGTAAAGCCGCTGTCAATAACGCCAGCCAGGGCAACCACCGACCACTGATTTCATAAAACCAGCGGGGAGAACCTAACTTATGAAAAAACTGCCACATGATAAATCGAATAGTACCTGTGAAAAACAGCCGCGATTATACAAGAATCCGGCGCTAGCGGGAGGAAAATGACAGTTATTGCTAATTTGACCCACATCAATGTCGCCGCAACACATCCTACCTAAGCTGGCAGATATAACAAAAGCCAATGGAGGCTCAACATGAACGAAGATGCCACTACCATGAAACACCTTGCCCTTGTCGTGGGCTGCCTGATTGCTTTAACTTGCGGACTGGTTATCGCTGTCGCTGTTATTACCTGATCGACGACGGCCGGGGTATCTTACGCTTCTGTGCCGCTGGTGCAGTCGGGGGAATGCTTTGCAAAAAAGCCAGGGAAAAAGATATTTTTAGCCCTGCCGATCCTAATTGTCCACGCTAATCCTCACGCTGGCCGCAATCGCCAGCGGTGCCAGTGTCAGTGCCAAGGCCAAAAAGGCTCCCAGTACTGCCAACGGCCCGGCATAACTCAAACCGTCAACCGCTCGCTGCACGGCACTCACACCAAAGATTAACACCGGTATATACAGTGGCAATACAATCAGGGAAATCAACAAGCCCCCCTTTCTCAAACCCACCGTCAACGCCGCACCAATCGCCCCTATCAGGCTCAGGCTCACCGTACCCAAGCCCATGCTAACCACCAGCGCCAGCATACCCGTTGCAGGTAAATGCAGCAGCAGCCCCAACAAGGGTGCAATCAACGCCAGCGGAAAACCAGTCAGTAACCAATAGCTCATGGCCTTGGCCAATACCTGGATATACAGGGACACCGGGCTCAATAACATTTGCTCCAGGCTGCCGTCATCATAATCGCTGCGAAACAGGTTGTCGCTGGACAGTAGGCAGGCCAACAATGCCACTACCCACAGAATTCCCGGTGCCAATTGCGCCAGTTGCTTCGGATCAGGACCCACACCCATGGGAAACAGCGAGCACACCATCAGGAAAAAAATCAGCGGGTTGACGAAGTCACCGCGCCGGCGATAGGCAATGGTTAAATCCCGACGCAGGGTGGCGCCGAATACGGCCGCGATGGAAACTGTTGGCTGCTGATTATCCATCAGCCACCCAGAAAAATTTTATGCACAGCGGGCTCAATATTGAGTTCGTGATGGGTGGTCAATATCACACTCCCTCCCTGCGCCGCATGTTGTGCTATCCAGCCCTCCAACTCCTTGACCCCCTGTTTATCAATGGCGGTAAAGGGTTCATCGAGTATCCACAACCGTGCAGGGATCAGGAATAAACGCGCCAGGCTAACCCGGCGCTGTTGACCGGCAGAGAGAGAAAAACACGGTGAATCCTCGTAGCCAACTAAACCTGCCGTGGCCAGTGCCGAATCAATTTGCGAACTGTCTGCGCCATTGAATGCCGCATACCACTGTAAATTTTCACGGGGTGTCAGTGCCGCCTTAACCCCGGCGCTGTGGCCGATGAACAGTAATTGCGAGTAAAACGCCGCAGCGGCCACGGACAAAGACTCGCCGCACCAGAGAATGTCACCCGAATATTGAGAGGAAAGACCACAGAGCACACGTAGCAGGGTTGTTTTACCCGAGCCATTGGCACCCTCGATCTGGTAGATAGCACCCGCTTCAACCGACAGATTAACATTATCGATTAATACCCGGTCATCGCGCTCACAGTGTAGCTGAATTGTTTGGAGCAAAGCCGTCACTTGCTTATCGCTCCCGTTTAATTATCACTGACAAACCCTAGTCACCACTCGACGCGGTTTCGGTCAAGCGGGAGATTAGCCGGGCTTCTACCTCGGAAAATCCATAGCGTTCGACTAAGTGTTCCGCCGAAGCGGGGCCGCTTAGCAAGGGCACCAGACTGCTGCCACTGAGTTCGAGGTGCTGTTGTTTTTCGACCGCGGCATTGAGCTTGCGCTCAGTAGCAATCAAACGCTGGCCAATACCGATGGCAGCACTGTTCACCGCCGTCAATTCCGCCTGTAGCGCCAGCAATTGTTGTTGCAACTGCTGCTGCGTCCGCTGTGCCTGCCGCTGGCGAAGTATCACAAACCCCCAACCAAGGGCGGAAAACACCATTACAATTGCCAAACTAAAATAAACCAGTGCCATTAACTTCCTCGCCTCCGCACCCTCGCCGCTGTATAAGGTATCTATACAAGGTAAACGTCAATTATCAATCATTTTTTCAACTATTTGAAGAGCAAGCACTTACCGTGCCAGTAGCAAGCCGTTTTTCACCCGCACTACCGTGTCAGGATGAGAGCCTTTTTAACATGGGCTGCAGTTGACGCAAATCCAGCAAGGGGTATTGCGACTCAAACAGTGTGCCCGCCAACCAGGGGTTCTTGCCCCTATCCATGCGCCAATGAACCGCATCCGGGTCAATGCTAAGACGATCGGAAACCGAAGCCACCGCCAACCCCCAGTTTTCCCCATTCAGGCTTAGCAGGTAGGCCTGTCGTTCATCTATAGCCCCCTGGTAATCCTCCAGTAACAAAAGACGACCCAGGTGGGCTATACGAAAACGGCCTGTGGCTCGCTCTGACACCACCAGAGCGGAAGTCGTTTCGGTGAATAATTGACTCTCAAACTCATCCAGTAAACTAAGTGACGCCAGTTCCTGCAAGGGCACAGCAAAGTGATGTCCACCCGAACAGATAATAATTGCATCAAATTGCTGCTGCGCCCAATGCGGGCGATTAGCATCCTGATAGCGGCGAACCTCTCGCTCCGGCTCCAGCACTACGGCAGTCGCACTGGCCGGTGGCTCTCTCTCTGCCACATAGTCCAGACCCGCCACCATATTGAGCGAAGTAGATACCGTGAGTAAATCATCAAGATATCCCTGCAAAACTGCGCCGGGTTTTTCGATATCCAGTTCAGGTTTTTCATTGCTCATAAGCTATTCCGGCTAGGCCATCAGGCGCTGGTCGTTTTGTAAGGCCAGGCTTTTTAGTAGCGACTGGTAGGCACGCACGCCCCGCGACGAGGCATTATAGCGAGAAGGTGTCTGGCCCGCTTTACTGGCATCGCGAAAGCGCGTATCAATGGGGATCATCGACGGCCAAATACGCGTCGGATAAGCCTGGCGCAGCTGGCGCAGAGTGCCGACAGAGGCCTGGGTTCGACGATCGTACAAGGTCGGCACCAGCGTGTAATGCAGCGTTGTGCCGAGGGATTTCTCAACCATGGCAATGGTTCGAATCATCCGTTCTGTCCCCTTCATCGCCAGATATTCTGTTTGTACTGGCACCAGTAACTGGTCACAGGCGGCCATGGCGTTAATCATCAGGGCACCGAGTACCGGGGGGCTGTCTATTAATACAAAATCATAATGTGGCCGTAGCAGCGTCAGCGCCCTGGAGACTTTCAAGCCCATGCCATTGCTATTAACTGATCGTTCAACCGTGGCCAAACTCATGCTCGAGGGCAGTAAATCAAGATTGGGCGATGAGGTACTCACGATCAGCGACTGCAGGTAACGACTGCTCAGCCGCTCTTCAGTAAATAAATTGAGGCTGCTGCGCTGTAAGCTATCGGGGTCATAGCCAAAGTAACAGCTCAGGGAGCTTTGCGGATCGAGGTCCAGCAACAACACACGATTACCCCGGTCGGCGAGAATACCACCCAGCGTTACTGTTGTGGTTGTTTTGCCAACACCGCCTTTTTGATTGGCGACCGTCCAGACTTGCACACGCAATCCTTTTTTAGTTGTCTCTTTTTTATTGTTTTAATAAATGATTATTGACGCTATTTTAGTGTGAAGCTGAGCACTTTGTATACACAATTTTTACCGTTTGAAAAAGCTGGCCCCAGGGAAAAGCGCTGATCAAGCGCCCTGCACCAGGCGCTCAACAAAAAATTCCAGATGCCCACGAGGCGTAGAAGGCAGCGGCCACAAATCGACTTTATCCGCAAGCTGCCTGAATGCCATTGCCGACTTGCTTCTCGGGCTTAAATCAACCACTGCCCGCTGTCTTTGCACCGCTTTGCGCAGGCTGTCATCAAAGGGAATATGACCGACATACTGCAAAGTGACATCGAGGAAACGGTCGGTAACCTGCACCAGTTTACTGTAGAGATTACGCCCTTCCTGAGTGGAGCGGGTCATATTCGCCAGCACCCGGAAGCGCTCAACGCCAAAATCCCGGTTCAGCAATTTGATCAGCGCGTAGGCATCAGTCAGAGACGATGGCTCATCGCAGACCACTACCAGCACTTCATGGGCGGCGCGAACAAAACTGACCACCGAGTCAGAGATACCGGCCGCCGTATCAATCACCAGCACATCCAACTGGTCTGCCAGCTCACTAAAAGCGTGTATCAAGCCGGCATGTTCCATCGCCCCGAGCATGGTCATTTTCTGGGTACCCGATGAAGCGGGAATGATACGCACCCCCGCTGGCCCCTCCAGCATAATATCCTCCAGGGAACATTCACCGGCGAGCACATCTTCCAGATTACGTTTCGGGGTCAAACCCAGCAATACGTCAATATTGGCCAGCCCGAGATCAGCGTCCAGCAACACTACCTGGCGGCCTTTTTCAGCCAGGCAGACACTCAGGTTAATCGACACATTACTCTTGCCAACGCCCCCCTTGCCGCCTGTCACTGCAATTACTTGTACCGGATGCTCACTACTCATCGGTTAAATTCACTCCCATTATCTCTTGTGCTTATTGTTATCTGTTTGAACCTGGCACGACTAAAAGCATTGTACACCATCACACCCCGGCAAGACTGAACATCAGGGCTTCTCAGCGACGGCGTGATCACTCTGCTGACGTTTTAGTACCCTTTGCCGCGCTGCGGCACGCGTCGTATCCAATAATCGTCGCACCAGCACCCCGCTATTGGCTACCGTAAAGGCCTCAGGCACGTCCTGCCCGTCGGTGGTATAGGCCAGTGGAATACTGCCCTCGATGCAAAAACTCAACACCGCAGCAAAATTAATCGCATCATCCAGCTTGCTAATGACACAGCCGGCAAGATGCTTCGCCCGATAGGTCTTATAGGCCGTTTCCACAACCAGCCGCGGGCTATTGGCCGGAATCACCAGCAATGTTTTAGCCCGCTTGCCGAGGCCATTAATACAGGCCATTTGCTGTTGCAGGCGCGGGTCATTGCGGCTAAACCCCGCAGTATCAACCAGCACCACTGACTTGTGTCGTAAATCATGTAAAGCACGCTCAAGGCTATGTTGCCGATCAACCACTTGCAGCGGGATTTTTAAAATTCGGCTCATCGCGCGCAGTTGTTCGTGAGCCGCTACCCCGAAGGTATCCATGGTCACCAGCGCGATATCATCAGCGCCATTGGCCAACACATAACTGGCCGCCAGTTTGGCTATGGTGGTGGACTTGCCACTACCGGTGGGTCCAACAAAGGCAAACACGCCTCCTGTAGCGATTAAATCCTTACCGACAGTGGGCAACAACCGGGCAAGCCGGGACGGCATATCATCCAGCAAATCAGCCGGATCCGGGGCAAACAATTGTTCAATTACCGCACGGGAAAACCCCAACCGGCTCAACTGCCGATGGCGGCGCGTACTGGTCCCCCTCGCTCGCTTGGGGCTAGCACGCAGTGCCGGGCTCGCCAGCATAGCCTTAAGTTCCGCCACTTCCGAACGAAGCTGGGCAAGATCACCTTCCAGGCTGTGCGTATCGGCCAATTCCGTTAACTCTGGCAATTGGTCGCTTACCATCAGCTCTACCCCATCATCAACGCGACGATTGGATAAAATCATCGCCTCGGGTCCCAGGGTTTGCCTGACCTGACCAAGGGCCGAGCTCATATTGTCTGCGATAATTCGTTTTATAGTCATAACACCTGCAGCCCCGGACAACGTCAACAAGCCGACACATTAAAGAATATCTTTATATCACAGCAAAAGACGTGCCTATTACCCACTAGCCAGGCATTACGCTGCAGATTACTTTAGACGCTTGATTCGCTCGGACTGACTAATAATGTCGGTCATACGAATCCCGTATTTGTCATTAACCAGCACCACTTCGCCCTGGGCAATCAAGGTGCCATTCACCAGCACATCCAGTGCCTGTCCTGCCAATCGATCCAACTCCATCACCGAGCCCTGCTTTAACTGCAGCAGCTCACCAATACTGATCTCCTTACTGCCTACCTCCATGGTCAGGCGCACCGATATATCCAGGATCACATCCAGTTCGGGCGCATTCGGGTAAGCCGGCGGGGCGGGTATTTCAACATCGGGGGCATCTGCTGCCAATGCCCGATTGAAGCCCGTCTGCTGAGTGCTTTTCACACCCTCATCGCTGGCTCGCGCCCCTCTCTCTGTCGTACCTTCAGAAGCCTGCTCGGCCGCCATGGCGGCCGCCCACTGTTCAGCCATTTTATCCTGACTGATTTCATCGTCATTCATTCACTACTCCACCGGGCTTTATTCAAGCCAAAAAGTCCTATACATCCCTGAACTTATGCTCATTGCTGGATACGCCCCTGTAATTGCACCGACAGCCCCCCGCTCAAATCCGCCAAACTGGCCCGATACAGTGCGCGCTTATTGGCCTGGAGCATCACTGACGAACTGTCCAGCGGGATTATATCGCCAACGTCCAGGTTTAATACATCCCTGAATGACAACGGCTCGCTGTTAACCGAGCAACTCATGGTCACCCGGGTAGCCTGGATGCTACTGTGAAGGTTCTCGCGCCAATACGTTGATGCTGTATCCGCATTACTGGCCAGGCCGTTCTCAAGCCGGTCCTGTAGCGGTGCCAGCATTAAATAAGGCAGCGCCAGCTGTAACTGCCCACCACTACCGCCCTCGCCAAGCTGGAAACTGCATACCACCAGCGGCTCATCGGGACTGAAATCAGACAAGGATCGGGGGAGCGTTTCTGCGCCGGTTTGCTGCGGTTCAATCGCCACCAGTGGCCGCCAGGCATAGGCGATATTTTCGCCGACTTCGGTCAGGAACAAATCAATCACCCGCTGTTCCAGCGCCGTGTATTGATGCCCGGCAATTCGCGCCGGGCCACTTGAACCACCAAAAAAAAGCTCAACGAATTTGAATACCAGATGAGTATCAAGCACTAACAAGACTTTACCCGTCAACGGCGCGCAGCTCAGCAGGGTAATACTGCTGGGGGTATTTAATGTCTCCTGGAAATCCTCAAAACTGATACGCTGATGCGCGTCCACACTAACCGCCATCTCTACATTAAATAATTTAAACAGACTGCTACGTAATTGACGGGCAAAGCGCTCATTGACCAATTCCAGACCCGGCCACGCACCCCGTTGCAGGGAGCGATGCCCACTCAACTCATAGGGCACCACTTCACGCTGCTCGGGTTCGGCATCATCCGCCGCGGAAAACGCCCCCTCCACCCCGTGAAGCAGCGCATCGATTTCTTCCTGGCTCAATAAATCCTGCACGCTCATTCTCTACCGTATTGATTCACAAACTACTTTGAGGCCACAGCGTCATGGAGTCAAACAGATGACGGCTTGGGCAACCTAACAATCGCAGCAATTCCTGTGCCAGTCATTAAGAGCCGAACAAAACAGCCCGCTACAATTCCGCGAGCCGTCTCGAAACCTGTTGGTACTCGGCCGTCAACTGCTCAAGCAAGTGTCTGGCTCCCGATAGCGACTCACTGCGGCCAAGGTCTTCCAGTTGCCTGCAAAGAACCGCCAAAGCGGGAGCAGCCATATTAGCGGCACTGCCCTTAAAGCTGTGACAGGCGCGCCAAACCGCCTGCGGGTCACCGGCATTAATCGCCTCGGTAATCGTCTCGATACGGTACAGGCTGTCGTTAACAAAGGTATCGACCAATAAAGAGAAATCATCCTCCATGATACTTTTCAGCTCATCTAAAGCCGCCAGATCGAGGTGCACACTGTCTTCAATCATAGCCCCTCCCTTAAATGTAAAATAATCATTCTTATTGTCTGGAGCGAAAGCCAATACGGCTAACTATCCCCCCATAAAAAAACGGCTTCCACGGCGTTGCCAACACCCTGGTATTCCACCGATGCACAAAGCCCCTGAACAAGCCGAATACCCCGGCCAGAATATTCATTTTTATCCGTGCCAGCAGCCTCCAAAGCCTTAAAATCAAAGCCTTTACCGCTATCTTCAACATTGATGACCAAGCGACCGCCACTCACATCACCCTGATAATCCAGATTGATGGTAATCGAACCCTGCTGCAAGTCAGGCAGCGCGTTTTCCCTACGTTCATAATACGCATTAAAACCGCTGTCCGTTGCTTTCAGGGTCGAATCCAGTTGCAACAGGCCGTGCTCCAGGGCATTGCTGAATAATTCCGAAATCACCGTATAAACCTGCCCGGCATAGGGACGGATCGCCGGCGCTTCCATCAGCACCTGTAGCAATTGAGGTAATGGGTTGAAATGACGTAAACTGTCAGCGCGCAACTCAAAAGCCAGGCTCCAGTCATCAGCACCATTGTCACCTTCGCAAAGGAATGCCGGCCCCTGGTAATTAAATTGCTCCGGCGCAACCATCTTAACTTCCAGTAGTGAGATATCATCGAGCGCAGCCCCCGTACCGATAAACGCCGTCACTTCCTGGTCAATCTCATCAAACAACACATTCAAATTAGAATTAGCATTAATTATTAACTCTAACCTATTGTTTCCAAAAAGATTACCTTCAACATCTTCAGCCTCAACAATACCGTCAGTCCAAACCAGGATACGGTCACCAGGGCTGACATCATAGACCGCTATCGCCTCATCAAACTGCAGTTCAGGCTTGATCCCCAGCGGTAAGTGACGGGAAGGCAGCGGCTGCCGTTGACCGGTGGATGCGCTGAGCAGCTGACCATCGGGAAGACCGCCGTTCCACACCGTAATATGCTGTTCACGAAAATTAAATTCGATAAAAATGGCGCAGCAAAAAATATCCTCCGGCAACACATCACAGAGCGTTAGATTCAACTGCTGGAGGATCTCCCTGAATAAAAAGCCCTTCTCCAACAAGTCATAAAAACACTGCGCCAATGGCATCGCACCGATAGCGGCATTCAAACCATGACCGGTAAAGTCTCCCAGCAGCAAACACAAATTACCCGCAGGGTTGACCGCCGCCAGCGCCACATCACCATTAAAAATAGCCATGGGCGAAATTCTGGATTTAATATTATCGGCATTGAGGCAGCCCTTGTGAGCAACCCGGTCAAACACCTCACGGGCAATTTCCTGCTCGCGCACCATACGCTGGTTGTGCTCGGCAATCTGATCGCGCTGGCGTAACAGCAACTGCTGCATATGACGCATTCTGGAGAATGCATTGACTTTCGCCTGGAGGATTGTGCTGTTATAGGGCTTGGTAAGAAAATCATCTCCGCCCACCTCCAGACAACGCACCAGGGCATCGACCTCATGCAGGGCAGTGAGAAAAATAATCGGGATAAAATCCTCACCGGCCCGCTGCTTTATCGCCACTGCGGCCTCAAAGCCATCCATTCGCGGCATCTGCGCATCCATCAACACCATGTCCGGCCGGCTACGATCAAAGGCCGCTACCGCCTCAACACCGTCCTCGGCAGTAACAATCTCATGGCCCTGTTTGCGGAGAATAGTAGCCAACAGCAAGCGATCAGTATCACTGTCATCGGCAACGAGTATTTTTATAGGCTGTACATTTTGCATGGCGTGAACCGAACACAAGTCGCGACTATGAAATCTCAAACAACTGGTCAAACTTGGAAATTAACAACACTTTTTTTACATCCTCACTGCCATTGATAATGCTGATATTGGCATCATCACCGCCGGCATAATCCCTGAGCAATAACAACATACCCAATGCCGAGCTATCAACATGGGTGACCGCTTTCAAATCAATAAGATAACGCAGGGGCCGACGGTCCAGCCCCTCATAGGCACCGCGAAATTCATTGTGGTACAGATAGTCAAAGCGCCCATCGACACAAATCGTCAGCTCCTCACCCGCTGCGGATAAACTTGCATTTATTGTCATACGATTCCTTCCATAACATCAGGCTATACTACCGCCACCATTAACTTTTAAGTCTCAGGCCAATTTACTATAGCCTTCCGAATAATGGAACTGCCGGGAACAATAAGTCATCACTGGCGAATGCTCAAAGCCGCGATAAGGCAATTAACTGTTGCTGGGCCGCATCAATATCAGCCAACCTGACCGGCCCCATTTTTTCTACTTTATTTTCCAGCTGATCAAATTCAAGAGGCGGTAAACGCTCTTGTATGCGCTCATACAATTGTTGGTCCGCGCCCTTAAGTACCAGCACCAGTTGCCGCGGCTCGATTCGGGTTAACAACAGGTCAAATTGCTGTTCATCCAGATTGAGCACACGATTAATACCGCCCAACTGCTCTTCCACCTGGTCATGCAGTTTCTGGTCGGCCCGGTGCATCACCTTGAGCAAATCGACTTCGAGCTCTTCATCGAGGTGCCTGAAAATATCCGCAACCAAGCGACTGCCATTGAGGGCCGCCGATTGCACACCGGCGCTGGCATGAAGCTTTTGAGCAACAATGGCATTGAGTTCTTCCAGCGCATGGGTCTGGATAGAAGACAGTGAACCAATACGGACAATAACATCCTGACGGATAAAATCGGGAATTAAGGCCAGCACTTCAGCCGCATGATCCGCATCAAGATAAGCCAGCACGATGGCCTGGACCTGCGGGTGTTCATTACTAATCACATCCATTACCGAAGCCGCATCCAGCCATTTCAAGTCATCCAGTGCCGAGGTGTCGGCATGATCGAAACCGCTGCCAGCAACCGCCAGTTTGTCCTTGCTAAAGGCCATAATCTGCCTGGCGTAAGCATGACCATCGCGACCCACATCGGTTAGCTGTTGAATGTCGCTATTACAGCCGCTCAAGGCCTCGTTTAAATGATCCACCGAGACTGGCCCCAGCCCACTAATGCTTTTACCAATACGCATTACCTGCTTTGGCTGCAGGTATTTGAGCACCCTGCCCGCATCTTTTTTACCCACTGCCATTAATACAATGGCCGCCTGGCGCAAGGCATCTTCGCCGGATAAAGTACTGTAATCTGTTTTATTCATGGGCATCAATCCAGCGGTTAACCACCTGTGCTACTTTTTCCGGATCCCTGGCAATCATTACCCGAATTCGGTCCAGCTCAGCCTGGGTATCGATTTCCGCCTCCACCTGCTCACTCGGCATCACTGGCGCGGAATCTATTAAAGGTGCCCGCAGACCCTCTTCATTGTTGTTATCTCGAATTCTCATTGTTATCGACTCCGATTCATTTTGTAAGCTGGCAGCGTCCAACAGCGTTTTCATTAACCACAACACAAAAACCAGCACCAATATAAACAGCGAGGCAATGGTCAATTGTTTGATCACCAACACCCCGGCATATTGCCCTGACCCGGTCTGTGCCCACCACAGTATCGCCGCGACCAAGAACAGCAATACCATGCACAGCACAGCAAATACACGCGTCATATGCTGGTCCCAATGCGTTAATAATGCCTGTCTACCCGTTTTATTCACTTCTTTTGCCATTACGCTACGATGCACGACACCATTAAAGAGTCGTCAAAATACTGCCAACAAATTACGCCCCACCCAAAACAATTGCTTTATAAGCAAAGTAAAGCGGCCATCAACACACTTCACTTAACTCCCAATTGACAGTTAATTGACAACAAAAGGAATGATAGCGTGCCGACAGGATATACAGCACAAAGCACGCCAACTTTACGCCTGCGCCGCACAAAGCCGGTGATGACCTACTGAGAGAAGGAAGGAAAGGCCCTAGAGTTGCTGCGCTTCGATGAACTGAACCAGATTATTATTTACAGCGACTGCGCGCTCTTCGTCGCTGTAAGCGTAGGGCTGACGCTCACCCTGACGATCGAGTTGCAGCCCGGCAAAATCAAACAGCGTATTATCAGCCAGTTGTGAAGGAGCGATGTTTTGCAGCGCAGCAAAGATACTGCCGACACGGCCAGGCTGGATTTGCTCCCAGCCTTGCAACATGGATTTGATTTTTTGCCGTTGCAGATTCTGCTGGGAACCGCAGAGATTACAGGGAATAATCGGAAACTGCTTAATCGCAGCATACGCTTCCAGATCAGCCTCTTTGCAATAGGCCATAGGCCTGATAACAATATTACGCTTGTCATCAGACAACAATTTAGGCGGCATGGCCGAGAGCTTACCGCCGTAAAATAAATTCAGGAACAGGGTCTCCACCATATCATCGCGGTGGTGGCCCAGCGCGATCTTGCTCGCATTGATGTCTTCAGCAAAGGAATACAAGGTACCGCGACGCAGACGGGAGCATAAACCACAGGTGGTTTTACCCTCGGGTATTTTCTCCTTCACCACGGAATAAGTATCTTTTTCAACAATATGGTATTCAATCCCCAGGCTGTCGAGGTAGCCGGGCAGTACCTGTTCG
>JAUXHA010000069.1 GCA_030621845.1 Spongiibacteraceae bacterium
CCAGTATTTTACAGCTGCTGAAGTTGCCTGACGGTACCGTTAAGGTGCTGGTTGAAGGGGGCTACCGTGCCAACCTGGACGAACTGCGGGCTGAAGGTGACTATTTGCTCGCCAAGGCCTCAAAAATTGATTCGGCGGCGCTATCAGATACCGACGCGCAGGCTTTGGTGCGCTCATCAATGGCTCAATTTGACAAGTACGTTAATCTCAGTAAAAAAGTCCCATCTGAGGTATTAACCTCCCTGTCCGGGATCGACGAGCCTGGTCGCCTGGCCGATACCATTGCGGCCCATATGCTCCTTGAGCTGGACCAGAAACAAGCCATTCTTGAAATAGCCGATGTAGACACCAGGATTGAGCACTTGCTCAGCCTGATGGAAGCTGAAATTGACCTGTTCCAGGTAGAAAAACGTATTCGCGGCCGTGTTAAAAAGCAAATGGAAAAGAGCCAGCGTGAGTATTACCTGAATGAACAGATGAAGGCGATACAGAAAGAACTTGGTGATATGGATGAGGCGCCGAATGAAATTGATGACCTCGAGAAGAAGATTAACGATAGCGGCATGAGTAAAGAGGCCGCTGAAAAAACCCAGGCGGAGCTCAATAAACTGAAGATGATGTCACCCATGTCGGCGGAAGCCTCTGTGGTGAGAAGCTATATTGACTGGATGGTGAATGTCCCCTGGAAAAAGCGTTCCAAGGTCAAACACAACCTGAACCAGGCAGAGCAAATACTCGATAAAGATCACTATGGTTTGGAAGAGGTGAAGGAGCGTATTCTCGAATATCTGGCGGTCCAGAAACGAGTCAAAAAAATCAAGGGGCCAGTGCTTTGTCTGGTAGGTCCCCCCGGCGTGGGTAAGACCTCCCTCGGCGAATCTATTGCTCGCGCTACTAACCGAAAATTCGTCCGCATGGCCCTTGGTGGTGTGCGTGATGAAGCCGAAATTCGAGGGCATCGCCGTACCTATATTGGCTCAATGCCGGGGAAAATCGTCCAGAAGTTGTCTAAAGCTGGCGTTAAGAACCCGCTGTTCTTATTAGATGAAATCGACAAAATGGGTATGGATCACCGTGGCGACCCGGCTTCCGCATTGCTGGAAATACTGGACCCTGAACAGAACAACAGCTTCAACGATCATTATCTTGAAGTTGATTACGATTTGTCTGACGTGATGTTTATCTGTACTTCAAACTCGATGAATATCCCTGCGCCGTTACTTGATCGCATGGAGGTGATTCGAATTCCCGGTTATACGGAAGACGAAAAGCTCAATATTGGCAAGCGCTATCTCAAGCCCAAGCAGATGAAAAATAATGGTTTGCAGGACAGTGAACTCGAAATTACAGATGATGCTTTGTGCGACCTGGTTCGTTACTACACGCGTGAAGCCGGCGTACGGGGCCTGGAGCGTGAGATTGCCAAGCTTTGCCGCAAGGTGGTCAAGCAGTTGTCCTTAAAAGAGCGCACTGCGCCGTTGACCATTACCGCTGAATTGCTTGAAGATTATAATGGCGTGCGCAAATTTAATTTTGGTAAGGCTGAGGATAAAAACCAGGTAGGGCAGGTTACCGGCCTGGCCTGGACTCAGGTCGGCGGTGAATTGCTTACCATTGAGGCGGTTGCCCTGGCGGGCAAAGGGCGTCAGGTCAACACAGGCTCCCTGGGCGATGTGATGCAGGAGTCAATCCAGGCCGCCATAACCGTGGTGCGCAGTCGTTCACAGCATTTAGGTATTCCCGCCAGTTACCACGAAAGCCATGACTTGCATATACATGTGCCGGAGGGGGCTACACCGAAAGATGGCCCCAGTGCCGGAATTGGCATGTGTACGGCGCTGGTATCAGTGCTGACCGGGATTGCGGTCAAGTCTGAAGTGGCGATGACCGGTGAAATTACCCTGCGTGGCCAGGTATTGCCTATTGGTGGCTTGAAAGAGAAGTTACTGGCCGCTCATAGAGGGGGGATTACTACGGTGATCATTCCAGATGAAAATGCGCGTGATTTAAAAGAAATTCCGGAAAACATCAAGGCAGATTTGACCATTAAGCCGGTTAAATGGATAGATGAAGTGTTAGAAATTGCCCTTGAGCGGCGTCCCAAGCCATTAACAGATGAAGAGTATCTGGCGAAGTCTGACCAGGCAGGCGCCAGTGTTGATGAATCTGTGGCTAATAGCGAGAAAACAAGGATAAACGCCCATTAATCAGGCCTCACAGCTTGACCCGGATTTAGGCAATTGGTATAACGTACAAACTTTTTTAAGACGAATTCAATTTTGAAAGTATTTCTACACAATAGAGATAATAATTTAATATATTAAAGGGGAAATGTGTGAACAAATCTGAACTTATTGAAGCCATAGCGGCTTCCGCTGATCTTCCAAAAGCGTCTGCCTCACGTGCTTTAGATGCAATGGTCGAGTCAATTACTGAAGCCTTACAGGGCAATGATCAGGTTGTTCTGGTTGGCTTTGGCACGTTTACAGTAAAAGACCGTGCCGCCAGAATAGGCCGCAATCCACAAACCGGTGAGCCGATCCAAATTAAAGCGGCTAAAGTGCCCGGTTTTAAAGCCGGCAAAGCACTAAAGGATGCGGTTAACTGAGTGAAGTAAGTTGTTGCTTTAGCTCAGTTAGAAAAATGGGTAACGCAACATAAAAAGACTTATAAAGAAGGCGCATCCTAAGGTGCGCCTTCTTTCATTTTAATTGCCTATAGCCGGGGAAAATCGATGCTACAGAACATCCGTGATAACGTTCAGGGCGTATTTGCCAAGGTCATCATTGGTCTCATTATTATTCCTTTTGCGGCCTTTGGTATTGATAGCTTGCTGGGGGGCGGAGGCGTTGTTGACGTTGCCGAAGTCAATGGTGAGAAAATCACCAATTTTGAATTACAACAAGGTATGGCAATGTACAAACGGCAACTGCTGAACAGAATGGGTGAGAATGCCGATCCCGCTCTGCTGGAAGATGCCCTGATACGTGATCAAGTGCTGGATCGTCTGGTACAGGAGAAAATATTACTGCAAAGAGCCAGTGAAGAATCGATTGGTCTTGGCGTGAGACAAGTCGACCAGGCGATAGTCGGTATGCAGCAATTCCAGGAGAACGGGCAGTTCTCAGTAGAGCTCTATCAAAACATTTTGAGAGGCAATGGCTATACCCCGGCTTTCTTTAAACAGCTAATGCTTCGCGAGATGACAATCCAGCAGGCCAGTGCGGCAGTGAGTAACCCACAATTTGTCACCGAAGTGGAATTGGCGGCGCTTGCTGCCATCGTTGGCGAGAAAAGAAGCTATCGTTATATGCTGCTGCCGCTTGAAATTAATGAGCAGCTTCAAGTTAGCGATGATCAAGTAAGTGATTATTATCAGCAACACCTGGCAGAATACCAGCGTGAAGAGCAAGTGCTACTTGATTATATTGAGATTAAAAAACAGGACTTTTATCAAGCTGTCGATGAGCAATTATTAATTGAAGCCTTCGCTGAGGAAATGGAAGATTTTAAGGGGTCGGAACAACGACGGGCATCACATATCTATATAGAAATTAGCGATGCTCGCACTGAGCAGCAAGCCAGGGCACAGGCGCAAGAGTTGCTTTTGCTGCTACAAGGTGGCGCCAGTTTCGCTGAATTGGCAGCAGAGCGCTCTGATGACCCGGGGTCTTCCACCGCGGGTGGTGACCTGGGCTTTAGTCAGGGCGATACGTTTCCCGATGAATTCGAGCAGGCATTATTTGCCTTGGAACTCAATGCTGTTTCCGAACCAGTTCAAACCGATGACGGCTTTCATTTAATCAAACTCACGGAGATCAAGGCGGTCGAGCAACCGGTATTTGCTGAGCGTAAAGAATTAATTCGCCAGCGTATCCAGTCAGCGACAGCGAATACGGAATTTATTACCGTGCTCGATGAATTGCGTGATTATGTCTTTAATGCCGATGACTTAAATGATCCAGCCAGTGACCTCAAGCTGACCGTGCAATCGACTGCATGGCTATCGAAGTCTGATAACGCCGCTGTTTTTGCCAACACTTTGGTTCGCAATGCCGCTTTCAGCGAAGAGGTGTTAATCGCACGAAACAATAGTGAAGTGATAGAGATAACAGCGGATCATTTTATTGTAGTCAGCGTTAAAGACTACCGTGCTGCTGAGCCGTTTCCCCTCGCTGAAGTCGAGGCGGAAATCAAAATCCTGTTAGCCAGGGAGTTATCCATGGCGGCTTTACAGCAAACCGCGCAAGAATTGATTGTGCAGCTGGATGCGGGCGAGAGCATAGAATCATTGGCCCAGGCCAATAACTATCAATGGCAGCTTGAAATCGACAAACTTCGCAATAGCATTGATGTTAACCCGGTACTGCTCGAACAGGCTTTTTCAACGTCGGCAATCAATGTTTATGGCTCGGTGTATTTGGAAGACGGTAGCCTTGCTATATGGCGTCTTGAGAAAACGTCGGCGGGTACAATCGCTACCTTAAGCGAGCGTGAACAGCGCGCATTAGCGCAGGAAATCAACCGTATTTATGCCTCCAGGGATATGGCTTTATACTTGATGTCCATCAGGCAGTCGGCTGAGGTCGAATTATACTAAGCGCGCCAGCAATACAAGGCACTGTTATTTGCACGATTTTATATTAGGAGAACCGTAGGTGTACAAGGTATTAACGCTCAACCAGATTTCCGTTAAAGGGCTGGAAAAATTACCCAGGGAAAATTATGAAATAGCCAGTGAGTTTTCAAATCCGGATGCGCTGCTATTGAGAAGTCATAAACTTCAGACGGAGAATATTCCCCCGTCGATTCTGGCCATTGCGCGAGCAGGCGCAGGTTACAATAACATTCCTGTCAGTGCCTGCACTGAGCGAGGTGTTCCTGTTTTTAATACTCCAGGGGCCAACGCCAATGCGGTGAAAGAGTTGATAATTTCCGCCCTGTGCCTGGGTTCACGCGGTATTTTGCAGGGCATTGATTATGTTAACAGCCTGGCCGACATGGATGATGCAGCGGAAATGAGCAAGCTGCTTGAAAAAGAAAAGAAACGCTTTAAGGGCAATGAGCTGGCAGGAAAAACCCTGGGGATTGTAGGTCTGGGGGCAATCGGTTCGATGGTGGCGGATACGGCCTTAAGTCTTGGGATGAATGTTGCCGGTTATGATCCTGCGCTGTCTGTTGACGCTGCCTGGCGCCTCTCCAGTGAGATTGAGAAGGTTGATAATATCAATAGCCTGGTTGCCCGCGCTGATTACATCACGTTGCATTTACCTGTTTTGGAATCTACCAGGGGACTGATTAATAAAGAGTTGCTGGGGAGTTTTAAAGCCGATGCCTGCTTGCTGAATTTTGCCCGCGAAGAAATTGTCGACAGTGATGCCATTGCCGACGCACTGGCGGCGGGTTCGCTTAGGGCCTATATTGCCGATTTCCCAACGCCCAGGCTGATTGCCCAGTCGCAGGCCTTCCTGATGCCACATATTGGTGCCAGTACGGATGAGGCTGAAGAAAACTGCGCGGTGATGGCAGCCAACCAATTGCGCGACTTTCTTGAGCACGGTAATATTAAGAATTCGGTTAACTTTCCCGCTTTAGCACTGGAAAGAAATGGTGGCGTTCGTATTGCCATCAGCAACAGAAATGTACCCAAAATGCTGGGTAATATTCTCTCATTGTTGGCGGATGAAGATATTAACGTACTCGATATGATTAATAAGAGCCGCGATGATATTGCCTATAATCTTATCGATGTTGAATCAGCCCCATCGGCAACGGCGTTGCAAAAAATTATGGATATCGAGGGCGTTATCAATGTCCGTGTACTGGACTAATATTTCCGGCTTGCGAGTGCTATAGCCATGTCTGCTTTTGCACTGATTCAGGCGCAATTGAGCGGGCAGGGTGATCAACCGCCGGTTCACTTATGGCATCCGGACTTCAGTGGTGATATCGATATTGTTATCCGGGCCAATGGCGATTGGTACCATGAGGGCAGCCTAATTGAACGGCATAAACTGGTGCAATTATTTGCCAGTATCTTGCGCCGTGAAGCAGACGGTGACTATTATCTGGTGACACCCGCCGAAAAGTGGCGGTTGCAAGTTGAAGATGCCCCCTTGGTGATTATTGATATGGATGTTAATGAGGCTGCTACCCTGCAGCAAGTCATCATTTTCACCAGCAATATGCAAAGATTCTATACCCTGGGGGATAATTATCCTCTTCAAGTGAACTATCGCGAGCATAGCCAACAGCCTTCACCCTACCTGCTTCTGGATAATGGTCTTAGCGCGCGGCTTACGCGTTCGGTATTTTATCGATTAGTTGATATTGCCGAGGCACAAGCGGATACCCTGAGTGTACGCAGTCAGGGTAGTAGTTTCGAGCTGGGGAAAATTGAGGAATAAAAAAAGCGGTAATTGACACTGCTGTCCCACAGTTTGAAACTATTGCCTCGGCTTGGCCGCTGTGTGGGCCGGCAGGCCGGTCACACAGCGACCAAATCCACCATTTGTAGGAACTTGGAAGATAAGAGGAAAGCTTCCAGTGACGCTCCTCGAATATCCTTCTGCGCATTCGATTAACGCAGTCTTATGAGACCTACTGCTATAACCCCTTAAACGCACATAAAAACCACAAACTACCGAGCACATCGAAGAGCGTCACCGCAAGTCTCCCCCCATTAATTTCACTACCGCTCATGCTTAAGGTGATGGTGGCTGCCCGCTGCGGATCTTTAGGGGATGCTTTTGCCCATGGCCGTCCGTCGGGGAAGTCGGCGAAGCCTGTTCGAATCCGAATTTTTGCAGTGCAAAAATCGTTGAGTTCTCCAGCCGCCGACGGACGGCCATGGGCAATCCCGATCCGCAGGGGTAGCCACCATCACCTGGATTCACTGCTCCGCCAATCAAACCCAAAAAGCATTTTTCATGTTTAGAACAAGAGTGAGTGCCTGTCCTTTGAGTTTTGCTGAGCTAGAAAATGTCGAATATTGACAATATTCGACAGCTCAGTTAAGTTCGTCAATAAGATTGCGGGGAGATTAATATTATGGCTAGTAGCATGAATGTATCCTTGACCGATGAGTTGCGAGACTTTGTAAAAGGTCGCACGGGTGATGCTGAATTATACTCGACACCCAGTGAATACCTCCGCAGCCTGATTCGGCGTGACATGGAAGATCAGATTGTTGTTACACACATTCTAGATGGTTTGGATGACCTTTCTGCCGGTCGTTTTTCTGATAATTCTATTCTCGATATTGCTCGGGAAGACTAATTTTGATGCCAGGAAAGCGTAGGTATTACCTCTTGACCGCAACGGCTGAGCAGGATTTTCGGGAGGCGCGACGATGGTCTATATCCCGGTGGGGGAAAGAGCTGACTAGGGAATATTTCACGGCCCTTCACGAAAGCGCCGAAGGTATAGCCCAAAACCATTCGGCCATGCTTCAATTAACGGGTGCCAGTGAGTTGGGTGTTCATCCTGTTAGAGAACACTACCTGATCTATGTGCCAACCAGTAAAAACAGTATAGTGATTGTCGCTTTAATCCGGCAGACTCGCGATGTTCCGGCGATACTCAAAGCCAATGGCTTTAAGATTCAGCGACAATTGAAAGAAATAGTTGAGAAACTGAAGCAAGGAGAGAACCCAAGCTTGATAGAGTGAGCTATAGAGTTTTTTTGCTGTCTCGATCAGCCCGAATTTTTGCAGCCGCCAACGGACGGTCATGGGCAATTCCCGATCCGTAGCGGGCAGCCACCATCGCCTGGATTCAATGCTCCGCCGATCAAATCCAAAAAACATTTTTCATGCTTATTGCTGCCTGAATACTATAAAAGCACGATTGGGTAGAGACGCGTTAAGTCAGATTGCGCCCAAAAAAGGTTGTACCGTTTGCAACAGAGCCTTAAAGCATTTGGGATTGCCCGCGACAATATTGCCGCTGTCGAGATAGTCACTACCGCCAGAAAAATCACCGATTAACCCACCGGCTTCACGTATCAATAAAACACCGGCGGCCAGATCCCAGCGATTTAAACCAATTTCCCAGAAGCCGTCCAGACGACCGGCGGCGACATAGGCAAGATCCAGTGATGCGGCGCCTGCCCGGCGAATACCGGCGGTTTGTTTAGCTACTGCTTCAAGGCTGCTGGTGTAAGCGGGAATATGTTCTTCACTGCGTGATTTATAGGGGATGCCGGTACCGATCAGTGCACCATCCAGGCTTTTTCGTGAAGACACCCGAATACGGTGGCCATTTAACTGCGCACCACGACCACGGCTGGCAATAAATTCTTCCTGGCGGATAGGGTCAAAGATTACCGCGTGCTCAGGCTGGCCCTTGTAGAAACAGGCAATGGAAATGGCGAAGTGCGGGATGCCTCGAATAAAATTGGTGGTGCCGTCAAGTGGGTCAATGACCCATTGGTATTCACTGTCGGGATTTCCCTGCAGGCCGCCTTCTTCACCGAAAAAGGCATGGTCTGGATGGGCCTTGGAGATATGGTAAATGATTTCTTTTTCTGCAGCCTTATCGATTTCGGTGACGAAATCGTTTTCGCCTTTTTGCTCTATTTCGAGCAGATCCACTTTCTCGGTGGCGCGGGCGATAATGTCCCCGGCTTTGCGTGCGGCACGGAGGGCGATTGTAGTCATCGGTTGCATGGAGTTAACTCTGGCTGATCTTGATAGGCGGCGCAGTATAGCAGACTGAGGGCGAAATTAGCGTTTTTAACACACTGTCGCCTTGTCGTCTTACAGGGTAAACTGCGCGACCTGATAATCGCTCCATGGTGTTTTGTGTCGCAAGCTGTTTCTTTACTCGAAAATGTTCGCATCGTACTGGTGCATACCACTCATCCCGGTAATATTGGCGGGGTGGCGCGGGCAATGAAAAATATGGGTTTGTCCAGGCTTTACCTGGTCAAGCCCAAGCATTTTCCCGATGAGCAGGCGGTGTGGCGAGCGGCCAGTGCGCTGGATGTGCTCGATAATGCGGTGGTGGTGGAGACCCTGGATGAGGCAATTGCCGATTGCAGTCTGGTGGTGGGAACCAGTGCCCGGGGGCGCAGAATTCCCTGGCCGCTGCTCAATCCCCGCGACTGTGCCGAGCAGATCCTTCCCGCGCTGGCGAACAATGAAGTGGCCTGCGTGTTTGGCCGTGAAGACCGTGGCTTAACCAATGAGGAATTGCAGCGCTGTAACCTGCATGTGCATATTCCAACCAATGAAGATTACAGTTCACTTAACCTGGCTATGGCGGTACAGGTCATTGCCTATGAGTTGCGTATGGCCTGTCTGGCGAATGAGATAAGCCACGATGAGATGGAGGGTTGGGACGCTGCCCTGGCGACGGCAGATGATCTTGAGCGTTATTTCGTGCATCTGGAGCAGACACTGATCGATATGGGCTTTCTCAAGCCCAAGGCGCCCAAGCAATTGATGTCGCGCTTGCGTCGCCTGTATTCACGTAAAAGAATGGATGAGCTGGAGGTGAGTATGCTCAGGGGGATTCTTACCGCGACACAGGCCTGGGTTAGCAAGGCCGGCAAGGGCAAGTAGTGGCTGTATTGGTGGCGTCTATTAACCTCCTTTTTTAGTTGACTAAAATAGTAGGGTATTAGATAATTCCTGCGTACACACTGCCGATTACGGGTTTATCCTATGCGACTTACAACCAAGGGCCGATACGCGGTCACAGCAATGCTGGATTTAGCGCTCCATGCTAATGAAGAGCCTATTAGCCTGGCGGAAATTTCTCAACGCCAGGGGATTTCACTGTCTTATCTCGAGCAATTATTTGCCAAGCTGCGCCGCAATGAGTTGGTTAAGAGTGTGCGCGGTCCCGGTGGTGGTTACTTGCTCAGCCGTGGTACAGCCGAGATTTTTGTTGCGCAAATTGTCGATGCCGTTAATGAGACGGTGGATGCTACAGGCTGTGGTGGTAATGGCGATTGCCAGCAAGGCGAAATGTGCTTAACACATTATTTGTGGTGTGATCTCAGCGAACAAATTCATAACTTTTTGAGCGAAATTAGCCTGGCTAGCCTGGTTGAGCGCCGTGAGGTTCAGGACCTGTCGGCGCGGCAGCAACAGCGTGAACTTGAAGCGCGAACCGGTGAGTCAGGCATAGCCTGTTCAACTGTAGCCTAGGATTTTTGATGTGGAGAAAGTGACAATGCAATTGCCTGTTTACCTGGATTATTCTGCAACAACACCGGTTGATCCGCGTGTTGCGGAAAAGATGTGCGCCTGCCTTACGGCGGAGGGTAATTTTGGTAACCCGGCGTCGCGCTCACATTTGTTTGGTTGGAAGGCGGAAGAGGCGGTTGAGCTTGCCCGCCGGCAGGTGGCTGATTTATTAAATGCCGATCCAAGGGAAATTGTTTGGACCTCCGGGGCAACGGAATCTGATAATTTAGCGATCAAAGGGGCGGCGCATTTCTACCAGAAGAAAGGCAAGCATATTATTACTTCCAGGATTGAGCACAAGGCGGTACTGGATTGCTGTCGCCAACTGGAGCGAGAAGGCTTTGAGATCACTTATCTGGATCCCGACAGCAACGGTTTGACCACGCCGGAGATGGTCGCTGCCGCCATTCGTGAAGACACCATCCTGGTGTCAATTATGCACGCCAATAATGAAATTGGTGTGATCAATGATATCGCGGCTATCGCTGAAATCACTCGCGATAAAAAAATCGTTTTCCATGTTGATGCGGCACAAAGTGCCGGCAAAATAACCATTGATATGGCGGCAATGAAGGTGGATTTACTGTCGCTTTCTGCCCACAAAATGTACGGTCCTAAAGGCATGGGTGCGCTTTATGTACGGCGCAAGCCGCGGGTGCGTTTAGAGGCGCAAATGCATGGCGGCGGTCATGAACGTGGGATGCGCTCAGGTACCCTGGCAACCCACCAGATAGTTGGTATGGGTGAGGCGGCACAAATTTGTAAAGAGCAAATGGCCAGTGATAATACACATGCATTAGCCCTGCGAGATCGCTTTCTTAACGGGGTTAGTGATATGGAAGAGGTGCATGTTAACGGTGATCTTAAGCAGCGCCTGCCCGGTAATCTCAATATTAGTTTTGCCTATGTTGAAGGTGAATCACTGATTATGTCGTTAAAGGATTTGGCAATCTCATCCGGCTCCGCTTGTACCTCGGCGAGTCTGGAGCCCTCCTATGTGTTACGGGCACTGGGCCTGAATGATGAGATGGCACACAGTTCACTGCGCTTTTCTTTTGGCCGTTTTAGCACGGCAGAAGAAGTAGATTATGCGGTAGAGCAGGTACACCATGCGGTAGATAAACTGCGTGAACTGTCGCCCTTGTGGGATATGTATCAAGAGGGTATTGACCTCGATTCGATCGAGTGGGCGGCGCACTAGAGACGGTTTGAAAACAGATAGAACCTGGGCCTGAATTCAGGGTCTACATTAACAGTAAGGGTACTGACAGCGGGTGCCGGGAGAAGTGACATGGCTTATAGCGATAAAGTGTTAGATCATTATGATAATCCGCGTAATGTTGGCAAGCTTGATGCCGATGACAGCAGCGTGGGCACGGGCATGGTCGGTGCTCCAGCCTGTGGTGATGTCATGCGCCTGCAAATTAAAGTGGGTGAAGACGGTATTATCGAAGATGCGAAATTCAAAACCTATGGTTGTGGTGCGGCCATTGCCTCAAGCTCTTTGTTGACGGAGTGGGTTAAGGGTAAAAGCATTGATGATGCTGAGTTAATAAAAAACACTGCCATTGCCGAAGAACTGGCATTGCCGCCGGTAAAAATCCATTGTTCGGTATTGGCGGAGGATGCTATTAAAGCGGCGGTACGCGATTACCGGGAAAAATCTTCCAGTCAAGCTTAATCGGAGTTATTGATTCATGGCGGTTACTGTGACAGCTGCAGCTGCAAAGCATATTAATTCCTACCTTGGTTCGCGGGGGAAGGGCGAAGGTATTCGTGTTGGCGTTCGCACCTCCGGCTGTTCCGGCATGGCCTATGTGCTGGAGTTCGTCGATGAGGTGGTGGTCGAAGATACAGTCTTTGAGGATGCCGGGGTGAAGATATTTATTGATCCTAAAAGCCTGGTTTATCTTGATGGTATCGAACTGGACTTTGTCAAAGAAGGCCTTAATGAAGGGTTTAAATTTAATAATCCCAATGCCTCTGCAGAGTGTGGCTGCGGCGAGAGTTTCACAGTTTAATAACGCCAATGTCTGCCATTGAATTTAACCAGGATTTTTTTTCGCTTTTTCAACTTCCCGAAAGTTATGATGTTGATGGTGATCAATTACACTGTCGCTACCGGGAATTGATCAGGGAGGTTCACCCCGATCGCTTTGCGGCGGCCACTGACAGTGAGCGCCGTGTTGCCGTACAATACGCGACCCGTATTAATGAAGCGTTTGAAACGCTCAAGTCGCCCGTATCGAGGGCGCATTACTTACTGTCCCTAAAGGGTATTGTGATCAATCCGCAGCACACCATTGGCAATGACCCCGCTTTCCTGATGCACCAGATATCACTGCGTGAACAGTTGCTGGAGCTAAAAGAGCATGCGCAACCAGAGCTTCAGCTGGATAAACTTACCGGTGAGTTGGAACAGCTTATTGAACATCAATGCGCAGCGTTTAAAAATAGCTACGCTAAAGATGATTTTGAACAGGCAAAGCTTGAAGTGGCCAAAATGCAGTTCCTGTTCAAACTGGAAGAGGACGTTGAGCAGGTAGAGGCAGAAATACTCGATTATTAAGCGTAACATGATTATTTTATCTAACAGAATGTTTGGGATGTGTTGGCGTAGAGCTGACTAAACAGGACACGACACTAGAATGGCATTGCTGCAAATTTCAGAACCCGGGCTGGCTCCCGCTCCCCATCAACGTAAATTGGCAGTGGGTATTGACCTGGGCACCACCAATTCCCTGGTTGCCACCGTGCGAAGTGGTGGTGCCGAAACCCTTGCTGATAGCGAGGGTAATCATTTGCTGCCCTCGGTAGTCGCCTACAAAGATAATGATCAATTACTGATTGGTGAGCTTGCTCGTCTTGGCGCAAGTGATGACCCCTTGAATACACTGACATCGATCAAGCGTTTGATGGGCCGCAGTCAACAGGATTTAAATCTGGCGCATCTGCCCTATGAGTTCGGCGAAGCCGATTCGGGGATGGTGAAAATTCGCACTCGCCGAGGTGAAGTATCTCCGGTTGAAGTGTCTGCCGAGTTACTTAAAGCCTTGGTTGCGCGTGGTGA
The DNA here is from genome assembly GCA_030621845.1 of Spongiibacteraceae bacterium. Taxonomy (GTDB): domain Bacteria; phylum Pseudomonadota; class Gammaproteobacteria; order Pseudomonadales; family Dasaniaceae; genus JAUXHA01. The sequence continues at coordinate 13,267 of JAUXHA010000069.1, forward strand.
ACAGAGTCTGGGGGGCGAATTGTTGGGTGCGGTGATTACCGTGCCGGCTTATTTCGATGACGCCCAGCGCCAGGCGACCAAGGATGCGGCAAAACTTGCGGGCATAAACGTTTTACGCTTGCTCAACGAGCCCACGGCGGCGGCGGTAGCTTATGGTTTGGATCAGGGCAGCCAGGGTACGGTTGCTGTTTATGATCTGGGCGGCGGCACCTTCGATGTGTCGATACTCAAACTCACCCGGGGTGTGTTTGAGGTCTTGTCCACTGGGGGTGATTCGGCGCTGGGTGGGGATGATTTTGATGCGGCGATTGGCGACTGGATTGTGGCGCAATCGGCACTGGCAACAACACTTACGCCACAGCAAAAATGCCAGTTGGCGATGATTTCACGGGATGCCAAGGAAGCCCTGAGCGAGCAAGACGTTGTGACAATTGAATTTGCTGGCTGGTCAGGGCAGCTGGATCGGCAACAGTTGAATGTTTTAATCGATCCGCTGATAGAAAAAACCTTAAAGGCAGGCAAGCGCGCTTTGCGGGATGCCAAATTAAACGCTGTCGACATTGATCATGTGGTGCTGGTGGGTGGATCGACCCGTACTCCTCGTGTGGTGGAGAAAGTGGCAGGTTTGTTTGCCAGTAAACCCCTGGCGACGCTTGACCCCGATCGGATTGTGGCGATAGGCGCGGCAATTCAGGCCGATATGCTGGCAGGCAATAAACCCGATGAAGACATATTGCTACTGGATGTAATCCCGCTCTCGCTGGGGATTGAGACCATGGGTGGCTTGTCGGAAAAACTCATTAACAGAAATACCACCCTGCCGGTAGCCATGGCCCAGGAATTCACTACGTATAAAGATGGCCAGACGGCAATGGTGATCCATGTGGTGCAAGGTGAGCGTGAACTGGTTGAAGATTGTCGCTCCCTGGCGCGCTTTGAATTACAGGGTATTCCGCCAATGGTGGCGGGGGCGGCGAGGATAAAAGTGACTTTTCAGGTGGATGCCGATGGCTTGCTGAGTGTATCCGCACGGGAAGAAAGCACCGGTGTTGAAAGCAGTATTGAAGTTAAACCATCTTACGGTTTGAGTGACGGTGAAATTGCCAGCATGCTTGAACAATCCTATCAGTCCGCTTCCGTTGATCGTGATGCCAGGGCTTTACGCGAACAGCAGGTGGCTGCCGATAGTTTGTTGCAGGCCCTGGCTGCAGCGCTGCTAGCCGATGGAGAGGTTTTACTCAGTGAGCAGGAGCAAAAAACCCTGTTGGCTAAAATGGAGCAGCTGCAGCGTGTTCGTGACACAGCGGGCGTCAGTGAGATTACTGCCAGTATTGACGTGCTTGGCCGAGACAGTGAAGACTTCGCTGCCAGGCGTATGGATGCCAGTATTAATAAAGCCCTGGCGGGTAAACGCCTGGACGAATTAGACAGTGAGAGTAAGTAAAATGCCGCAAATTATTGTATTGCCCCATGAAGTACTTTGCCCTGAAGGTGAAGTGGTTCAGGCTGAGGTGGGGGAAAGTATTTGCGATGCGCTACTGCGAAGTGATATCGAAATAGAACACGCCTGCGAGAAATCCTGTGCCTGTACCACCTGCCACGTGATTTTGCGTGAAGGTTTCGATTCCCTGGGTGAGGCGGACGAGCTGGAAGAAGATATGCTGGACCGGGCCTGGGGCTTGGAGCCCGAATCACGACTTAGCTGCCAGTCGCTCGTGGCGGATGAAGATCTGGTGGTGGAAATCCCCAAATACACCATCAATATGGTATCCGAGAGTCACTGACAATGAGCCTGAAATGGACTGATATCCTGGATATTGCCATCGAACTGGATGAAGCCCACCCGGAGGTGGATCCGCTGCACATCAACTTCGTCGATCTGCGCAACTGGGCCATGGCCCTGCCCGATTTCGACGACGACCCGGAACATTCCGGCGAAAAGATCCTGGAGGCGATTCAGATGGCCTGGATTGAAGAGCGGGAATAGATTCCCGGGCCGGTAACAAATCCGTTCTCGCACAAAGGCATAAAGCAAAAAAACTGAAAACCTTAAAGGCGTTCTCGCGCAAAGAACGCAAAGACGCAAAGGAAAAACTAAAAAAGATCAATGCTTTCTAATTGGTGTGCCTTTGAGTAGATACCCTGCTATCGAACGGCTGGGAAGTCTTGAGCAGGCAGCAGCTCCAAAGTTAAAGTCAAAGGCGTTCTCGCGCAAAGGCCGCAAAGACGCAAAGGAAAACAAGAAAACAGTTGCTGCCTGGTTGTGCGCCCTGAACAGGCA
>JAUXHA010000086.1 GCA_030621845.1 Spongiibacteraceae bacterium
ACAGGAGCTGGGCATTAGTGAAGCTTCAATAGAAGAGTTGTTACAGCAACTTGAAGCTAAAGCCCTGATTGCCATGTCGCCGCCAAATCCCGGCGCCAGCAGCAGAAAACTCTCGCTGACGGCCGACGGCCTTGAAACCATTACCGAGTGTAAAAAACTGACCGGCGAAATTAAAATTACCCGCTAGAATGGCGCGCTGCCCGGCGTTCTTGGAAACGGAATCACATCGCGAATATTTTCCATTCCCGTCACATAATTAATCAGGCGTTCAAACCCCAGGCCAAAACCGGCATGGGGGACGCTACCATAACGACGTAAATCTCGATACCAATCCAGTGCATCATCAACACCCTGCGCCCTCATTCGACTTTCCAGCACATCCAGTCGCTCTTCACGCTGGCTACCGCCAATGATTTCACCAATACCTGGCGCCAGCACATCCATCGCTGCCACGGTTTTCTGGTCATCATTCAAGCGCATATAAAAAGCTTTAATTTCTTTCGGGTAATTGATCAGGATAACCGGCGAACCGACATGTTTTTCACAAAGATAACGCTCATGCTCTGACTGCAAATCAAGCCCCCACTGCACCGGGTACTCAAAACGCGTATTGGCCTTCTCCAAAATAGAAATTGCTTCCGTGTATTCCATTCGCTCAAAATTGGCCTGGGCCATTGACTGCAAGCGACTCAAGCAGGTCTTATCGACATACTGATTAAAGAACTCAATATCATCGCCACACTTATTCAACACCGCATTAAACAAGTATTTTAAAAAATCTTCTGCCAGCGTCGCATCATCCTGCAAATCCGCGAAAGCTATTTCCGGCTCGACCATCCAGAATTCGGCCAAGTGCCGAGAGGTGTTGGAATTTTCAGCGCGAAATGTTGGGCCAAAGGTATAAACCTTCGACATGGCCAGACAATAAGCCTCTGCATTCAACTGCCCTGATACCGTTAAAAAAGCCTCGCTGGCAAAAAAATCCTGGCCGAAGTCTACCGCGGCTTTTTCATCGCGGGGCAAATTCGCCAAATCCAGCGTACTGACACGAAACAATTCCCCGGCACCTTCGCAGTCGCTGGCAGTAATGATTGGCGTATTAATCCACTGAAAACTGTTGTCGTAGAAATAATTATGAATAGCATTGGCCAACGTAGTGCGCACACGGGAAATCGCACCAAAGGTGTTTGTTCTGGGACGGAGATGCGCCACGGTGCGTAAAAACTCAAAACTGTGACGTTTTTTTGCAATCGGATACGTCTCGGCATCCTCAACCCAACCGATAACCTTCACTGCCCTGGCCTGAATTTCACACTGCTGCCCCTTGCCCTGCGATGCAACCAGTTCGCCACTCACCTCCACGGCGCAACCAGCACTTAAGCTGAGCACTTCGCTCTGGTAATTGTCCAGTTCAGCGGGTACCACCGCCTGAATACTGGCAAAACAGGTGCCGTCATTGATCGCCAAAAAGGATATCCCTGCTTTAGAATCCCGTCGACTGCGCAACCACCCCTGCACAGTGACCTCCGAACCCAGAGCCAGGGTTCCCGAAAGTACGTTTTTCACCAAAGTCGATTTCATTAAAAGCGTTACTCCAAACGTGGTCCATTGCAGGCTATTTTAGATAGATCAGGCGCGATCTCAACTGTTGCTGCAACTTTTTCCCGAACAGTGAATTCAACGGCAGCCAATACCGGCGGACACATCGTGCAACATTAATGATTATCCTGATTGCCCACGTAGTGTATGCTTCATACCAAAGCTTGCAAAACTAACTACGCAGAAGAGACCAGTATGCAGCGACTAATTTTAGCCATCCTCACTTGCACCATCAGTTTCAGCATCCATGCCTCGGATATCAGTAAAATCTTTAAAAAAGTTGATCCCGCCGTGGTGGTCATCACGACTAAAGAGTCATTCAATATCGCCTCCAAGAAAGGCTTGAAAAACATTAACAGCGGCGGCCTCGGCTCTGGCGTTATTATTTCCAACGACGGACTCATCATGACCGCGAGCCATGTTGTTGCCAGTGCCGATGAGGTCACCGTCACACTGAAGGATGGCAGGGAGTTTATCGCCAAAATCATCAGTGTTTCGACCCCCGCCGATGTCGCCTTAATCGGCCTGATCGAACCGCCCGATGATCTTGTCAGCGTACAAACAGGCAATTCAGACAATATTGATGTCGGCGAAGAAGTTTTTGTCATTGGCTCACCCTATGGCCTAAGCCATACCCTGACCGTAGGTCACCTGAGCAGCCGTCGTATTGTCGACGATGAACGCGCCTTAATGGATATGGAATTTTTGCAGACCGATGCCGCAGTGAACCAGGGCAACTCCGGCGGCCCGGTATTTAACATCGATGGCAAGCTGATCGGTATTGTTAGTCATATCCGTACCTTGAGTGGTGGCAATGAAGGGCTTGGCTTTGCTGCCAGTATCAATATGGCCAGAAAGTTATTACTCGAAGACTCTCCCTTCTGGCTGGGAGCACAATTTATCCCCCTGCAAGATGAGTTGGCCGATGCTTTTAATGTGCCCTACCATGAGGGACTATTGATTCAGAAGGTGGCTAAAGGCTCTATTGCCGAGGAACTGGGTTTACGCGCCGGCACCATTCCCTTTGGCGCTGGCGAGCATCAATTACTCATTGGCGGAGATATTATTGTCGAGGTAGGCTCGGAAACCGTTTACACTAATCGGGCAGGAAGGCAGCGTATTATTGACTATATTGCCTCTATCGCACCCGGAGATAATCTGAGCATAACGGTAATTCGTGCAGGTAAGAAATTAACCCTGACCGCGCCCAAGCATTAAGCCTGGCAATTAACCCTAATAATTAACCCGGCCAGCCAGCCAGTCTTTCAAGGCCGGGCCGGTTCCCATGTCCCAGGGCACGACATCTTCCTTGTGCTCTAATTTATACTCAACAAGCTCCTCGTTAAGTTTAACCACACCCGATGCGCGTATATGGTAAACCACTAATAACTGATTGGCCTGTTCAAAGGCGTAATTACCCACAAAGCTGGCTATTTCACCCTCCAGGTTTACCTCTTCCTTTACTTCCCGGATAACGGCTTGCTGTGGCGTTTCGCCGGCCTCAAGAAAACCCGTCACCAGTGCAAACCAGCCCTTGGGCCATTGTGCATTGCGTGCCAACAGCACTTTGTCTTCATATTCAATGATGGCGGCAACAACAGGGGTTGGATTGCCCCAGTCTACAAAGCCGCAGCTCTCTTCACAGTGTAATCGCTCGCGGTCATCGAGGTTTTTTAGCACCATAGGCGCTCTGCAATTCGGGCAATATTTCATCGTAACTCTCAATCCTAGCTCTCAATCGAAACGCTTAATCGAAACTATCAACAGGGTAACATTCAACGCTAAAAACTATTTTCCTTTTTCAGCATCATCGGTTTACCGTTATAATAATAAACATGACCCCAGACCAATTGATTGCACATCGTGGGTGGCGACAACGATACCCCGAAAATACTCTGATTGCCATAGAGCAGGCACTGATTGCTGGCGCAAAAAGAATTGAAATCGATATCCAGTTTAGCGCTGATAAAGTACCCGTTTTATGCCACGACAGGAATTTGCTACGACTGAGCGGCGAGTCCATCGACATCCACCAGTGCACACTCAAGTCATTGGGAAATTACTCTGCCTACGAACCTGATCGACTCGGCGATAGCTTCAAGGGAAATCCATTCTCCACATTAGCAGAATGTCTGGAGCTAATCGCCAGCCATCCAGAAACCACGCTCTATATCGAAATAAAACGCAGCTCTATTCGACACTTTGGCCACGACACGGTACTCAATAACCTGTTAGCGACATGTCGTAGCCAGCAACACCAATGCGTCTTCATTAGCTTTGATTTTAAAATTCTGGACATGGCTGTCGCCGCCGGATGGCAAAGAACTGGCCCTGTTTTAGAGCAATGGTCGCAGCTGGATAAGCTTAAAAAAAATAACGCCGCAATAGAAATTGTTTTTTGCGATTATCAAATAGTCCCCGAAAATTTTAACCCCGCCGCAGCGCCCTACCCTTTAGCAACTTATGAAGTCGCTGACATAAAGCTCGCTAATGATTTAATTCAACGCGGTATCAGCTTGATAGAAACATTTTCTATTGGCGAGCTATTGGCCCACAGTTGAAGCGGGTTATCAAAGAATAAACATGAAAAATGCTTTTTGGGTTTGATTAGCGGAGTATTGAATCCAGGCGATGGTGGCTGCCCGCTGCGGATCGGGGATTGCCTATGGGTGGTAGGTTTGGTCACTGTGCGGGACAGCGACCCGCATTACGCGGGCTTTTTAATGCTGTCTGTATTTAGAATTTAAACGCCAAACCAATATTGTAAACCCATGGATCGAGTTCCACATCAAAATGGGTGTTACCCAGCGCAGTACTGATTTTCGCCTCAGTATCGATATCAATCCACCAGACACCGGCGTTAAGCATCACCTTCTCAGTAATCGCCCAGTCAATACCCGCCTGTAAAGCCAAGCCCCAGGAGTCGTCCAGGTCAAGGTCAGCATCAACCGTACCCGGTGGTAAACCGGCAATGCCATCCAGGGCAGAATTTAAATCGCCATCTACGTCCTCATCCCAGAAATAGGTATAGTTAATACCAGCGCCCACATAGGGCTGCACCTTGGAACCCGCTCTCATCGGGTAATACTGAATCGACACGGTCGGTGGTAATTGCTTGGCGGAACCCGCATCCAGCGAAGTGCCATCCAGAGTAATATCGTGACTGAACGGTGTTGCCGCCAATAACTCAACACCCCAATGACTATGAAACATATAAGTACCGATAAGACTGAGCTGGGTATCGCTATCGACATCCACACCATCCAGGGTGGCCAGGCCCAACACATCAACTTTATCACTGTCTACATCAGGATCAACGGTGACGGCACCAACGCGCAAAATCCAATCACCTTCTTCATAGGCTAAAACCTGGCCCGGTAACACCGTAAGCGCAACTGCCATTGCACCAATCACTCCACGATACATTTTCTTCATTCCAATCTCCAACACGGTAAACATCGACGCGTAGCTTCGCTGTTGTCGCTCACAATCACATTGACCTATATCAACCGTGACCGGTTTGCAGCTCAAACAACCATCCCCTGATTTTAATTATTGATACACATCAAAGCCCGCATGGGCGGCAGGAAAAAGCAGCAAGCAGTAACCTGAACAAAGCGTAATCTTCTCTTCATCATTACAAACCCGTAAGAATTCTGTAGCAAGCCTTACTAATTAGCTGTTTTTAAACAAGTTTATCCCCATCACTCGATACCATGAAAAAATAAGCGCACACTTTACAGCGCGCTCCCTGTAATCATTAACGTCGCCATTCTCACTTATACTTTAGGCAAGTTCATAGCAAAACGGAGAAGCAACGATGACGAACTTTATTGAGTTAATTGAAGAATATACCAACACTGAAACCGCGAATGAAATTGCTATGGCGGTCTTATCGACGACGATTGTCGCCGGTTTGATTTACTGCGTTATATCGCTTATTTAAATTCCAACCGTCTCGAGACCCTCTTAATGCCTCCTTAAACGGGGGCATTTTTTTACCACAAGTATTATACTTGGCTAAACTGAACCCGAGTCAATGCCATGCACCCTCACTTAACACAATCTAACTATATTTTATTAGGCACCCGGAAAAAAAATGGTGAGCGGGTAAAAACTCCCGTGTGGTTCGCCTTCGATCAAGGTCACTATTATGTTTTCTCGGCGGGTCATGCCGGAAAAATTAAACGGCTGAAGAATTTTACTGATGTAACGGTTGCCCCTTGCTCCATGTTGGGAAAACCTTTAGGTGCCGATCTTTCCGGGCAAGCCAGTATTATTGAAACCAAAGAAGGCATAAAAGAAGCTCATGCGGCGCTGGTCAAACAGTATGGCTGGACTATGCGGATGGTCGATATTGGTTCGTTCATGACGGGTAAAATTAACAAGCGGGTATTTATTCGCATCAGCCTCGATGACTAAATTTAGGCGATCGACACGCAGGACTGGCGTCTGTTTGAGCGAACACTCAAATGCAACACTCACTCATCACGTCGCCATAACTACACTGCCAGAACCACTGCACCTTATTATCGAATTTATAGTCACCGTTCATCATGCCAACATGTAGCCACCATCTGTCAGTAAGGTGGAACCCGTGGTATAAGCCGATGCATCGCTGGCCAGATAGAGGATGGGGCCAAGGATTTCTTCGCTGTTCGCAATTCGCTTTTGCAGGGACGCCGCTTTGGCGCCGGCCTCAAATTCAGGGATAGCCGCAATAGCACCATCCATCAAGTCCGAGTGATATGAACCCGGTGCGATCGCATTGACCCGGATGTTTAGTGGTGCCCATTCGATGGCCATAGTCTGGGTTAACGATTGTAAAGCGGCTTTACTCGCGCCATAAGCCCCCTGCCCCATCGCCCCGCGTAAACCCGAGACCGATATAACATTGATAATAACGCCGCCGCCCTGCCTGGCCATTTCGGGTGCCAATTTGGCCGCGAGATACCAGGGGCCCAAAGTATTCACTTCCAGTGTTTTCTGGAAAGCTTCCGGCGTGACATCAGTTATAGCACCTGCCGCCGGATTGATTCCGGCATTATTAATCACAATATCTACGCGCCCGAAATGCTCGAAACTTAGCTTAACCAGCCGATCAATTTCCTCGTACTTGCCGGTATGAGCAGCGACAGCAAGCGCCTTTCTCCCCTTAGCTTCAATCTCCTTAACCACGGCCTGGCAATTATCCAGCTTACGACTGGCGACAATAATATCAGCACCCGCATCCGCCAAACCCAGACTGATCGCCTTACCCAGGCCCCGACTGCCACCAGTCACCAGGACAACCTTGCCCGTCAGGTCAAATAATTGCTTACTCATATAATCCTCCCATTGATAACCGCACATCTTCAGATTGCTAGCGGATATAAAACCGCTGGCAGATAGTATAAGCTTTAAGGAATTATTCAACTAATTGTGAGAACAGCCATGGATTGTTTATTTTGCAAAATCGCCGATAAATCCATACCCAGCGATATTGTCTATGAAGATGACAAGGTCGTTGCCTTTCGCGATGTTAATCCGCAGGCACCTACGCATATCCTGATTATCCCTCGCCAGCATATTGCCACACTGAATGATGTGTCTGTTGACGATAACCAGCTAGTCGGCCATATCATCAATACCGCCAAAACCATTGCCGCCAATGAAGGGCTGGCCAATGATGGTTACCGCGTTGCAATGAATTGTAACAGACACGGCGGGCAGACTGTCTTCCATATCCACTTGCATTTATTGGGTGGTCGCCAGCTGCAATGGCCCCCGGGTTAACCCTAAAACAAAAAAGCCCCGGTATTTACCGGGGCTTTGCAAGACGCAATGAGAGCAATCTAATAGATAAACTTAACGTCCATACCGTAGGTGCGCGGCTGCAAGAAAGTCGCTGCGGTGGTGCCAATTTGGTAATTAACATCGTTTTCATCCGTCAGGTTTTTCGCCCATACCGCTAATTGCCATATACCACCGGCCAAGGCCACTTCGTCCAGGGCGATACGGCCATTGAGCAAGCCAAAGTCGCCTACTTTCGCTTCAATAAAGTCAGTATTGGCCAGTGAGTACTGGTCATCCTGCCAGGCATAGTCGAAGTGCATTTTTAACACGCCGATCTCACCCACAGGCACGTTATAATCCGCAACGATACTGTAAGCATGCTCAGGCGCCCAGACCAATTCGGTAGAATTACTGTGATTTGTACCATCGGGAAAATTAACTCCGGTGAAATCATAATCCAGCCAGGCATAGTTAACGCCCACCGTGAGGTAATCCGTTACCGCTGCCAGCACATCCACTTCAGCACCGTAAATTTCAGTATCACCCGCATTCACGCTTTGTGTGATGCTGGGGGCGTTAACCGGATCGGGCAGGTAGTCAAGAATAGTGTCGTCGATATCCATGCGGAAAAACGCCGCATTCAACCTCACCCGGCCATTGGCCAGTTCCGACTTCATCCCCAGCTCGTAGGACACCATGGTCTCCTCATCAAAGGTCTGGGAAAAATCCAGTGCGCGCGGGCTGGAACCACCCGAACGAAAACCGGTAGACACTTTAAAATAAGTAGACACCGAATCCGTCCAGCGATAATCAATACTGGCAAGCCAATCAAGATGGTTCAAATCCTCGCCGTTCTGGCCGGGAGGAAAACTGTTCCACAATAAACCGTCATTGGTGCGCTTGGCCTCGCGATCATCATCGGTATAGCGAAGGCCGGCAGTCAAGTCCAGGCGATCCTGTAATATATTCGGTGTCCAGGTCGACTGACCATAGGCTGAAACCGACTCAACATCTGAGGAAACCTTAAATTCGCCGAGATAGACCGGGAAGAAAAACGGATCCACCACATTACATACCGGGGGTGGGTCACCAAAGTTCCCCGAGATACAAGCGCCGTTGCTGTCAAAGGCGATGATACCGGTAGTATCCACCAGTTGCCGGTTAAGAAACTGCGCTTCTTTACTGTCGCCGTTTTCGTCCAGGTAATAAAGGCCCGCTACATACTGGAATCGATCCAGGCTGCCGACCAGCTGGAATTCCTGGGTAAACTGATCCCAGTCAGTTTCCACATGGGTTTCGAAAGGAACACCGCCGCCAAAGGAATTGGCAAAGTTCTGGGACAGGTCGTCATCAAGATCGCGATAACCGGTGATCGACTTGAACTCGAGGTTGTCATTGATTTCAAAACTGAGGGTAAAATTATGACCGGCGACGGTAGTGTCGGTGTCCGGCAGGTAATAGGCTGAATTCTGGCCCGTGAAGGGGCTTTTGGTGGTTTCCTGGCGACTGCCGTAGCTAGCGACGAGATCACTGCCATCAAAACCGGCGCCAACACCGGTTGGACCGCCGTATTGAAAATAGGGCGGCGTGGTGGTCATATCGGAATAGTCGAAGGAGTAATCCAGCACCAAGCTGTCGATGCCATCATAACGCAGGGCAATACGTGCGCCCTGGTTCTCTTCCTCGTAAAAATCCTTATAGTGACCGCCGGGTATTTTATTCGGCCCCTTATTATCAACCCAACCGTCTCGCTCTGAATACACCAGCGACACCTTGGATTTAAGTCCGGCCACATCTGGTAAATTCAAATTCGTTAGCGACTTGATGTAACCCTGGTTGCCCGCTGAGAAGGTTTGCTCAAGACCCAGCTCACCGGTGGGTTTGGCGGAGATAAAATTAATCGCTCCGGCAGTAGTATTACGACCGTACAGGGTTCCCTGTGGCCCACGCAGTATTTCTATCCGCTCAAGGTCGACCAGGTCAGCCAACATACCGGTATGCCGACCCGAGTAAACGCCATCATAGTAAACCCCGACGGTATTATCCTTGGTCAGCAGAATCGAATCCGCATTACCCACGCCGCGAATAAAGAAAGCGAGGTTATTGCCACTAGTAGGAAAGGCCGGGGTCTGCAAACTGGGTGAAGCCAGCCCCACATCCTTGGCGCTATTAAAGCCCATCGCTTCGATCGCTTCCCGGCCATAGGCCGCCATGGATATCGGCGTATCTTGCAGTGATTGTTCACGTTTTTGCGCGGTCACCACCACTTCTTCCAGTGTTGGCGCATCGCTCTGCGCAAACGCTGACGGTGCCAACACCCCCGATGCCAGCATAATCGCCAGCGGTAATACTTTAGGCTTTACCAGTAAAGTCATGGCTCTATCTCCCCCGTAATTATTTAATTATTATTGCTCTGTCGTTATTACTACCCGGTCACTGCCGAGCTTAATCAAGTATAGGCTATATTTTAATCCAGGCTGCAACATTTATTCATTCCGACACAGCACCCTTGCTGCGGCCAAACGAGCGATGATGTCCTTCCAAGCTGATAGCTGCCTGTTTTTCAAAATGATTATCGGGGACCGGCTTCAAGCGTCCAGATCGGGAATTAACAGGTTCTTCAGATGCTGAATGTTTTCTTTTAATCGCAATTTTTGTTTTTTTAATCGTTGTAGTTGTAGCTGATCCAGATAAGGATTCAGGTGCAAGTCGGCAATTTCTACATCCAGTGAACGGTGACGCGTCTGGAGTTCAAAAATTTGAGTACCGAGTGAGGGCGGTTCGCTGGATTCCATGCTGGGGAAAGTAGCGCGTTAGCCAATAAAATACAACCGCACGCTTGGGATTATCCCGCCTGGTAAACCATATTATCCACAAACTGCTTGATCGTCTGCTGCCCGGCCATATCAATAGAGGTGAATTCCAGGCTGCACTGGAAGTTATCCCCCTCCCTCTCGGCATTGACAACCCTGGCGTAAATATCCGTGGTTTGCGTACCCAGTAGCTGCAAGGACATTTCAATCTTGATTTCAGTATTGGGCACCAACGGTACCGGCGTGGTAATTAACAGGCCATTATAACCAACGTCCATCACCTCTGCCTGATACTGATTAGAAATCACCCGCTTGCCCTCTACGCGCTGGAAATAACAGGGCATATGTACCTCGACTCTCGGGCTATTACGCGTTTCGCGGCGGGGCACAATCATCGACCGGGGCTTGGTGGTACCCATTAACTCAAACAGGCTGACCGGCTCCCTCTTGCCCTTTACCTGCACCCGATTGGGCTTGCTCACCAGCACAAAATCCCTGGCCAGATCATAGGTATTCTCACTGATCAGGATTTGCCCGCGCAGGGTTTGAGCTTCTATCCGGGAAGCCAGGTTAACTTCATCGCCAATCACTGTGTATTCAGAGTGATATTCCGAGCCCAATGGGCCGGCAACGACCTCACCGGTGTTCAGGCCAATGCCGATATAAAGCGAGGGCAAACCCAGCGCAATATTGTGTTCATTAAATTCTGACATCGCCACCTGCATACCCACTGCACAGGCAATAGCGCGCTCGACATCGTCATCTTGCATTTGCGGCGCACCAAACAACACCATCATGGAATCACCCATCAGCTTGTCGATGACACCACCGTTCTCAATAATCACTTTGGTCATCACCGAAAAATAACGGTTCAACATATCCATGACCGTTGTTGCCGAATAGGTCTCGGCAATGGCGGTGAAGCCGCGAATATCCGAGAGCAGAATAGTGACGCGCTGGGTTCGAGCTTCCTTATCCTGATAGCCGCCATCCGCCAACACCGCTTCAATTTTTTTCTGCAGCGCTTGTTTGGCCGCAATCCTCTCGAATTCGGTGGGTAAACAGGATTGGACTTCGGCGCTAATCTCGGCCGCCAGCTCGCTGATTGTGTTGAATTTTTTGGCCATAATCTTCCTTAACCGCCGAGCTGTTTTGTTATTGTTTTGTACGCATTGAAACTTGCCCTATATATATCACTTTTCCAGGTTTAATCCCACGTTAGTAGGCACTAGATGTGAAAATTTGGCATTATCTCCATCAATGCAAGCAACACTTCTCAAACACTTCGCCGCTACCGCAAGGACAGGGCTGATCCCTCGGCACAGGCTCCAGCGCCAGAAACAGTTGCTCACTGTCAAAATGGCTGTTACTGGCAACCAGCAATGACTTCACCAATGCGTAGTTATTTAACGCCTGCCAGAGCATCTTGTAAGCCTCAGGCAAGAACTCATCACCCAGCCCCACCCCCTCTTCAAAGCTCAGTTGCTGGGCATATTCCAGGTCGGCAAAGGTCGTTGCCAGGTTCAGCGCCTCATTGATATCGTCGGCGATCGCCTGGTCTGCTAACGACTCAACCGCCAACACCCATAAATCTTCCAGGTATTGATGGCCCAGTAAAAAGCCATCACACCATTGGGCGAGTTCACCCTGCCATCGTCTGGAGTAAACCTCACCGAAAGGATTAAAACTTTGGCTGTGCGCGGCATCCTTAATTGATGCAGCGAGGCTGATCGTCAAACGATAAAACTCCCGGGCATCGTCTTCTTCGTCAAACTGTGGCTCATCATCCAGCCAAATAAGCTCGAACCACTCGGCGTCCCGAATCACTTCCGGAGAACACGCCATCGCAAATAACACACCCTGCAATTGGTAATAACTCAGCACAG
>JAUXHA010000165.1 GCA_030621845.1 Spongiibacteraceae bacterium
GTTGCTGGCTGTTGCTAATGAGAGGCTCGGTTCAGTGGATCTGGCTCTTGACAGCTATAAGACAATTCTAAGCCTTCAACCTAATAATATACCCTCCCTGATCGGGGCTGGTCGCATCCTCAAGGGACAAGGGAATCTTGCTGCCGCGCAGCAATTACTGGAAAAAGCGCTAGAAGAAAGTCCCGGTAATCCTCAGGCGACACTGCTGTTAGTTAGTATTTATACCAGCCAACAAGCATGGGATGACGCTTTGTCGGTTTCTGCCCAGTTGATCGAACAAGAGCAGACCATTGCATTGGGTTATTACCTGCAGGGGCGTATTTATATTGAAAGGCGTGATTTCAAATCAGCTATCATCGCGCTGGAAAAATCCCAGCAGGCAGACGATCGAATTGTGGAATCCCTGACCGGGCTGATCAACAGCTATATGGTCACGGAGCAACAAAGTAAAGCGCAGAAATACCTGCAGGCCCACATTGATAAAAATCCGGAGCATCTTCATGCCAGGGAGCTGCTTGCGATGATCTATATCAGGGACAAGAAACTGGATGAGGCGGCAGCTATTCTTAAGGCTATCGTTAATGAAGAGCCTTCCCGCTTGTCGTCTTATCGCTTGCTGTTAGCAATTTATGCACAACAAAAAAACTTTGCGGCCATCGATACACTGTTGGCAGAAGGCCTCAAGCGCAGCCCGCAAACCATCGGTCTTTATATGATGCAAGCTGGACTGTATCAGCAGCGCGGCGAGATTGATAAGGCGATAGTTGCATATGAGGGCTTATTGAGCCAGGCGCCAGATAATATTGTGGCTAAAAATAATCTGGCTTCCCTGTTACTTGACTACCGTTTTACGGGAGAAAATTTACAGCGTGCCGCTGAGTTGGCTGCAGACCTGGGTGCGACGGAGGTACCAGCATTCCTCGATACCGCCGGTTGGGTGCAGTACAAGTTGGAGAACTACCCCCAGGCGCTGGCATTATTACAGGTAGCGGTTGATAACGGCGGTATTGAAGGTGTTTACCAGTATCATCTCGGTATGGCTTATTTGAAAAATAATCTGCCCGCGGAAGCAAAACAGGCACTGACCCTGGCGGTGGCGGATGACAAGGCGTATCCGGGTAAGGATGAGGCGCAAAAGACCTTGCAGGGTTTATAAAGCCTGTATTCTTAATAGAAAGAGGCCGCCAATTGGCGGCCTCTTTCGTTTTAAAGCAGCCAATACCCTGTCAGGGGGCTGTCGTGTTTTGCCAGAAACGTGTATATTCTCGATTTTACGCTCCGCTGTCGTCATTTCGATAGCCTACAAGTACACGAGTAGTCATGGCCAAATTTATCCTCGGGAACAAGTTCCGTGATCAACTGGAAGGCTGGCCGTTGGTCCAGCACGCTATCTGGCTGCTTGAGACGCTGGTGATTGGCGTATTATTAATACTGTTTTGGCTGATTCCGGTGCGGCTTGCCTCGAACCTGTGTAGCAAACTCCTTATCCGGATTGGACCAAAGCTGAAAAAAAACAAGGCGTTTAAACTTAATTTTAAAACGGCTTTTCCGCAGAAATCCGCAGAAGAAATACAGCAGTTAGTGCAAGGGGCCTGGGCTAATGCGGGCAGGGTGTTAGCGGAGTACCTTCATTTGACCAATATTTGTAATAATCGGCTGGAGGTTGAGATCCTCGGGGACAGTGAGGTGTTTCGCAATCCCGCTACGCCGGCGGTGTTTGTTACCGCCCATTATGCCAATTGGGAGCTGGCAGCCGGGGCCGTTGCCCAGCAGGGTATTGATATTGCCGTAGTCTATTCACCGCTGGCCAATCCCTGGCTGGATCGGCTGATGAGCAAATTCAGGACCAACTTGAATTGTGGCCTGCTAGCCAGGGATGAAAGTATGCGGGGCATGTTGCGGCAGTTGAAAAAGGGCTCGATTGGCCTGGTGATTGACCAGCGTGTGGACTCGGGTGTGCCGCTGCCGTTTTTTGGTATGGATAAAAACACAACCCTGGTACCGGCCAGGCTTGCCTTGAGCAAGCATTGCGAGTTGATTCCTATCCAGATTGAGCGCAAAGCGGCGGCAAGTTACCGTGTTACCTTCCACCCGTCTATCCGGCCGACTGACCCCGATGCCAGTGCCCAGGATCAGGCGATACAGATGACGACCCGCATTAATGAATATTTTGAGGAGTGGATCCGCGCCAATCCCGGCGATTGGTTCTGTTCCAAGCGTCGCTGGCAAAAAGTCCGCAAACCGGCTCGGTCATAGCAGGCTCACCCCTATTGGAAAAGACTCAGGCTATCAAGCCCCTTGAAATTGGAGTAAAATACCCCATCTGCCTTACATGCAGCGGTGTTAGAGAGGGCTGGTCATGAGCGAAAAACCTGAGCAAAGTATTCGATTATTCAAAAACGATTTTATGGAGTCACTGAGCCATGTGCACCCCGTTGTGCCGCTATTGCTCTGGGTTCCTGTGGTGCTGGTACTGCTTTATCGCAGCTTTTTTATCGACCAGCTTGCGCTATTGCCGGTGCTGGGTATTGGGCTGCTGGCCTTGCTTAGCTGGACCCTGACCGAATATTTACTTCACCGTGTGGTTTTTCACTGGCAGGCCAAAAGCAAGTTTGGCAAGTGGTTTGTGTTTATGTTTCACGGCCTTCACCACGATGCTCCCCAGGATAAAACCCGCCTGGTCATGCCCCCCGCGCCGGCCATTCTTATTATGGCGCTACTCTGGTATTTCTTCAGTTTGATTATCCCCTCGCCCTGGCTACAACCCTTTCTGGCTTTTTTTGTGGTCGGCTATTTGATCTACGATTACATCCATTACGCCACCCATCACTTTAGGATGAAGGGTGCTATCGGTAGCTACCTGCGGCGCTATCATCTGCAACATCATTTTTCCAAGCCTGATGGTCACTTTGGTGTTAGCTCGCCGTTGTGGGACTATGTTTTTAAAACCCGCTAAGCGCAGGTAAAGACTGATGCCCAGAGTATGCGCCGCCATCATCGCTTGCCTGCTTGTTATGGTGGCAAGGCCACTGCTTGCGGCAGCGGTCTACCCCGAGTTCACCGCACGATACAGTGTTACCCTCAATGGTATAAAGACCGCAAAGGTGGTGTTTTCCCTGTCCAGAAATGAGCAGGGCGAGTATCTTTACCAGCAAAAATCCGAGGCGGTTGGCCTGGTTGCTACCTTTGCTCCGGCCAAATCACGGCAACGTAGTCACTGGCGTTTTATCGATAACCATCTTGTGGTGAGTGAGTTTGAGTCCCGTCGCAAGGGCGGTGATGATGACGACAATGCGCATATTATTTTTGATTGGGAGCAGCGGCGGGCAAAAAATATTGGTGCCGGTGAGCATTGGGATATCGCCATACCGGAGGGCACCCTGGACGGTTTAACGGTACAGTTATTAATGTCGCTTGATTTGATGCGCGGAAAAACCCAATTTGATTATCCGGTGGTGCTTCGCGGGCGGATTAAGCATTTTCAGTTTAAAAAAGTGGCTGAAGAAACCCTGGAGTTACCGCTAGGCATTGTTAAGACCGTTAAAATAAAACGCCTGGATGACGACAAGGACCAGAGCTGGACCTGGGTCGCTCCGTCGTTGCACTATTTCCCGGTACGCTTCCTAAAACACAAGAAGAACGGCTTAAAGATAGAAATCGTACTGGAAAAAATCAACTTCCAAAAGCCAGTGGACACCGCCGCGCCCCCAACAGAAACCCCCGCTGCCCCATCACCTTTGCCCGCTCAATAGTCTCCACCCCCAAACCATCATCCCCGAATCAAAAATCCCGAAAGGCTAAAGCCATGGATTTCGGCACAATCACGCAGGTATCAGGCGGTTCAGGTAGGCGAGGGCATCGGGACCGCTAATACGGTGCTTCACCATCGCTGACAGGTCGAACACACCACAGGTGCTGCGACAGGCAAAATACTCC
>JAUXHA010000142.1 GCA_030621845.1 Spongiibacteraceae bacterium
GATGAAAGTGGCCTGTTCAAAAAAACCCAAAGCTGGGCCGTTATCCATGATAAGGCCTTCACAACCCCCGGCCTTTAGTAGCGGCGGATTATGTCCTGCGCTGGCCAGTTTGATCTGACCGCTGCTGGTATTAACAATGCCACAGATTACGGTTACAAACATACAACTGTCATTATCAATGCATAATTGCTGATTGATCAGCGCGAGTAATTCTTCCAGGGAGCCGGTTGATGTGCATAATTGCCGCAGCAAGGTTTGGGTTTTTGCCATAAACAGTGCCGCAGCTACGCCTTTGTCGGAAACATCACCTATCGCAAAGAAAACCTCGTCATCACTAATTGACTGATAATGATAAAAATCGCCCCCTACGGATTTTGCCGGTATTAATTTCGCACTCAGTTGCCATTGTCCGCGCTCGATATGCGAGCTTCCGTGATTGGGTAGCATCTGCATCTGGATTTCATGGGCGGCGCCGAGCTCACCTTCCAGCCGTTCGCGCATGGCTGTGGCTTGATTTAACTTGTGGATGTAGTCTTTCAGCTCGCTCTGCATACGCTGGAATTGTCGTGCCAGTGTGCCCACTTCATCGGCTAAGCCATAGTCTGGAATGGCTGTGTTCAGGTCACCACTAGCGAGTTTCCTGCTTGACTCCGTCAGCGCAAGTAATGGAATGGTGACGCGTCTGGATATGAGTACAATAATGACAGTAAGTAACAGTAAACCGATGCCGGTATTCTTGAGGCTTTTAATTCTGTATTGATCCAGACTGCTGGAGATTTCATTCATTGGAATTGAGACAGCAACTAACCAGTCAGTGCCTTTTATCGGTTGGTATGATACCCAGCAACCACCGCCGGAAAGGTTGTCGCGGCAGGGGACTTGTACTGTTCCGGCTTCACCCTTGAGCATGCCTTGTAAAACGGGTTGCAAGCGCTGGTAGGTGTCGTCATCGGCGGTCATATTAGTGATGTTAGACATCACTAATTCGGGATTGGAATGGGTAATAATGGTTCCTTTTCGTGTCACCAGGTAAGCAAAACCGTTTTCCCCGATAGATAATTTATTGACGAGTTTGGCAAGGCTGCTCAGGGCAATATCAGCCGTGGTTACACCGACCAGTTGCCATCCGGATTCTATTCTGGCAAATATAGGCAATGAATAGGTCACCATGGCGATATTACCACCGCCGTCATCGTTATAGGGCTCAGACCAAACTTCATGACCTTGTTTTACCGCCACGGTATACCATGGCTGTGAGCGGTAATCATAGGCATCGGTGCTTAGATCTGCATGCTCAAGCTTGCCTTTCCTTTTATAATAATATGGGGCAAAACCACGGAGGTTACCCATACTCCATTCAGGCTCCAGTGCCACCGCCATACCGTAGACGTGTTCTTGTGCCATTACCACACTGCCAAGCAGTTTATGAATGCCCTGCTGATCCTGGTAGGTTAATGGTAATACCGCGGCGACAGTGCCGGCGCTTTCGCTGACATTTTGTAGCAAGTTATCAATGCGGTTAATGATGTTTAGTTTGGCAAGTTCAGCTTTACTTTTTATTTGATCACGGAGGAATTTTTCTGCGGTAGCGTATTCATAATACGATGTCAGCAAGAACAGGCTGGCACTGGCGCCTAACACCCAAAAAATAAGCCGATGGCTAACAGACTTGAATTTTATCAACTGATCTAATCTCTGGTTAAAACTTATTTTGTTTATTTTTTTCGTGTATTAACTTGCCAATACTCAGCGGTAATGGACGCTATTTTTTCCGTTAGCCATTGATGGGCAGGGCTGGTCAAGGTGCGGCGATGCTGTGCCAGGCCGATAATCTTTTTCATGCCTCGTAGCTCTTTAGGTAATTCCAGTTGGACGAATTTTTTAGCCAGTAGATCGCTATTGAGAATAAATGCCGGCCCCGCAAGTAAGCCATCAGAGCTTTGTATAACCTGCAGCGCAGTTAATAAATTACTGGTATGAAAAAAACATTCTCGTTGTTGATCGAGTTCGGACAACATGCTGTCAAAGACAGGAATCGATTTGATTGCATCAACGGGAAAGCAGCTAACATAGGGGTAGGCTAACACTTCCTTTAGCTTGAGTTTCTTTTTTCCTGCCAGCGGATGTTTGTTGCGAGCGATGATAATAGGTTCGCTGGATAATAACGGCAGGAAATCAATATCGACCTCCTCGGGGTTTTCCGGAGCAATGGCAAAATCGATATTGCCCCTGGCCAATAATTCTTCGCTGCCTTCAGTGTAATCAACTGCCTGAATGACGATATGGGGTGCCTCTTTTTGCAATTGCGCCAGCAAAGGGCCAAACAGACTTTGTCCGAACTGTTCTACTACCGCGATTCGAAAGGTGTAGGAAAAGGTAGCCGGATCAAACTCATGGCGTGTCACCAGGTTAGATACAGCGTTGAGCAGATCAGGGAGTAATTGCTCCAGCTCTTCGGCTCTTGGCGTAGGGATAAGCCCTCGGGCAGCACGGGTAAACAGCGGGTCGTCGAATAAATCACGCAGTCGCGACAGGGTTCGGCTCATTGCAGGTTGGGTAATAAAAAGACGTTCTGCAGAACGGGTGACGTTGCGTTCCTCTAGTAATACTTGCAGGGTCACTAACAGATTAAGATCGATGCGGGCTAACTTATCCGGAGCTATTGACATGTGGGTCCTTGCTGGTAATGATTTAATCTAGCCTGGTTAAGCCTATCGCCTTTAATACATTACCGCAAATCATACTTTTAAATGACTAAATACCTATTAATTATAAATAGTGTGCTCATGACAGCGGCGCTGTAAACTCAGTTGCATTTAAGACAGCATCCAGCCAGGATCATCAGGTGAATAATACTGCAGCTAGTATAAGAATGGGACGTCGCTACCGAGCCAATCGACTCGATGGCCCCTATGACGTGGTGATTGTCGGTTCAGGTATTGGCGGGCTCACTGCCGCCGCTTGCCTGTCAAAGATGGGGAAAAAAGTCTGTGTATTAGAACAACATTATACCGCGGGCGGCTTCACTCACAGTTATCAGCGCAATGGCTATGAATGGGATGTTGGTGTTCATTACATCGGTGACATGGGCAGTCCTCGCAGTATGGGGCGCCGCCTGTTTGATTACGTCAGTGATGGCAGCCTGCAATGGGAACCGATGGACGAGCGTTTTGACCGGATCTATCATGGTCGACAATGTTATGACCTGGTGGCGGGTAAGTCGGCTTACCGTGAGGCTTTAATTACGGCTTTTCCCGCTGAAGAACAAGCCATTAACACTTACCTGCGTTATATGAATGCGGTGAAAGACAGTACCCGCCTGTACACGCTGGGTAAGTTATTACCGGCCTGGGCGAGCCGTTTACTGGCAAAGAAAAAACCTCCGCCCTTTTTCAATCAAACCACTCGTCGTGTTCTTGAGGGTATTACCGACAACCAGCAATTGATTGCTGTATTGACCGGGCAGTGGGGTGATTGCGGCCTTCCTCCGGCTGAGTCGAGTTTTATTATTCACAGTATGATTGCGCAGCATTATATGCACGGCGCTTATTATCCCGTCGGTGGTGCTTCCAGAATGGCAGAGACGATTATCCCAACAATTCAATGCGCTGGCGGTGATGTGTTTACTTATGCAGCGGTGGAGAAAATCCTGCTCAGGAACAAAGCTGTGTGCGGCGTTCGAATGGTCAATGGTGATGAAATTCTGGCGCCTGTGGTGATCAGTAATGCAGGGGTATTCAACACCTTTACCGAGCTACTTGATGACAGCGTTCCACAGCGTGCAACGTATTTACAGCAGTTACAGCAAGTAAGGCCATCGATGGCGAGTATCTGTCTGTATATCGGCTTGCAGCAGACTGCCGAGGCACTTGAGTTACCTAAAACTAATTTATGGATTTATCCCAGTGAACATTATGAGCGTGATCTCGCCACCTTTGATGGCGATACAGAGGCTGAATTCCCCCTGGTTTATATTTCTTTTCCTTCTGCCAAAGACCCAAGTTTTAATCATCGCTATCCGGGCCGTGCAACCATTGAGATTGTGGCTCCTGGGCCTCATCACTGGTTTTCTCAATGGGCCGATAAACCCTGGGGAAAGCGGGGTGATGATTACGAGGCATTAAAGGAGCACTTGTCACAGCGCTTGTTAGCAACGTTATATGAAAAGCTACCGCATTTAAAAGGCAAGATCGATTATTATGAACTGTCGACCTCCTTGTCGACCGATTTCTTTTGTCGTTATAAAAACGGTGAAATTTATGGTATCGACCATACTCCCCAGCGCTTCGAGCAGGACTGGCTGAAACCAAAAACGACCATCCCCGGTCTTTATCTTACCGGTCAGGATATTATGACCTGTGGTGTGATGGGGGCGATGGTCGGTGGCCTGTTGACGGCCATTCAACTCGGTGGATTGAAGGGCCTCGCTCTTGCTCGCAAGATAATGGGCCCATGACATCGAGGATGGATTCAGCTTATCCGTTATTCAACATCATCCTTGTCTCGAATGCTTGAAATTACCGTTGCGGGTTCTTCCCAGGCTTCCTCTGAACGAGGCAGGTAAAAACGGTTATACCATTTACGCAATTTATTGATCGGACCGTCACCATCACAGAGAATGGGGTTGGGTTGATATTTTTTTGTTTTCCATACCTCTACATCCTGCCCAAACGCGGCAATGGCAGTAATGGGATACATCTGTTTGAATTCTTCCGGCAACGGTTCATCGGTCATACTGGCAACAATGATGCCAGAGGTTAATTCCACCTCTTCATCATTGATCGGGGTGTGGTAGTTTATCCACCAACTCTTATAGGCAAAGTCAGTATTTTCTGAGTGGGTGTAAAAATACATAATACTGGGGCCATGGTAGGTGGCGATGCCCCAGCTCTGTGATTTGTTATCCAGTTGCTGCTCTCTTAGCGCCGCAATATCTAAATCAACAAAGGAAGGCTGGATAAAGTCAGCGTCAGGGCTTTGTGAAATACGGGACTCCTGGCTCACTGAATAAGGCGTGAAAATATTATCAAACTGCGTGGCAACACCGCCATGTACAGAAGGAAAGTGCCCTACGTCAACAATATTCTCAATCACTTCGCGGCCCTGGGTGCGAATACGTTTACGGTTAAACTCCCAATCGCCCCATGCATCAGGGCCCCATTCGGGAATATCGGCTAACTCCCAGTTAGGCGAGCCATTTTCTTCATCGTACCAGAGAGCAATAAAGCCGTTTTTTTCACAGAGAGGCCAGCTCTTGAGGGCAGTTTTAGCGCGTTCCGGGATTTTGTTAGCATAGGGAATATGGGTGCAGGCACCCTTGCCATCAAATTGCCAGCCGTGGAAGGGGCAGCGAATAG
>JAUXHA010000075.1 GCA_030621845.1 Spongiibacteraceae bacterium
GCTTGGCATGGTTTTCTTCTCCGTTTAATCAGTTTTTTACCAGTATAGCGGAGACATTATCACTCGCTTTTTTTAACAGGCTCTGTTTTATCAAACTGTGAACCTGTTGTTCAATATCATCATTATTCTGCACAATATTGTGTATCAGCGCCTCATCCAGCGCATTAAACAAACCATCAGAGCACAATAAAAACTGCTCGCCAGGATGTATGGTGAAGGTATTCAGGGTGTAGTCTATAAACGCTTCAATACCAACAGCCTTGGTTAACATATTCCGGAACGGAACATTGTCTACATCCTGCTCATTAATCACGCCCTCATCCAGCATCTGTTGCACCATGCTGTGATCGTGAGTTAATGGCTGCAATTCCATTGCGGCTACTCGATAACAGCGCGAATCACCGGCATGCATAACACTCAGCTTATTGTCATAGGCCAACGCAACAACCAGCGTCGTGCCCATGCGCGACAGCGCCTTATCCTGAAGCCGCTGCTGGAATATTGCGTTATTGGCTTCGGCACCCGCTTCGAGCAATAAGGCCTCAGCCTGGGTAGCGTTCAACGTCTTCATCGCCTCCAGCGCTTCCAGACAGATTGCCTTCACCGACGTCATCGCCTGCTGGCTGGCAATATCACCGCCGTGATAACCGCCCATACCATCGGCAACAATTGCCAACGCGAAATTTTTATCATGCCAATCACAGCAGGCAATAGTATCTTCATTGACCTCGCGCACGCAGCCCACATCGGTCTCACCATAAAGCTGGAAACTCATCTAGAAATCCCTGGCCAGGCTTTTACGCAAAGCCTCGGCCATATCGGCAGCATTGGTATAACGTTTAGCCGGGTCTTTCTGCATCGCTTTATTAATAATACGAACAGCGCTGGCGGGTAAACTGGCACGAATATCACGCACACTTTTATACTTTCTGTTAAGAATCTGATAGGCAAGATTGGCTATACTATCGCCATTAAAAGGTACTTCGCCAGTCAACAACTGGTACAGGGTAACACCAAGACTGTATATATCACTTGCACCTGTGACTTTAATTCCTTTGAGCTGTTCCGGTGACATGTAAATTGGACTGCCAAGAATATCACCGGTCTTGGTTTTTGAATCATCGGTTATTCGGGCAATACCAAAGTCTGCCACCTTTGCCTGCCCGGTTTCGCTATTGTAAATAATATTGCCAGGCTTGATGTCACGGTGAACAATATTTTGTTGATGCGCATAAGACAGTGCCTCGGCTACCTGCGCAACAACGTCGTATACCGTATTCACGGCCAGCAAGCTATCACTCACAATGTATTCACTGAGGCTCTCCCCCTCCACGAAGTCCATGGCGATAAACGCCAAATCCGCTTCTTCACCAACATCGTACACGGTTATAATATTGGGGTGTTGCAATCTTCCCGCCGCTTCCGCCTCCCGAAAAAAACGCTCCTTCAAACTCTTCAGCTGGCCGGCATTAAACTGTTTGTAATTAAGTGTTTTAATCGCAACGCGACGACTGATTTTTGGATCATGGCCAAGATAGACCACCCCCATTGCCCCTCGACCTAATTCCCGCTCAATTTCATAGCGACCGAGAATCGGTTGATTGACACTCGCATCAGGCATCACCAGCGTATGCGTCACATCGAGCGATGATGTCTGGCTGTTAGTTGTTTTCAGTGATAGCAAAGCCTGTTCCCGCTTCGCCGCATCTTTAAAATTACGCTTGCGGCTAACAATCATCCGGTAGGTCGCCGCGGCAGCTTCATATTGTCGCTTGCCCTCCTGTCTGGCGGCAACGTCATAAGCCAGGGTCAATACCGGCTCTGTCGTCTGGCATTTTTCAATAGCATCCAGCGCCTCCTTTAAGCGGTCCTGCTGAAGCCACTGCTGCGCCAACCGGTAGTGGCTATGATGGCAATCCATTGCCAGTGCAAGCCACTGTCGCTGCCGCGCTGACCAGACTAACATTAGTAAAGTTCCGACGATAAGAAATTCAATACTGACACCAAAAGGCAACCATTGCCGCTGTGTCACCAACCAACCCAGTTGCGCTGCCAACATCAGTACCACAGCCAGCAAACTCACCAGCATCAGCACCGTGCCACTTAAGCGAGGCGCCATAAACAATAAAAAAACCGCCAACAACAACAGCAGCATTTTTTCAGCCCCATAGAACCAATAGGGCGAATACAAGTATGCTCCCTGCTGCAAACTGACCAGTACATTAGCCAATTCCATTACCCTCGCGTCCCCTTCCCCCCCCAACAAAACAATCGGTTTGTCAGGAGGTGAGTGCAATGCCTGACGCAAGGAAAGAATATTCAGCGGCGCTTTCACGCCACTGTGAACACTATAGAAAGGCACGATGCTGCCATCGACACTGGCCGGCAATAACTTATCGCCCAGAAGTAATTCTCGACGCTGCAGCCACTGCACAGAATCTACACCAAGCATGTGCTGAAAAAGAACCAGTGCCACGCTGGCATCAGTGCTGTCTCCCGAGGCAACAAGCAGGGGATATTGGAGTGTCTTTTTATTCTCAGTGAGCGGCCACACAGAAAGCGCTGCGGTATTATCGACCTTCACCCCGGCGACCTTCACCCCGGTTCTTGTCGCCAGCGCAGGCTGAAGGTTTTTCGGTAACCGTGCGTACCAATCTTCAGCGGCCATCGGCGCCACAGTTACCGGCTGCGAACGGCTGGAGTGAGCGATGTCCTGGGCAGGAACCATCAATAACACGGAATCATGCTGAAGGCGCTCGATAGCACGGTCACGCTGCTGTAAAAAACGCTGGGATTGCTGCGAAAACCGGGATTGCAGCAAGTGCTCGGATTGTAGCAGCTGCGTTCGGGGCAGTTGCTCCAGAACAACACCCAGGGTGACGTCGGATTCGCGCTGAAACGCTGTCAATAATTCCATCACCGCCTCGGCACTGACCGGGTCTGACTGCAATCGCTCCATCTCATCGGCGGGTAACTGAATCAACGCGGTTTCCACCAAAGCGGTGCGGGGCAGAGCCAACTGCACCCCGGCTTTTAACACCCAACGATCGAGCAGCTGTAATGCGGCAGGCGGGGTGTCGATGAATATCAAACAGGCAAGCAGGGCCAGTACCGCCCCTCTTAGGCTGAAGATAAAACTGACAAAAACGTTGATGGCTACCATTAGCCCTCGATAGCTAGGGGATAAAAACCCACTATAGACGCTCAGGCAGCACCGTGGTGAAGACAACAGGACTTTTGCTGACCAGCCCACAGAATCACTTAAAAATAACCCGCTCGGTGGCGAGCAAAGCGATTTTTTACCCATTCGGGTTCAAATTTCTGACAGATTGACAGCCGTGAAAGCTGGCTGGGGAAGATTGTCAATTTAATGGCAACTTGTTGATTTTATTCTTGTTTTTGTTTGATTTTGCTTGCAATTGCTTATTTTTAAACCTAGTGTTGAGTCTCTGAACAAGGGTTAATTGCACAATTATGCGCTCATTGCTGACACTGACATTAAGCTTCGCTCTCCTCTGCGCTTACCTGGAGCTGGTACCGCATCATCAACACGATGCGATGCCCGGGCAGGCTAACATGGCCAAGGTGGTAAGAACTCCGCAGCCAACAAGGGAAGTCATCATTCAGGATCGGGTCGAAACCCTGGCGCAGCATAACGTAGTAATAGCGCCGGCCACCCCTCTCGATCTAAGCATCCCTGCGTTCAACAACGCCGTTGATATGGGACATGCCGTTAAAGAAACTATTGGTAACTGGTTCCAGCGCAGCGATAAAAACAAAGTCCGTTACAATGCCCAACTGCTCTTTGACGAAAAAGAAGGCGCAGACATCCGCGGCGGGCAAGTCAATATCATCGTTCCTTTCGGCTAGAACGGTCACGCTCTTTCGAAATCATCTCCTGTCATGCCAGCTGCTTTCGCCGCGACAGTCGATGCAGCTCCTTATCATCATAGCGCAGTAAAATCTCATCCAGCACCTTGCTAATTTGAGAGCAGGTACGAATCATATCCATTTTACGCCAGGTGGCCTGTTCGCCCTGGCGAACCAATACCATCAACTCATCTACCGTCAGCTGACTTATAATTTTACGCATGTTGAAATTTTTAAAATCAGGAAAAATAGCCACATCGGCCTGATAATTTTGCAGGAAAACCGACTGCGCCATATTGGTAAATAATTTCACCCGCGGCCAGTTTTTTCCGTATTTTTGCGCCATGTTATCCATGCCACGGATCCAGACAGAGATGCTCTTATGTCCCAGCTTACGAGCCATATCACCTATACCACCACTTTCCAACGCATCTTCATTGGTAAACATCACAATCGGATTAATCAAGCTGCCAATATAGTGATTCACACCATAGAGCCGAGCCAAGCGCTTGGCGGGTAAATCATCACTGAAGGAACCATCGACCCACTTTCGGGTAGGCAGGTAGGGCTGCCGCTCACCTCGAATATTCTTTGCCTCCAGCATCACCGCCGGGAAAACGCCGGGTATCGCGCAGGACGCCATAACAGCTTTGCGAATAAACACATTGGGGGATGTAATCGCATTCAACAAACGAGAGGTCTGGTGTAATTCTGCCGGCGCTACGGATATATTGATGTTATACCCGGTCAACTCAAACGCCTCCTGAAACGTCAGGTCGGGAATCAAGCGAACAACCATCTGCTCCACATCCCTCACATCAATCTGGGATGTCTCCCCATGAAACATCCGATTAAACCAGCTGGCTTCTTCCTTGGCTTCGGTAACCAGATTCTCTGGTCGTAAAAATTCCAGCATTTGCGGCTTGGTACGCGTACCAAAGATCGCCGAAACCACGGACCCCGCACTGGCTCCCGACAGCACAGATGGCACCAAGTCCTGCTCCATCAGCGCCTTCAGCACACCAATATGAAAATGGCCCAAAGAACCGCCGCCACTCAGCATTAAAGCCGAGCGACCGTAGCAGAGACTGGCGCGATGGAAGAAATCATATTTCTCCTCGAAACTGACTTCAGCATCACTCAGGCTGGCGATATCCTGCAAGGACTCGGCTATTTCGTTGACATAATCTTCGATCAGGTGTTTGGTGCCCAATTTGGAGCGGGTATAGAGCGCTGTCTTACCCATCCCGCCCATATTGCCGTGAACACCTTCGTTTAAGGTAAACAAAAGCCCGGCATTATCCTTTTTGGCGCGATAATTACGCAGCTTATCCAGGCGTTGGCGGATTTGCGTATGATCATAGAGCAAAGTCTGCTCGGTTTGTCGCCATCGCGACTCACCCGACATAACATCATAGACCTCAGCGGCTTCTCGCCACTCATCGTAACTTGACGCATTATCAAGTAAGGCTTGTTGCTGCTCTAATTTTTTGGACTTTAACATCGGCACTTCTCTCCCATCAACACAACTTATAGGACTTTATCATGGCGATGATACTATATATAGCCTAACACCTTTATCCTATCGAAATACTATACAAACCATTCCAACCCCGAATCAGCCATTGTCAGGATTTAAAATTTAACTTAAGTCATCAAGTTCTGTACAATAATGTTGTTGGGGTTTTTCCCAGCAACATTCAGCGCGACTATTGGACTGGATCACCATCAACAGGATATTGGCATGAAGCAACTTGGCATACTGGACTCGGCATTTATTAATCTGGAACACCCGAACACCCCCCAACATATCGGCGGCTTCGGTATTTACGACCCATCAACCTCCCCCGACGGATTTGTTCGTTTCAAGCAGGTAATGGCCAACGTTGAACAACGCTTGAAAGATTTACCGGTATTTCGTACTCGCCTGGTTGAAGTCCCAATGGGGCTGGATAAACCCTACTGGGTTATTGATGACAATTTCGATGTTGAATTTCACCTGCGTCATATAGCTCTGCCCAGCCCGGGTGACTGGCGCCAGCTTTGCATCCAGGTTGCACGCCTGCATGCCAGGCCGCTGGATATGAGCCGCCCTCTTTGGGAGTGCTATATCATTGAAGGCCTGCATAATATACACGGCCTCCCCGAGGGAGCCTTTGCTATTTACACCAAGATGCATCATTCGCTGATCGACGGTGCCGGCAGCCAGTCCTTCATGGCCGCTCTGCACGACCTGGAAGCCAACCCCGAGCCCGAGCAGGAACAAAATACCAGCACTGATGAAATCACCGCCGCTGAGCAGGCATTTGCGCCCGCCAATTTATCTACCGCCGAGATGCTACGCAAGGCCACGCTTAACAATCTGACATCTACTCTATCAATGGCCAAGGGTGCGGTAAATGTGGCTGGCGACTTGCTGTCCACCATCTCTCGTATTCGCAAGGACGAGCTACCCGCCTTTCCATTGGACGCACCAAAAACCCGCTTTGATGAACCAATAAGCCCCCACCGGGTGTTCGACGCCGCATCATTCAGTCTGGATGATTTTAAAGCTATCCGTCATATGACAGACACTACGATCAATGACGTAGCGGTAGCCGTTGTCTCCGGTGCATTGCGTAAATACCTCGGCCATCACGGTGAGCTGCCCGAAGTATCTCTGGCCAGCAGCATGCCGGTTAACACCCGCACCCGCAAAACAGTGACCGAGGATAATAATCAGGTCAGCGCCATGATGAGCCTGATCCACACTGACATTGAAGACCCGATCGAGCGCCTGCAGGCTATTGGCAACAGCCTTACCGATGCCAAGAAGCTCATCGATACGCCGCTGGCAGACCCGATCAAGATAGCTGGCGTGTTCAACCCCTGGCTGGCAAAATCAGTGGCCAACTGGTACATCGATCATAAAATAACTAACAGCCTGCCTATGGGTACCTGCAGTGTCATTACCAATGTGATGGGGCCTCCCTTCCCACTATTCTCAGCCGGTGCAAAACTGGTTGAGTATTACTGTCTCGGCCTGCTGACGCCAGGTGGCGGCCTGTTTCACGCCGTTTTCAGTATGAATGGCAAGGTATCGATTTCCTCACTCGCCTGTCGCACCGCCATGCCAGACCCCGAGTTTTATAAACAGTGCATCGTGGAATCCTTTGACGAGCTAAAAGAGGCCGCAGAAAAAAAATACGGCCGTAAAAAATCAACAAAAAAACCCAAAATAGCCCCCAGTAAAAAGCAACCCGCCAAAAAAAAATTCGCTGCTAAAAAAGCAACGCCTGTGAAAGCCAGTAAAAAGAAGCCTGCCGCAAAAAAGAAAACCACTCCGTTAAAAGCTGTGGCGAGTAACAAAGAGGTGGCATTGAAAAAAAGAGCTGGCGTCAAGAGCACAGCGGTTGCGAAGAAAAACAATAGTAAAAAAACAACGGAAAAAAGACAATCAAACCAGGGAGACTTATTCTAGCCAGCAGTTAAAGCACGCTTTTTAATTATTGATACAAGGATGTAGCAGGAGAATGTCGATAGGTATCTATAGGTCACAGGCACAAAACAACCCGCCCAAGCGTAAGCTTATTGCGACTTTCTCAAGCACGGGATTTTTTTGCATAGCACCACTCGAGAAAATCCGCACTGGCATTTACTGCATTATCCGCTCTCACACAGTGAAAAATATCAAAAGCATGCTGGCCGCCAACAACTTGCGCATAGGCCACAGGATTAGCCGACACTTCCCGCAGCGCATCAACAAAGCCGCTCGCCGTTTCCTCCCACACCAATGAATCGTGCGTACCCTGGATAACAAAAAACGGCGGCGCATCCACATTGACATTAGACTCACTACACATCATATCCCAGAGTTCTGGCTTGTCCTCAAGTGAACACTTGAACATATACTTGGCGCACAACGCCTTTATGTTCATACTTTTTAAAATATTGTGCCTGTCGACAAGGTCATAAACACCGTAGAAAGGTACTGCGGCATCAATCGAGGTATCAGCGCGCTCAAAACCCGGTTGAAATTCGGGCTTGTTTGGCGTCAGCGCCGCCAGCGATGACAAGTGCCCCCCTGCCGAGCCACCGGTAATCGCTAAAAAATCACTATTGCCCCCGTACTCTGCAATATGTTCGCGAATCCAGGCAATGGCTTTTTTAACGTCGATTATATGATCGGGAAAGGTAGCCGCGGGACTGAGACGATAATTGATCGCTATGCAAATCCAGCCACGCTGCGCCATATGATACATCAAGGGCAAACCTTGCTGCTCTTTCTCGCCAATCATCCAGCCGCCACCATGCACTTGCAATAACACCGGAAAGCCACCCTCCCGCGATTCTTCAGGCTGGTAAATATCCAGTAAATTACGCCTTTTTTCCGCGTCGCCATAAGCAATGTCGGCGATCCGTTTCACCCCGGGGCGCCTCATATGAAAGGGACGCAAAGACTCTGCCATAGGTGCTTTATCACGCAACAAGGCCTGGCGATCAGCATCGATGATATTACGATAATCCATGCCCAGGGTTGTGCCCAGAGCAGAAAAAAGTGTTTTCCGTGAGCCCATCGCCTGATACTGAACATACAACAAACCCAGCCAGGAAATAACAAAAATCTCCAGCGCCCACTGGCCTTGTTCAACCGCAAGGACACCAGCGGCAACAAAACCTGCGCTGGCAATAAGCTGCCAGACAATATGATGCAGAGCCAGCTCACCGGTTAGCCAGGCACTTAAAAAATAAAATGGTGAAAAATAATAAATTCTTCGAATCCTGAAAATAGCCGTCAGGGTACCCAACAGGCTGAGCAGGCTAATGCTGAAGTAGATATTGGCAAGCGACATAAAAACACCGAGTTTGCATAAAGACTGCTGCACAGTATAAGAAAGCGCCAGCAACCGTCAACACTTATGATTTGGTACTGGACAACACCTCATAGGCCTCGCGCACCAGCATAAATTGGCTGACATCACCGCCGCGATCAGGGTGATAGGTGGATGCCAGCAAGCGATAAGCCTGCTGCACTTCAGACCATTCAGCACCGGGCGCAAGTCCCAGCACCTGGTAGGCGTCCAACTGCTTGTCCTCGCTCAGATAACTTTGCCAAAACTGCTTGAACAACCGCTCTACATCCTGCTCATCGGTGGCATGGAAGTTATCCATATTGAGGTAATATGCTTTCATTGCTGGCGCTGTAGCATCTGTTAACAGCTTCGTAGCAACGTCGCCAGCACTCACCTTAAAGCCAATTGCCAGCGGTGAAATCTGTAGCACAAGACACTCATCCGCCATTTGTTGCTGCAACTGGTAGAGCGCATTCATCACTAAAAAATGCGTTTGAAATAATGCCAGGCGTGCCGACTCTGTCAATGCTGGAAAAGTACTGTCACGATTCTTCAAGCGCTTAATTAACTCGTGCTCAGACAGTAATTGCCCTGCGCCGGCAAGGATTTCCCGAATCGGGTGAAGCAAGGGATTGACAATACTGTTATTCATTAAACGATTATTTACTCACTGTTTTCACATCAATAAAGCGGATCATTCAATAGCCGCTGATCCCCCCAGCATGACCTGCCCCAAGCACGGGTCTGCTGTGTTAAAATTTGCGGTATCTCAATGCTCGGCCTGCAGCCTATGAATTCAAAAGACGCTATTTACTCCAAAGCCATGGACAGCATTGCCGACTTTGCCTTTGATGACAAGGTCGCCAGTGTTTTTCCCGACATGATCAAACGCTCTGTTCCCGGCTATAGCACTATTATCGCCATGACTGGCGTATTGGCTGAGCGCTATAGTCAGGATGGCAGCAACTGCTATGACCTCGGTTGCTCCCTGGGCGCTTCTACATTGTCGCTACGACATCATGTCGAAGGAAGAAACTGCCAGATCATTGCCGTAGACAGTTCAGAATCCATGCTCAGTCGTTGTAAGCAAGTCATTGCAAAAGATACTTACACCACCCCAAGCAAACTGGTTCTCGCTGATATTAATGAAGTTAACATTAGCAATGCTTCGGTAGTAGTGTTGAATTTCACCTTACAATTTATTCCCACCAGTCAACGACAGGTATTATTGCAAAAAATCTATAATGGCATGCTCGACGGCGGCGTGCTGGTATTGTCAGAAAAAATTTGTTTTGTGGATGAACATTTACAGGAGCTCAATACCGAACTTCATCATGCCTTTAAAAAAGCCAATGGCTATAGTGATATGGAAATCAGCCAAAAACGTTCAGCACTGGAAAAAACCCTGTTACCTGAAACAATTAGCGCACATCAACAGCGGTTACGCAGCGCCGGTTTTAGCAGTATTGACGTCTGGTTCCAATGTTTCAACTTTGCCTCACTGGTAGCAATCAAATGATTCATTACCAGCCTTTTTTGGAGCGACTAGCCAGTACCGAGCTGGCTGAATGGGCCGAGCAGTTACCCAACATCATTGCCAACGGTCTTAATGAGCAACGTTATGGCGATCTGCCACGGTGGAAAAATGTGCTGCAACAGCTGCCTGAATGGAGCGCCGGGAAAATCGAATTAAATCAATCTGCTATTAGCATACAGTGCAACAGCAGTATCGATAAACAGGCATTACTTGCCTTCGCCGAATTACTGAAAGGGCTTCATCCATGGCGCAAGGGACCCTTTGATCTGTTTGGCATAAACATCGATACCGAGTGGCGCTCGGACTGGAAATGGGATCGGCTGAAAAACCATATTCAACCGCTGCAGGGAAGAAATGTATTGGATATCGGTTGTGGCAGCGGTTACCACTGTTGGCGAATGCGTGGTGCCGGAGCCGATTTGGTCATTGGCATTGACCCCACACCGTTATTTATATGCCAGTTCTTTGCCCTGCAAAAATATATCCAGGATCCCGGCGTAACCGTTCTGCCTATGGGTATTGAACAACTCCCAAAAAAATTACATTTTTTTGATAGCACCTTTTCCATGGGAATTCTCTACCATCGCCGCTCGCCTTTTGATCACCTGCTGGAACTTCGGGACACGCTAAAACCTGGCGGTGAACTGGTACTGGAAACGCTGGTTATCGATGGCGATGAAGGCGAAGTACTGGTTCCTGAAGATCGCTATGGCCGAATGGCCAATGTCTGGTTCTTACCGAGCTGCCCGACACTGGCCGGCTGGTTAAAGAAAGTCGGGTTTACTGACATCCAATGCGTTGATGTCACAGTGACTTCGATTGAAGAACAGCGCCGCACAGAGTGGATGAGTTTTCACTCTCTACAGCAATTCCTTGACCCCAACGACCCCACCAAAACGGTTGAAGGTTATCCCGGCCCTAAACGGGCGATATTTACTGCTAAAACCCCGGGCTGACGGTAAGCAGCGATTAGGTATCTTCCACTACTACCCCAGAGAATTTTTTTCAGCTACTATCAGAGCTACTATCAGAGCTACTTTCCTTAACGGCAGCGATCATCATGGATAAACAGGCAAGCCCCCGTATTCTCTGGTTACAAACCCTGGTTTTTGCCAGCACCTTGCTGATTTCCCTGACCCTGGTGCCCTGGTACGGTATTACCCACGGCTATAGCTGGCCTATTATCATCGCCGCGATAGTATTCCTCGGCGCCAATGGTCTCTCTATTACCGCGGGCTACCACCGGCTATGGTCACACAACGCCTATAAAGCCCACCCGATACTAAAGCTGGCCTTTGCCCTGTTCGGTGCCGCCGCCACCCAGAACAGCATACTGGTCTGGGCTTCCGGCCACCGCCGTCATCATCGCTACGTGGATAACAATGAAAAAGACCCCTATTCTGCCAAGCGTGGTTTCTGGTTTTCCCATATAGGCTGGATGTTGCGTGAATATGACAGTGGTAAAAGTGACTTTAGTAATGCCCGGGATCTCGAACGCGACCCTATCGTCATGTGGCAGCACCAGCACTATATTGCTATCGTACTGGTGATGAATTTACTGCCTCCCATCCTGGTTGGCTTGCTTAGCGGTGAGATGATTGCCAGCCTGTTACTGGTCGGCGTATTGCGACTGGTATTAAATCATCACAGCACATTTTTCATTAACTCACTGGCCCATATCTGGGGCAAGCAGCCCTATACCGATGAAAACACTGCCCGCGATAATGGTTTTCTCGCGCTACTGACCTACGGCGAGGGTTATCACAATTTTCATCACCTGTTTCAAAATGACTACCGCAATGGTGTGCGCTGGTGGCAGTTTGATCCGACCAAATGGCTGATTAAAACCAGCTCATGGCTGGGTTTGACCACAAACTTAAATCGCGTACCTCGCTTTAAAATTCGCAAAGCCAGTCTGGAGATGAAATTCAAGCACGCGGAGCAACGACTGGCGCTATCCAGCAACGCCGATGACTGGCGCCGCTATCTGGAAAATGAATATCAGCAATTCCTGGACTCCCTCAACGAATGGAGCCAATTACGTCAGCAATGGTATGAACAGAAGCGGGAACAATTCAACCAGGCAAGCCATGGCCTCTCCCTGGAATTACAACAGGGTTGGCAGAAAGCCGCCCTGCGCAGCCGTTTCAAGGAGTTGGAATATGCCCTGAAAATGCAGACCAAACGATTGGACTGCATGGCACTGCAATTTTCCTGAGACAATGAATAAACCCGCCTCAATAAAAGGTAACGCACGCGAATTAGTACTCGACACCGCCGAACTACTATTTGCCGAGCAGGGCGTCGAAGCCGTATCCCTGCGCGCCATTAATGCAGCGGCCGGCGTCAGCCCCGGTGTCTTACACTATCATTTTGGCAACCGCCAATCACTCATTGAAGCCCTGATAGACCGGCGCATGCACGGCTTAATGGCACAACGCCATGCCCTGCTGACGCCCCTGCTACAACTACAACAGCCGTCTTTAGAGGCAGTCATCAGGGCGCTGATTAGCCCACTCGCTGAACTGGCACTTAATGGTGGCGATACTGGCCAACGTTATATTCAGTTTATCGCCAAACTCTATGCCGAGCGCTCGGTTATCCTCGACAAGGTGAGCAGCCAATATACACAGACAACTACCGCTCATTTTCCCGCTTTAATCAAAAAAGCCTGCCCTGCCCTTAGCCGCTCATCCATTAACTGGCGGCTGGCCATGGCTAATAGTACCGCCCTGCAAACGCTGGCAGAACTGAGCTTGCCGCCCCGTGCCTGGCAGCAGGAAAACAGGAAAAGTCCGGATCAGCAGGTGGAAGAGCTAATAACATTTGTTATCGGTGGTTTTAACTCGACAAGCAATATCGACTAGGCTTTCATTACACATACCCGGATAAAATAAAAATGACTCTTTATTAATCCAGGCCAATGACCTAACCTGACGACAACTTCAGTGCCATGAACAACTAAAACGAGTGTCCCTCATGACTTCCATCTATGATTTCGAAGCAGCCACAATCCAGGGTAGCAACAACAAGCTTGAACAGTATCGAGGCAAAGTCCTGTTAATTATCAACACCGCCAGTAAATGCGGCCTGACCCCTCAATTCGAAGGATTGGAAGCTTTGTATAATCAATACAAGGATAAGGGCCTGGCCATTATTGGCTTTCCCTGTAACCAGTTTGGCCAACAGGACCCCGGTAACAACGATGAAATTCAGGAATTCTGCCAGATGAATTATGGGGTTAGCTTTCCCATGTATGCCAAAATTGATGTCAATGGCAGTGATACCCACCCCCTTTATCAATACCTGAAGGATGAGGCTCCCGGCCTGATGGGATCAAAAAAAATTAAATGGAATTTCACCAAATTCCTGGTCAACAAAGAAGGTGACGTCATCAAGCGATTTGCCCCTGCGACCAAACCTGAAAAACTAGCTAATGCCATCGAAAAGGCATTAGCTACCTAAACCTGCCAACTCATCGGTCAGCTTCTGTGCCTGTTTAAAATCAGCTTTACCACTACCCAAAACAGGCATTTTTTCGATTTGATAAATCACTGATGGCACCATCAAGGGCTTGCAACCATTTTTTATCATACGATGGGCAAGCTCGCCGCCATTGATTTCTGCAGTGCTTAACAGCACAAGCTTCTCTCCTTTTCGTTCATCGGCCAAAGCCGTGGCCATTAATTCCAGCTCTGGATCATCCAGCACTTTGCGAACTTCAGCCTCGACCGCACTCAGGCTAACCATTTCACCCGCCAGTTTAGCGAACCGGGAATAACGATCGACAATGGTCAGGAATCCATCGCCATCAAGATGTCCTTTATCGCCGGATTTATACCAGCGCACACCATTAATTTCGACAATGACCTCCGCCGTCTTTTGCGGATCGTTAAGATACCCCTGCATCACCTG
>JAUXHA010000014.1 GCA_030621845.1 Spongiibacteraceae bacterium
TGTAACTTATTGGATAAATCTGCACGCTGGGGCATTGATGCGCTGGGTTATGACACCAGCAGCTTGTTACTCGCCGAAGGTGTTATCAATCGTGTTCAGTCTGACTTTCTTGAAACCATTTATACCATTCACAAAAATAACAGCCAGGACCTTAGTCTTTTTATTATAAAAAAGTCCTATTGCTCAGTAGCAGGTAACATTGATGGTGACGACCTGCTTGAGCAGGTGGTACTTACGCTGCTAAAAAACACTGGGATTGCAGCTTATTTCAACCAGGAGACTGCTTTTTCCAGTGGCCAGCAGTATTTTACTGTATATGATGAAGTGCCCCCTCATTTTATCAATGCCTTGCCGGACTTAAACCTTGAAGCCACAGACTTTGGCGGTATTCGTACCTTTCGCGCCATGCCCCAGATGGAGGCGTTGGTCAGGAGTAATGTCACTGATAATTGCGGCGGCGAGCCCGTATTGTCAGTAACGCAAGCCGGCGATAACCCAGACGAGCAGGTAAGCCTGGGGGAGCTGCTTACCCTGGGCGAGCGAGTCGTCATCTGGAAGGCTACGGATACTAATCCACACCCGGCGGGAGATCAGCAGAATTATTCGCCCATCACCAGCCAGCGTATCGTCGTGCGCGACACCAAGCCGCCATTGATGTTGGTGCCGCCAGCCAGGGTGTTATTGGTGCAAGAAGGTGCCGCTGGCGTTGAGTTGGGTGAAGCCAATATCGGACATGCTGTTGCCATTGATATAGCTGATCCGACGCCGGCTATCAGTTACTTTATTGATGGACAGGAAAATCCCATTAGCTATTTATTCCCCGTTAACCAGCGCACTACGGTTAAATGGGTCGCCAGGGATGACAGCCAAAATAGTACCAGCGATATTCCCGAGAACGCCCAGTTAGTCACGGTCAAAACCAGCAACCAGGCACCGGTAGCGACGACGGGTATTACCGCAAGTACCGTGACAGCAGCTCCGATTGATATTGTTTTGCATGCGTCTGACAGCGATACGATTGATGGCATCGTCGATCCGCTATGGTTCAGCATAAAACAACAGCCGCTCAAGGGTGAGTTTGTTGCTCCCTTGTACCCCTTTTTTATTGAAGACTATCGGGCCGGGGCCGGCGATACTATTGCCGGCTACGATCCCACCACGGATCTTACGCAGTTCCTGACAGATAATTACTGCGTCTTCGCCACGCCGCAAAATGGTATCACTCCGCCCATAGATTTTATTTTTAAACCCCGTTTTGTTCATGTGACAGATGCAGGTATACGCTATGCCCTGGATCACTATTTTTCCTGCGATCTGAATGTTCAGAGGGCGGTATCGAGTAAGCTTCGTTTCTCAAAGTGGAATTCGCAAGGGGACTTTCTCGGACAGATCAATTTGGGGAGTACGCCATCGGAGTGGCCAAACAATGATGCCTTTGTTATCGATAGTGATGAGTATTTAAATTATTTTACGGTTTCAGATGCGGGTTCCAGTAGCCAGGTACTCAGTGTCAGTCGTTGTGAAACGGCGTTCGGCCTGGATCCCGTTAGCGGTTTACCGCAACAGCTTGACCGGCTGTCCAACTGCCGTGATTCATATAATCTCGACACTGGATTGATAGCTGCTGAGAATAATAATGGTGTATTCGAGTACGCCATAATCGATAGTCGTCAGCAGATTATCTATTTGGCTAATGATTTCAGTATTTTCGCTTTTTCTTTGCCGGGGCTCGAATACCTTGGGCAGTTGGGGCCGAATGATATTAACGGTAAGGTGATAAGTGATTGGCTCGGGAGAGTGTCGGGCATGGCGGTTGGTACGGATGGCAGTGTGTATATTGCCGATAGCCAGGCAAACCGAATTCATAAAGTCAGTGGCAGCGCAATCGATATCGCAGGTACTGTCACCCTGGGTGAATATGTGGGTTGGGCAGGCAAGTGTACCGACAGTGCTAATAACGCCTGTGATAAGGATAAGCAGCGCAGCCGCGGTTACAGCTGTAATTTTGCGGATAACAGCTGCCTGCTCAATGGCGAGGTTGCGGGTTCCAGTCAAAGTGCCGGTGCGGGGCAAGCGCAGTTTGATAGTCCCCGATACCTGGCTATTGATCCCAATGACATACTGTATATCGCCGACTACAACAATGAGCGCGTGCAACGACTGGGACCTGATGGCTCCTTTGCGGGTGAAACCGCAGGCGTTGACGATGTTGCCGCACAGGGCCCTATTGCCATTGATGGCCCCAGTTTTATCCTTGGGAATATGGGTAAACCCGCGTCACTCTCGGTCAACTCCAGCCAGTTTTATGTTGTCGACCAGAAAGCAGATTTTATCCATGTGTTTGGCACACTGCCCTTTAAGGATATTAAACCCGACCAGGTTACGGTGAGTTACGTGTCGGACCAGAATATCCCCAATCAGCAGGAAAATGGCCAGGATAGCTTTTTCTTCAGTGCCAATGATGGCCTGGAAAGCAGCGAGTGGGCTGAAGTGACCGTCAATGTCAGTCGTAATTATCGCCCACCCTATGCCATCAGTGGCAAGTTGAGCACCAATGAAGATACTGCCCTGGCCTTAACTTTGCCCGCGGATGACCCCGACGGAGTCAAAGAGCAGGGTGACTTCCTCGGGCTCGATAGTTTGACTTACACCATTAACCGCCAGCCGCAACACGGTACCCTGGTCGGGGCTGGTGCCAGTTGGACCTATACCCCGGATGCTAATTACTTTGGCGATGACAGTATTGAATTCTTTGTTAATGATGGCCGTGATGACTCCAATACGGCGACCTTAACTATCGAGGTGGTTTCGGTTAATGATTTGCCGGTGGTGACGATGGAATTACCCGCCAGGGTGGCGCTGGGTTTTCCAGCCCAGATCACTTCAACGTTTACTGATGATCCCTCATTAAGCCATAGCGGAAGGACCTATTGGGAAAGTGGTGGTCTTGATTTTGGCCATAGCGATGAGGTAAAGACAAACCCCGGTATCACTATTGCCGATAACAATACCATGTTAATTGTGCAGCCACCCTTGCTTGATAGTGAGGGTCGCAGCTTTGCCGAACACACCTACACTACGCCGGGCACAAAAAATCCCTATGTCTGTATTTTTGATGATCAAGGCGAGGTTCATTGTGATTATGATACCTTGCTAGTGGAGCCACTGGTGGTGCTTGGTGTAGGCGGGCGTATCTACCTTGATGCTGCCGACGACTATTTGCAGGATGTGCTGGATGACCAGCCCTTTACCTATGAGCTCACCATCGTCAATGGCCAGCCTTCAGTGGGTGCGGGCCTGGTAGCGAGTGATGTTAATCTGCTAGCGGAATTACCGGCGGCTATCACACTGGGTCAAATTACTATTAGCAAGGGCAGTTGCCAGCGTAATGGCCAGCAGCTGTTGTGCACGGTTGGCGATATGCAGCCCGGTGAAAACTCGGTGCTGACTATCGCTGCGGTGGGGCCAGGTAATCTTATTTATGATCAAGCCCGTGATATCACCGGTGTTGTCACCACCACATCGAATGCTCTGGCCAATGAACTGGAGCTGATGATTGCCGTACAGTTACTCGCCGATACCACCGACAGTGATGGTGACGGTATGAGTGATGCCTTCGAGTATAACTATGGTCTGAACCCTGCCAGTAATGATGCCTCCGGCGATGTTGATGCCGATGGGCTGACTAACCTTGCTGAATTTGAATTGGCCACATCGCCGCGTGATTCCGATACCGATGGTGATGGCCTCAGTGATTTTAATGAGCAAAGTTTTGGTCTCGACCCCACCGTAGCCGATATGGATTCCGATGGTTTGCTTGACGGTTATGAGGTCGATCATGGCCTTAATCCCATTAATGCAGACAGCGACGGGGATGGGATGCCCGATGGTTGGGAAGTGTATAACGGCCTGGATGCCCTCAACCCCGATGATGGCCTGCTCGACACTGATGGCGATGGACTGGCTAATATTGATGAATTCAACCAGGGCAGTGATCCGAACATCGACAGCGTGCCGCCGGTGTTGGCAGCGGTCAGTGATTTCCGCCTGGCTGCTACCGGGGCATTGACCAGGGTAAGCTATCCTGTGTTCCAGGCGAGCGATGTAAAAGATGGCATTGTTGCGGTAACGGTAACACCCTCCGGGCCCCTGCCTGCGGGAATCAATACCTTAATCTTGATGGCTGAAGATGCTGCTGGTAATCGCGCCGAAGCAGAACTGAAAGTACTGATTGATCCGCTGGTTAACTTTAGCTATGACCAGCGCAGGCAGGAAGGGACCATTGTCAATGTACAGGCCTGGCTCAATGGCCCGGCTGTTGAATATCCGGTAGTGGTGCCTTACTCCATTAGTGGTAGTGCCAGTAACCCCGACGACCATAATGCGGTCGACGGCGAGTTGACTATCAGCGAAGGGGTGATGGGTGAGGTGCGGGTAACACTGGTCAGCGATGGTGAGCAGGAAGTGGACGAGTCGTTGGTGTTTACCATGGCAGAGGCGACTAATGCGGTTCGTGGTATTCAGTCTGTGCACACGGTTAGCATAACGGACCAGAATATGCCGCCAGAGGTTAATATCATTACCCGTCAGCAGGGTGTCCCGGTGACGACGGTGTTCAGTAACGGCGGTACAGTTGATATCGAAGCGGTTATTAGCGATGCCGCCAATGAGCGTCATTCCATCGATTGGAGTTTGAGTGATAGTAGCCTGGTTGAGCCAGCCGTGGTCAATGACGCTGCCTTTAGCAAGGACCCCTATGGCTTGATGAGTGGCGTCTACCCCTTGACCGCCAGGGTCACCGATAGTGGCGTACCCCAGGCAACGACACAGGCACGCAGCCGTTTGCGACTGCTTGCGAATGCGCCACGTCTACTCGCCGAAAACGACAGCGACGGCGATGGTAGCAATGACCAGGCAGAAGGCCACGGGGATAAGGATGCCGATGGTGTAGCGGATTACCTTGACGATATTGCCAGCACAAACCTGCAGCGCTTTGGCGACACCGGGGCCAGGCTTGAAGTTACCCCGGGTATGGATTTGCGCTTGGGTCAATCGGTGTTTGCTTTAGGGCGTAGCCACCTGGCTTTAACCGAGGATGAATTTGACCAGGATAAAGATTATGGCTATCCCAACGGACTGGCTGACTTTGAAATTCATGGCCTCGTAGCGGGTGCCAGTGCCAACGTGGTAGTGCCATTACGCAGGCCTTTAATTGCTGCTGCGATCTACCGAAAAAACATAAACGGTCGCTGGCAAAATTTTGTCCACAGTAGTAACAATAGCATTGCATCGGCACTCGGCGAAGACGGCGCCTGCCCGCCAGTGGGTGACCCCCGGTATCGGACAGGTTTACATCCCGGAGATGGTTGCCTGCAGCTAACGCTCGTTGATGGCGGCCCCAATGACAGTGACGGGCTGGCAGACGGTGTCATCACTGACCCTGGTGGTATTGCGATTCCGGTGGAGATACGGGTGACGCACATTGCCAGTGGTCGGGAGCTGTCAGCGGATGCTGGCGGTGAGGTCGTTATGATGAAGCTCAGCGTCAGTTCCGAGTCGGGCAGTGTGTTGTTGTCTTCGCTAACACTGCAGGCTGCAGGCACGGGTAATGACCGGCGTA
Source organism: Spongiibacteraceae bacterium (assembly GCA_030621845.1). GTDB lineage: Bacteria > Pseudomonadota > Gammaproteobacteria > Pseudomonadales > Dasaniaceae > JAUXHA01. The sequence goes on from JAUXHA010000014.1 coordinate 5,621, forward strand.
TCGACAAAGTTAAGTTACAAATTGATGAGAACGGTAACGGTGAAGCCGGGCAAGGCGAGCGATTATTAGCCGAAGGAAAGTTCACGGACGATGATGGCCAGCTTCAGCTCACCCTGGATGACTGGGATGTGCCGGTAGGCACCACTGACATTCTGGTTATTTATAAATTCGCCGACCCCATGATAAATAATGGAGACGCTGATGAATAAGCTTAGGTTAATTTTAGTCGTCGCTAGCAGTTTATTCTTCTCCGGTTGTGGTAATGGCGGCGGTGGAGGTGGAGGTGGAGGTGGCGGAAGTTTTAGTGAGAACCCCGGCAGTGCAGGTAGTTATTCAGTCACTGTAAGCGACGTTGTGGTGAAGAAAAAAGGCAGTGAGGAGACCATAACCGTAGAGGGTTTGCCACTGACCGGATCGATTTATCATAGGGAGTAGAGGTTTTGGCGGCGCTGGCCTGGATTACTTTCCCAGTACCCAGTTGGCGCTGAGGGAGAAGAAAACGATGTCATTGGATTTATAGTTGCCGTTAAAACCAGTGAGGTTACCATCGTTGAGGCCATCGGAGCGGATCGGGGCACTGCCGTAATCGGCATAGACCAGGCTGCCAGCGATGCTGGGCCCTTTGGTCGGGGTATGTTCGAGGCCAAAGGCGTAGCGGAGTTGACGGTCGATGGGCAGGTCGGCGGTGCGATCATTTTTATCAACGGGGTTGGTGTCATAGGCGACGCCGGCATTGATGCGCCAGTGTTGGTTGATGTTGTGAGTGACACCGGCGGCGTAGTGATAGGTGTCCTCCCACTTACGGGGTAAGGCGGCGCCGTTGTTTTCAACGGAGATGGTGACATGCCCCATGTCGCTCCAGTTTTCCCAGCCCCAACTGAGATGGCCGGTGGTGGCGTCATTAAATTCATGACTCATGCTGACCCGAATTAGTTCTGACAGGGTCATGTTGGTTTTGGCGCTGGTGTTAACGCCGTCGGAAACTTCGAGATCGCCACCGTAGTCAGCCTCAAATTTAGAATTATAGTAAGCGCCGATACGGGTTCGTTCGGTAAATTCGTACAGGGTACTAAAGTTGACAGCGACCACCGTGTCGTCGCCGTCCAGCGACGCGTGTTTGTCTGATTGTCCTGGGCCCGTAGGCACGGCGAGGTCCAGCTTGAGCCTGGTATACATGACCGGCAATCCAAAACCCACGGAGAGCTGGTCATTTATTTTGTAAGCCACCGAGGGCATCAGCACCATGGCGAGAATGTCGACGTCAGTTGCCTGGTAGCGACCGGTCCAGTCATCGTGATAATCCAGCCCCGAACCTGACCAGCCAGCCATGGAGACACCAAGCCAGATTTCCTCGTTAATCTGTCGGGTATAAAAGGCACTTCCCACCGGGATGGTGTTGCCGGCATTGCCGCCGTCACCGTCACCATTGATCAGGCCATTGCTTTTGACATTAAATTCGACTTTGGAATAAATAAACCCGCCGGTAACCATGATTTGATCGCTGTCCAGGCGAGTCATTGAGGAAACGTTATGAATGGCGGCGGACGCATCATCGGTACCCGCGGCTGACCCGGCGCCTGCACGACCCTGGGAGGGGTCGCCGGCCTCATTAAGCCAGATGCCTCCGGCCAGGGTGCTGAGCGGTAACAGGCTGAGCGTAATCAGTGCAATTGGCTGTGTCAGGTAATGTTTGTTCACTACGAGCTTTCCATTGAGTGTTGGTATAATTTTTTTTGAACGGCGCCGATCTTGGCCGGTTGTGAACCCAGCTTAACCAGGGTGTCGAAGCCAATCCCCAGAGGCAGGCTTAATTGATCAGATTCCCAGTTATAGCGCCAGTTTGGCGCCATACCAATAATGTACCGTTACGGCGAAATAGCTGCGCAAAAACCATTGCCGATTATTGTAGCGGTTCAAGACTGTATCTCGCAAGTAAGTGATTGTTTATTTGCGGGATACAGCGGTGGGCTTATTTTGATTTAAAGAAAATTAGTCATTCTTAATTTCATTGGGGCCATTATCGCCGCCGGTGCAAAAACCTGCCAGCCACCATTGACGTTGGCAATCATAGATTAACCGGCCGCGTTCACCGTGCATACGATCCAGCGGCTTGAGCGCAAATGCTGGTGGCATGCCGGGTGCGGGGCCGCTTTGCAAGTCTTCCAGCGGAATAGGATAAGTAGACCAGTCCTTGGGGGCGCGCCAGCCAGGCGGGGGCACCAGTTGCGAGCGGGTGCCGGAAATAGGGTAGAGCGAGCGCCATTCAATGATGGCTTGATTCAACTCAGCTACCACATCGGGGTGTTTACTGGCGAGGTTATTATACTCATTAGGATCTTTAGAAATGTTAAACAGATAATTGGTTACCGTGGTACTTTGCTGGTCCTGGGTTATTTCCTGCACCAGCTTCCATTTATCATTAAATGCGGTCAGGGAAAACTGACCGAAGATAGGTGTTTCAGAGGCAAAGAAGACCAGCTCCTTACGCGGTATTTTTTTGCCGTCGGCAATCGCTGGAAACATATTACGGCCATCGAGCTTGCGGCGATTTTTTGTCTCAATACCGGCGGCAGCGGCCAGCGTAGGGAACACATCCATCGCGGTCATGATGGAGTTCATTTTGGTTCCGGCCTCAATGCCGGCGGGCCAGCGCATTACTGAAACCACGCGAATGCCGCCTTCAAAGGTATCTCCTTTACCGCCGCGCAGCGGTACGTTATCGGCGCCGCCTACGGAGTAAGCTGCACCACCATTATCACTGAAAAACAATACCAGGGTATTGTCGGCGATACCTTCCTCATCCAATGTTTGCAGTACGCGGCCAATGGCCTGATCCATACCGTCAACCACTGCTGCATACATTGGCCTGGCGCTGGGTTGCAGCATCAGCTTGGCTATTTTACGGGTATCATCCGTAGTCGCACTGCGAGCCGGTTTCAAATCGGTATTGATATCCTTGTATTTATCCTGCAATTCCTGCGGCGCATCCAGTGGCGTATGGGGCGCGATAAAAGGCATATAGACAAAGAAGGGTTTGTTCTTGTCACGTTGGCGAATATAACGGCTTACTTCGTCCGCCAGTAAATAGGTTTCATAACCCTGGTCATCAATGGAAACACCGTTGCGCTGAAAATCCTTGCCCTTCTGATTGGCAAAGGGAGGGAAGAAGCCCACTTCCGTATGCAGGTGGCCGTAAAAGTGCTGAAAGCCGCGTTCATTAGGATGGTAACTCTGCTGGGCGTGACCCAGGTGCCACTTGCCCACCATCGCAGTTTGGTAGCCGGCCGCCTCGAAACTCTGCGGCATAAAATGTTCATCCGGGTGAATACCGTTTGTATGCCAGGGCATAATCACCCCGTAGACAACGCCCAGTCGAATGGGATCGCGACCGGTCATCAATGCCGCGCGGGTGGGTGAACAGATAGGCGTGGTATAAAAACGATCGAGTTGTACCCCTTCACTGGCGAGGCGGTCCAGTGATGGCGTATCAATATCACCATGGTGGTAACCGACATCGGCCCAACCCAGGTCATCGGCGAGCATGACAATGATATTGGGGCGGTCTGCGGCCAGGGCAACATTTGAAATTGCCAGAAGCAGGGTCAGCAGCGACCTTCTTAACAGGCATTGCTTAGTAACTTGGGACATGATATTACCTCGGGGCTGTACGAAGAGGGCGGGAGTCTTTAATTGTGCTGCAATGATAGGGAATAGCCTTCATCCAATCAAGTGATTGGATGGGGTGATGGCTAATATTTAATCTAAGTGTTGGTATCTCGAGGGTGTCTTTTGTAAAATGATTTTTGCAGGGTGATTTAACATGACACAAAAAATGAGGTGAATTATGCAGTTGTGGCGCTTTTTACTACCCTCCGCATTGGGTTTTACCCTGAAAAATATGGCGCATGCGGCAGTCGACAAGATAAAAGGGGCACCATCGAGAACGATTCAGGCGGCGGATTACGTCGCGCGACATGCACGCCAGGGAGACCCCGAAGATGTGCTTCGCACTCTGGATAAGTTTGCCGCCGAAGAGCGTTGGTTGATGAGCGTGGGACCCGATAAAGGCCCGTTGGTGAAAGAATTGGCCGATCGCTTGCCGGCCAATGCGCGTGTGCTGGAGCTGGGGGCTTACTGTGGTTACTCGGCAATTTTACTCGCCCAGGCCTTTGGTGAGCAAGCCAGTATTGTGTCTATTGTGGTTGATAAAGACTCGGTTGCCGGTGCCAGCGCCAATGTGGCGCATGCCGGTTTGTCAGGGCAAGTCACGTTTATACACGGGCCGTCCAGCCGCATGATCGAACAGTTGGAAGGAAACTTTGACCTGGTATTTCTGGATCACTGGAAGGATTTGTATAAGCCCGATTTACAGTTGATCGAACAGCGGCAGTTGATTGGGCCGGGTAGCATCGTGGTGGCGGATAACGTCGGCGAGATTTTTGCTGCCGATACATATTTGGATTATGTGCGTCATTGCGGTCATTACGAATCTGAAAACCGACCGGCAACGATCGAGTATACCTCGGTGCCGGATGCGGTAGAGATTTCAGTTTATAGGTCCTAGATCGTTCGTCAGCGCCCTGAGTTGGTGGCGTAAGCGCTGATTATCATTGCGTAATTGCTGTACCTGGTCGATCAATGATAGCGCCAATGCGGTACCTGCCCAGTCCAGTTCCAGATCCTGCTGCATACGGGTCGCGCGCCGCAGCACGGCCAGCATCTGTGGTTCAAATTGCCAGTCTTGTGGGCTTTGGCCGCGGGGTTCAACGATGCCGCAATCAACAATTGTGATCACCGTCTCTACCGACAGGTGCACGCAGTGAGTCACTTCGGTCAAGGTCAAAAAGTAGTTGCGTTCATTCATGTGTCACCCCAGTTTTTGCGTGGGTCAAATTTGGATTGCTCGGACAACTGCTGCCACAGCGCCTGCTCTTGTTCGGTGGCTTTCTCGGGTATGACAATATTAATAACCACAAACAGGTCGCCCCGATCCAGCGCCTTACCCAGTCCCTTGCCCTTGAGACGCAGTCGTTTACCGTTATGACTGTTGGCGGGGATGGACAGGTTCACCTTGCCATCCAGGGTAGGCACTGTGAACTTGCCGCCCAGTGCCGCCTCCCAGGGACTGACCGGCAGGATCATTGTCAGGGTCGCGCCATCGACTGAATAGCGTGGGTGTTCAGCGAATTTTATCTGCAGGTAGAGGTCTCCCGCCGGGGCGTCGCCAATACCCGGTGCGCCCTGTCCCTTGAGACGAATACGTTCACCCTCGATGTCCCCGGCAGGGATTTTCACCTTCAGGGTTTTACTCTGCTGGCTCACCCGGCCCAGTTGATCAAAGGCAGGGACTTTGTAATTGATAGTTTTGGAATTACCCTTGTGGGCATCCTCCAGAAAAACGGCTAGCATCAGTTCAATATCTTCGCCGCGCTGGGCGAAATGCTGTTGTGAAAAGCCCTGTGCTGATCCGTGCTGTGCCTGGCCGAAGACTTCTTCAAAAAAATCCGAGAAACCGCCCTGGTAATTAGTGTCGGTGTTAGAGGAGTGACCAGCAGTATGGGAACGGCCCTGCCAGTTGGGTGGTGGTTCAAAACCCTTGGCACCGCCATATTGACGCAGGGCATCATACTCGGCACGTTTTTCCTTGTTCTTGAGAACCTCGTAAGCTTCAGCGACTTCTTTGAAACGATCTTCAGCTTCTTTCTCATCGCTGACATCGGGGTGGTACTTACGCGCCAGTTTACGATAGCTGGATTTGAGTGTTTTCGCATCCACGTTTTCGTCTACGCCAAGAATTTGGTAGTAGTCTTTAAAATCCATAATCAGCAGTGGCCTCTAACCCTCCCTGCTCATCGTCGATAGAATAGGGGCTGGGCAGTTTGAGCAAACATTGTAAATTACTATTCGGGCAACAACCACACCAGTCCGAATTTTACCCCTCGCTCGGGACTTGGCCCGGGACCATTGTGAATTGGCACCCATAATAGCTCCATTGACAGGTTGTAATGATAGCGGCCAATTTTGGTGACTCTACCCACCTGAAACCCTAGCGGAATGGTCCAGCCCTCGTCGTCCTTCCAGTCGTACGTCCAGGTGAAATCACCGATGCCGACATACCAGTCGCCCCGCAGGTAGTTGATGATGGGTTGTAATGTGAATTCAGTGACTTCGTCCCGATCACCGTTACCCACGTTGGCAATGGACCAGCTCTGGGTCATAGTGGCACCGATCTGCCAGTTTTCTATGTTGTAGTAAATAATCGCTGCGGAGGGGCCAAACTGGTATTTCCCCGCGCCAAGGTCACGGTGGTCGGCGGTAGGAAGGGTGGCGGTATAACCATAACCCAGCGTGCCCCAGCGCTCTTTTTTTGGCACGAATACGTGCAAGATATCAATATCCCCCAGTCCCGATTTGCCATTAGGCGCATCGAGGAAAGGCACGGTAGGGCGCACGATCTGCATTATCGGTATCAGCCTGGTGGGGGGGATGGGTATTACCGGTTCCAGCAGGAACTGCTGTGCGTCGTCGCTGCTGTTGCGCACCACATCGGAATACAGATAGGTTATTTGTAGCTGTACCAGTGGCGCAGTGGGATCACCGACCTGGGCTGTCAGGGAGCGCTTCGGGGAAGCGGAATCTTCAGCAAGCGGAGCAGGGGTATGTAATGCCGCGGCCAGGAAAATAAGCAGGAAAAGAGCTGAAAATCGATTACATGGACTCACCTTTTCCTGTCCCTAGTTTTTTACTTGCGCGAGATGCTTATTCAGGATTTTCGCCCAGCGGCGTACTACTCGATCGAACGCCGCCGTGTTGCTTACTCGATTCGACACCTGGGCGATACCAGCACTGTCCGTGGCTTCGGGGTCGATGATGCGCGCGATGATAGCCTGCGTTTTGCCGTCATAGAGTTCAAGGTAAAGCGTCATCGAGCCGGCCGAAGCCACAAAAGTTCGACTCATGCCCGCTGTCATTAGATCGGGGGCGTTGATGTCCAGGTTAATAATGGCCGGGCGCAGTATCAACACGCCATCACCCGCATCTTTTACTATCGGGTGCCCGCCTTCGGTGGACAGTACCTTGATGAACTCTTTATTGAATTCTTTCGACACGCGGTCAATGATTTCCTTCATATCCTTGTCGCTTACACGCTGGTCAAAGTTCTCATCTTCATTGTGCTCGCGCTGCCAGTGTTTACGAAAGGCAACGTAGGTATCAAGTAGCGCGATTTTATCGTAAATGCTCAGGTCCGTGCCGGGCTTCATGTACACGGCGCGCAATTTTGTGTCGGGCATCAGGTGTAGGCCGTCGTGACTCACTGCGGGTAAATCATCTTTGGCAAAGGTAAAGGTTGCTGTTATAGCTAACAATAATGTAAGGAGTATTTTATTCAGCATGATCATTCCTTCTGCTCAGCATGCAATGGTGCCAGCACCTTTTCGGTATAAAGTATCAGGCATTGCCACGCCCTGTCCAGAGGCATACCGCCTATCAGCGGGTGAAGGGTGGCGAAAAAATCTTCCCGCTTGCGGTGGCGCTCAAGACACTCCTCGGGGGTGATGATTTCGTAACGCTTTTCCGCTCTTAGCGCTTCTACGGATTCACTGTGGAATTCCAGCGGGCGGTTCACTCCCTTTGCCTTCCAGCTGCTGTACTCCAGCGCTTCGTTGAGGAAATATTCTCCTAATTCCTGCCATGCCTGATCGGGATTTTCGTCGATAAAGAGTACCGAGAAATCCGCTGGCGGGGTGTAAACAAAACCCTGCTGGCCATGTTGTGCCAATTGTTCGTAGTAATAGGCTTCCAGTACCGGATCGGCGATGGGTGGAGCGAAAGGCAGGCCCAGTCGCGCTGCCCGGCGTGCAGCGGGCCGGCTCATGCCGCCGACCAAAAACATGGGGTGGGGGCGCGTATAAGGTTTTGGGGTGACGTTTACCTGCACGCCCTTGTATTCAAATGGCTCGTCACCCCAGGCTAGCAGCAGGGTTTCCAGCACGTGATCCATCCAGACGCCGCGTTCGGCAAAGGGTTTATTGGCGATATGAAATTCTACTTCGCGGTAGCCCATGCCGGCGACGAAGGTGAGTCGCCCCTTGCTCAACAGGTCAATAACGGCGAGGTCTTCTGCCAGTCGAATGGGATCGTACAGGGACACCAGCAGGGCCATGATGCCAATTTGTGTTTGCTCGGTACGTGCGGCTATGGCTGCTGCCATGGTGATGGGGGAGGGCAGCCAGCCATTTTCTGCGACATGGTGTTCTTCCACGTTGACACTGGCGAAGCCGTGCTGATCGGCATAAGCTGCCATCTCAATAGCGGTGCGATAGCGCGCGGCGCGCAAGTCCGGGTCCGCTTCGCTACCGGTCATGTTGAGACGGAGATTGGAGTTTATTTTTTTAGCCATGTGATTGCTCGTTGTCGTATGTTGGTGTGGGGTTAGCTTGCTTCCACCGGTAGTGAGGGGTCGTCACCCCATTCTTTCCATGAGGCATCGTAGAGGGCGACTTTTTCATGGCCCATCAGCACCAGCACAAACAGTGCGAAGGCGGCGAACACGCCGCCGCCACAATAGGTGATGATGGTTTGCTCGGGAGTGATGTCGGCATCGCGCCAAACCTCCTGCAATGCAGCCATTGGTTTCAGGCAGGAGGTTTTTTGGTCGAGGTTATGCTCGGCAAAGACATTGGCAGCGCCGGGAATATGGCCCTGGCGAAGGCCGGGATAGAGACCAATGTCACCCCGATAAATCACTTCGGGCAGGGCGTCGATAATGCAGCTATCAGCTGCGTCAATTGCCGCCAGTACTTGCTCTTTGCTAACACGTAAAGGGGCGTTGATGGTAGCGGTGAATTGCGTGGCAGCGGGGGCTGTGGGCTGTTGTTCCAGTGCATAATTGGCAGCGCGCCAGCGGCTGAGACCACCGTTGAGTAACATCGCCTGATCGTGGCCGTAATAGCGCAGTGCCCACCACAGTCGCGCTGCCCACAGGCCGCCGCGATCATCGTAAACCACTACGGTAGTGTTGGCGTCTATACCCAGGGTAGTCATCAGTTTGGCAAAGGACTCGGGGTTGATAATACTATTAGGATCAGTGGGGTTGACCAGATCGGCAACCAGGTCGACAAACTGCGCGCCGGGGATATGTCCGGCCAGATAATCGTCTCGCCCCGAAACTTCTTCCATCTCGCCAGCCTCACTGAGGCGTAAATCAAAGCGCAGATCAAGAATTCGCAGTCCATCATCGCCGAGGTGCTGCTGTAGCCAATCGACTTCGGCCAGGTAGTGGGCGTTGGGGTAGTGTGGCTGCATAAAGTATTACTCCAAGGCTGGTGGTGGTGATGATAGCACGATGTTTTACAAACTGAAGGAAATCACTGCGGCATCTGCACAGTAAAAATGCTAAAGTACGGTATCAGCATTGCAGGGTAATCTCATGTCAAAAAGTTTTGAAGTTCAGGGGCAGGTTCACTCCATTGGCGATACCACCGAGTATGGCAATAATGGTTTCACCAAAAGAGAGTTTGTGATCAAGTTGACGGGTGAGGGCGAAAACAGCGCCTATCCCAACCATGTGGCGCTGGAGTTAATCAAGGATAAATGTGCCTTGATGGACAGTTACAAGTTGGGTGATGAGATCAAGGTGCAATTCAATCTTTCGGGGCGGCTTTGGTCGGGTGGCGATAAGCCTGAAAAGTGTTTTACCAGCTTGCAGGCCTGGAGGATTGAGCAGTCAGGGGCAGGGGGTTTTGACCAGACACCACCGGCCGAGTCGTATGACCAGTCGCACTATGCCGCCGCCGATGGCAATAGCAATAGCAATAGCAATTTTGATGATGATATTCCGTTCTAAATCGCACCGTGTCACGGGGCTTACTTCCCCTTAAAGTGCGCAACACGTTTTTCACTTTGCGCCCGTAAACCCTGCTGCAGATCCTCGCTACTGTTGCAATGACTGGCGAGGCGGTCGGCTTGCTGCTGGTCTAATACCCCACTGGCAGCATTGTTGCAAAGTGCTTTCATTGCCCTGACCGCCAGTGGTGCATGGCTGGCCAGTCGCTCGGCCAGTGTCTGTACGGCCAGCTTCATTGCTTCACGATCATGCAGTTGACTCAGGTAGCCAATCTCCAGTAATTGCTCGGCATTAAATTCCTCGCTGGCCAGCAGCAGGCGTTTGGCGATGGCGACGCCCAGCGTGTCGACAAAGCGTTGAATACCTCGCGGCGGATAACACAGCCCAATACGTGCTGGTGGCACTATTACCCGCATACCGTGGACGCCAATACGAAAATCACAGGCCAGGCCAATTTCGCTGCCCCCGCCATAGGCGCTGCCATTGAATGCGGCGATGGTGGCCTGGGGTAGCTCGGCCAGTTGATCGGTCATTGCTGTAAAGCGATTGCCGTCAATCTCTCCCGAGCCCAGTTGATCCAGCGCAGCACCGGCACAAAAAGTTTTCTCGCCGCTGCCGGTGACAATGAGTACCCGGATGTGCTGGTCTGCAGCGATGAGATCCAGGTGATCACAGAATTGCTGGATATTGTCGCTATTGAGCGCATTGTGCTTTTCAGGAATGTTCAGGGTGAGGGTGGCGATATGCTCGTTGATCGCCAGCGTAACGCCGGGGGAGAGTGTGCTCATATTATGCATCATTATCAGTCTGAGCCTGTCACCATAGGTAATCTGCGCGCAGGATTCAAGCGCTGCCCGTGGTTTGCAACAGGGTCTTACGTTGTTGCGTAATGGCCTCGGCAATTTCTTCGGGCCAGTGCAGGCGTTTCACCTGTTCGAATAAATCCTCGGCCTCGGGGTAGTTTCTGCGCAGGTAGGCCAGCCATTGTTTGACCCGGTTGCCGACATATTTTCTTTGGTAGTGCTGTTCCGTGACCACGGCAAATTGCTCTAGCAAGGTGCTAATCGCTGGCCATGGCATGGCCGCGCTGGTCGCGCCTGAACGAATCTGTTTGGCCAGGTCGGGGCGGGAGAGAATGCCGCGGCCCAGCATGATGTCATCGCAACCGCTCTGTTCGATGCAGCGCTGGTAGTCTTGTCGCGACCAAATTTCGCCATTGGCGATGATCGGGATGGGGCTGTTGGCCTGGATGTCGGCGATGGCTTCCCAATAGGCGGGTGGTTTGTAGCCATCTTCCCGGGTGCGGGCATGGATGACCAGTTCATTGGCACCGGCACTGAATACAGCCTGGCAGATATCCCCAAGCAGGCTGCGATCGTGGAAGCCGAGGCGAATTTTAGCGGTCACCGCGGTATCAACGGGCACCGCCTGGCGGGTTTGCTGGATTAAAGTAAATACCCGTTCGGGTTGTTTCAGGATTACCGAGCCGCCATCGCTGTTATTCACTTGCTTGGCCGGACAGCCAAAATTCAAATCAATGCCGGCGGCACCCAGTTCAGCGGCGCGATGGGCATTGGCCGCCAGTGGTCCGGCTTGACCGCCGAGTAACTGGATATAAACCGGGATGCCTGAAGCGGTATTGCCGCCATGGTGTAATTCCGGACAATAGCGGTAAAACACTCGCCGCGGCAGTAGGTGGTTGGTGATACGGAGAAATTCGGTGACACAGCGATCGATACCGCCCACTTCGGTCAGCATGGCGCGCATGGTGTGGTCGACTACGCCCTCCATGGGGGCGAGAATAATACGCATGATAGTCTGGTCTAGTGGGTGAACTTCCTGGCTGACTGTTGCTGGAACACCGTAAAGTCTTCGCTGAGCGTGCGCTCGGTGCAGCGCCGTTCAGGGCGCCGGCGTCGGCGTCGGTGACTGAGGTCCAGGCGCGGGTTTCTACGCTGTTCGAGCGGTTCGCGACGCTCGTTACCATTGCGTCGATTGATAAAAACTCGCTGTGTCATAAAACCGTCTACTATAAAGCTATCTGATAGGGAAAAAGTTTAGGTTAATATCTACGCTTTGCCAGCCAAAGTGGCGCTTGTGGCCGGTTTTTTCAGAAAACAGAGGGTTCCTATCGTTACCCTGGCCGCCTATAATGTTTTGTTCGCAACAGCAAGGAGAGATCGGGTTTTGTCGGCACAGCTAGTGGCACTGTCCAAGGCATGGCAAGGTGTGGAGGCATCGCTGCAAAAATTACCTCTCGGGGTAGTCAAGCAGGGACTGGTCGCGGCACTGGTTGTCTGGTTGCTTTATGGCTTTGCCCAAATGAGCTGGTTGCTACTCGAAGAACCCGCTGCCAGTAATACCGCCGTAGTGGCAGCAGGGGTGGGTACTGCGCCACCCCAAACGCCTCCGGTCGATATTGCCTCCCTGCAAGCCCTCAATTTATTTGGTGAAGCCAATCGCCAGCAGCAGCTTGCGGTACCGGAGGTTAAGCTTCCCGAGGACGGTATCGAGGACCAGGCCGGGAAAACGTCTCTGGATATTCAACTGACGGGGATTGTTTACAGTGAGCAGCCGGAATTGGCGGTGGCAATTATTGTGGCCAGGGGCAAAGTGGACCAGTACCATGTTGGTGACAAGTTACCCCTTGGGCAGCGGGTAACCCTGGCCAAGGTGTTACTGGATCGGGTGATCATTGATAATAGTGGTCGCTACGAATCGCTGTGGTTATTCGATGAAACAAACAAGCGTATATCCACGCGCAGTAATGCAAAATCGACGGATCAGGCTAAACTTCAAGGTTCAGGGTCAGCAAACGCGACCGCACTGGCCAGGGATTATCGCAGTCGCCTGTATAAAAACCCCTCATCACTGGCTGAGGCGGTCAGGATCGCCCCGGCACAGGAGAATGGGGTTATGGTGGGTTACCGGGTCAGTCCTGGTCGCGATCGTGAGCAATTCAAGGCCTTTGGTTTTGAAGCCGGGGATATAGTAACCAGCATTAATGAGGTGAGTCTCGATGATCCCTCCAAGGCACTTGAAGTGTACAAACTAATGCGCTCGGCCAGGGAAGCTTCCTTTACCGTTAGCCGCGATGGCCAGAGTATCGACCTGGTGGTTTCACTGGATGACTCAGGGAGTGAGTAATGAATAATGTTAAGGGTTTAATGTGAGTTATCGGTTCCGTTTATTCATCTCAGCCTTGCTGCGTTTGGCGTTGCTGGTGAGTGCCTTGTGTTACACGGCGGTGGCGCTCGCCGAGCAAACCTGGACGGTGAATTTCAAGGAAACCGATATTCATGAACTGATTCGCTTTGTCGCTAAAACCACTGATAAAACCATTATTATTGATCCCAAGGTTAAGGGTAAAGTCGACGTTATTTCATCCCGGCCGGTTAATCGCCAGCAGCTCTATGAATTATTTTTATCGATTTTGGAAGTGCAGGGTTTTACCGCCATAGAATCCGGCGATGTGGTGCGGATTATTCCCGGCAAAAACGCCCGTACGGCACCGGTATCGGTCTCCGGTACTACCGTCACCAGCAACAGGATCAGTAGCGAGGTGGTTACCCAGGTGATCCAGCTGGAAAACATTTCCGCAGCAAAATTAATTCCAGTGCTGCGCCCGCTGGCACCGCAGCAAGCGCATATGGCCGCCTATGCGCCCAGTAATGCCATTATTATTTCAGATACCTCGGCCAATATCGCCCGCATTCGGGAGGTTATTCGAAGCATCGATCAATCTGCCCGGGAGAAAACCGAAGTAGTCAAACTCGAGTATGCCTCAGCAGAAGATGTGGTGAAGATGCTTGAGCAATTACACAAGAGTGAAACGGCCAAGGGCAAGACCGGCAATAACCCCTTAACATTGGTAGCGGACAAGCGCACCAACAGTGTATTGGTCAATGGTGACGAACTGTCGCGGCAAAGAACCCGCACCATGATTCTGCATCTCGATACACCGCTGGCGCAAAGCGGCAATATCAGGGTGTATTACCTGCAATATGCCAATGCTCCGGATGTGGCCACGGTGTTGACCAAGGTCATCCAGAGTATGCAGCAGGTCGGGTCCAAGTCGGCTCAGGGCAAGGCGAGCAGTTCTGCGTCAGCGCTGGCGTCGGTGGTGGCCGACCAGGATACCAATTCATTGATTATTACTGCCGATACCGGTGATATGGGGTCAATTGTTTCGGTGATTGACAAGCTGGATATCCGCCGCGCCCAGGTACTGGTGGAGGCGATTATTGTCGAGATGCAGGATGTCAATGGCCGCTCCCTCGGCTTGCAGTGGTTGTTCCTGGATGACAGCGGTGTCTATGGCAGTTCCTCTACCGGTGACGGCTCACTGTCGGCGCTGGGGCGAGGTGCACTGGAGGCGGGTCAGGACGATACTGAAGAGGGGTCGGATAACCCCATTCTCAACTTGGCGGCGACACTGGCGGGAACCCCGGGGCAGATTCTTGGTGTCGGTCAGCTGGATGATAGTTTGAGTTTCAATGTAGTGATCAACGCCCTGAATAACAATGTTAATGCCAATATCCTCTCAACGCCCACCTTGTTGACCATGGATAACAAGGAGGCGTCTATTGTTGTCGGTCAAAACGTACCGATTGTGACGGGTTCCTTTACTTCAACCGGCGATGGTAGCAGCCCGGATAATCCCTTCCAGACCATTGAACGGGAAAATGTCGGGATTACTCTCAGGGTGACCCCCCATATCAACAGTGGCGATTCCCTGGTGCTGGAAATACTGCAGGAAGTGTCCAGCCTGACCGGGGCCGCGGAAGAAGTGAATGCCAGCGACCTGATTACCAACGAGCGCAAGATTGAAACCCAGGTGTTGTCCCGTGATGGCCAGACCATTGTCCTCGGTGGCTTGATCAAGGATGACATTCAATCTGTGCAGACCAAGGTGCCGTTCCTCGGTGATATTCCCTGGATTGGCCGTTTATTTCGCAACGACTCCACCAAGGTGACGAAAACACATTTGATGGTCTTTATCCGTTCCACCATTATCCGTGATGATGCGGTATTGGATGGCGCCACCGCCGAGAAATACAAATACATTCGCGATATACAGCAAGCTAAAATTGACATTGGCGTTGAGCTGATTGATGAGGAAGCGCTGCCATTGTTGCCCGAGTGGCAGCAGGAGCTGGAAGCACTGGTTCGCGAGCAGGAACAGGATGCGATTGATGTAAAACAGGAGCAGGAAACTGCCACTGAGATACTGGAACAGCCATAGTGATCGACGAGATAGAGGACGTAGATTTACCCGTGGCCTCTGCTGTTGATGAAGAGGATGAGGCCCCCGCGCGCCGTCGCCTGCCTTTCAGTTTTGCCCAGGCCTGTGGTGTATTGCTCGACGACAGTGTGTCGCCGCCCTGCATTTTCCATCGCGCCGGTTTACAACTGTCTGTTCTCACTGAGTTGCGTCGCTATCTCGAGATGCCATTGCAAACCACGCTGTTGTCGGATGCTGACTTTCAGGCGCGCTTAACCCGGACCTACCAACAAGATAATAGCGAAGCGGTGCAAGTGGCCGAAGATATGGGTTCAGATATTGACCTGACCCGACTTGCCGATGAAATCCCTGAAACGGGTGATTTGATGGATGCCGAGGACGATGCCCCGGTGATTCGCCTGATCAATGCTATTTTGTCCCAGGCCGTGCGTGAGCAGGCTTCCGATATTCATATTGAGACTTTCGAAGATAAACTCACCGTGCGTTTTCGCATTGATGGGGTGCTGGCAGAAGTACTGTCGCCCAAGCGTATGCTGGCGCCGTTGCTGGTATCGCGGTTGAAAGTGATGGCGAAACTCGACATTGCCGAGCGACGTATTCCACAAGATGGCCGTATCTCGATAAAACTGGCGGGGCACGCCGTGGATATTCGGGTCTCTACGATTCCCTCGGCCCATGGCGAGCGAGTGGTGTTGCGTCTATTGGATAAACAGGCTGGCCAGTTACAGCTGTCCCAATTGCGCATGAGCGAGCATGTTTACGAATCTTATATCAAGTCGCTGGCGATGCCCCATGGAATTATCCTGGTGACCGGACCCACCGGTTCCGGTAAAACCACTACCCTCTATGCCGGTTTGACGCACATTAATGATGCCAGCCGCAATATTCTCACCATTGAAGACCCGATAGAATATTTACTCCCCGGTATTGGCCAAACCCAGGTCAACACTAAAGTGGATATGACCTTTGCCCGTGGTTTGCGGGCGATCTTACGCCAGGATCCCGATGTGGTGATGGTCGGTGAAATTCGTGACCTGGAGACCGCCGAGATTGCGGTGCAGGCCAGCCTGACTGGCCATCTGGTGTTATCGACCCTGCACACCAATACCGCGGTGGGAGCCATTACTCGTCTGCACGATATGGGCATTGAGCCCTTTTTGCTGTCATCCAGCATCGTCGCGGTGATGGCGCAGCGGCTGATCCGCCTGCTCTGTACCTCCTGTAAGGAATCTTATCTGGCCGATGACGCAGAGCGGAAATTGCTGGGGCTGGAACAAGGCGATAGCAGTGACGTGACATTATTCCATGCCAAAGGTTGCTCGCAATGCACCAATACCGGTTATCGCGGTCGTACCGGTATTACCGAGCTGATCCTGATGGACGACCAGCTGCGCTCGATGATTCACGAGGGGGCGGAAGAGCAGGAAATGGTGGCCTATGCCCGCTTGAGTTCAGCAAGTATCCTGGAAGACGGTCGTCGTCGTATTCTGGCAGGTGAGACAACCGTAGAAGAGGTGCTGCGGGTAACCGCAGCCTAGTCCCTATGGGCGCGTACAGTTACCGGGCACTGGATGAAAAAGGCAAGCAGGTTAAGGGCATTCTTGAGGGTGACTCCGAACGCCATGTGCGTAGCCAGTTGCGACAAAAACAGCTGAAGCCGATTGAGGTTGGCAGCAGCAGTGAAAAACACGATACCGGTGCGGGCAGAAGCCTGTACAAAACCCGCATCAAGCAGTCAGAGTTGTCTTTAATTATGCGCCAGTTGGCGACCCTGATCAATTCCAATATGCCGCTGGACGAAGTACTTACGGCCACGGCACAACAAGCCAGAAAACCGCGGATAAAAACCCTGATGTTGCAAGTGCGCTCACGGGTGGTGGAAGGTCACAGCCTGGCTTATGCATTGGGTGATTTTCCGCTGGTGTTTAGTGAGATGTATTGCTCTATGGTGAAGGCTGGGGAGCATGCCGGTTTCCTCGGCCGGGTGATGGAGAGCCTTGCCGAATACACCGAAGACCGGCAGCATACCCAGCAGGATTTGAGCGGGGCGATGATTTACCCGATTATCCTGGTAGTGCTGGCGGTGACGGTGATTGGCCTGCTAATGACTTTTGTGGTGCCGGAGTTGGTCGGCATGTTTGCCCACAGCAAAGCGGAATTACCGCTACCCACTCGCATTGTCATTGTGCTCAGTGATTTTTTCTCAGCTTACTGGTGGTTAATGATTGCCGGGCTGGTTGCCGCTGGACTGTCGGCGCAATACTTTTTGAAAGATCCGGGTCGGCGTCGACAGTGGCATCGCCTGCTGCTCAAGCTGCCATTTATTTCCGGGATGATTGCCTCTATGGATTCGGCGCGTTTTGCTTCAACACTGAGTATATTGGTTTCCAGCGGTGTGCCCTTGCTGGAAGGCTTGCGCATTGCCGGCCAGGTGCTGAATAATCTGGAGTTGCGGGCTGCCAGTAAAGCAGTGGCCAATATTGTCCAGGAGGGCGGTAGCCTGAGCCGGGCACTGGAGCAGGCGAAGGTGTTTCCGCCAATGATGGTGCATATGGTGGCCAGCGGTGAGGCCAGTGGTGAGCTGGAACATATGTTGGCCCGTTCGGCGCTTAATCAGGAGCGGGAGTTGAAAATGGTGTTGGGTAACCTGATGCAAATACTGGAGCCGGTGATGATTGTTGTGATGGCGGTAATTGTTTGTTTTATTGTATTTGCGATACTGTTGCCGATTATTGAAATGAATAACCTGGTCGTTTAACTGAAAGGAAGATGAAATCGATGAGTAGTCAGAAGCACGCGGGCTTTAGTTTAATTGAATTGTTAGTGGTATTGGTGATCCTGGGCCTGTTGGTCAGTGTGGTTGCCCCCAATGTGCTCGATCAGGCTGACAAGGCCAGGGTGCAAAAAGTGCAGGCGGATTTTAAGGCCATCGAAACCGCACTGAAAATTTACCGTCTGGATAATTACCTCTACCCCACCAGTGAACAGGGTCTGGAAGCACTGGTTGATAAAACAGCGATTGACCCGATACCGCAAAATTTTAAAAAGAATGGCTATCTGGATGACTTGCCGCTGGATCCATGGGGCAGGGCTTATTTATACCTCAGCCCGGCAGAATACGGCGATGGTGAATTTGACCTTTACAGCCTGGGTGCCGATGGCCTGGCTGGAGGTGAAGATCAAAGTGCCGATATTGGAAATTGGAAAGAGGAAGGTGAGGGCGGCTAGTGCTCGATTTGCGTTTACCCCGCCCCGCGGCGGGTTTTAGCCTGCTGGAATTGCTCGCGGTGGTGTTAATTATTGGTCTGGCAGCGGCACTGGTTTCATTTAGCGGCAGTTCATCGCAAAGTGATTATCAGCTCAAGGCCCAGCTCAGGCACTTTGCTAATGCGGTCAGCCTGCTTGCTGAAGAGGCTTCCCTGGCCGGCGAGCAACGAGGCGTTGACCTGTACCGGGAGTTGCTCGATGGCGAGGAGATTTACGCCTACCGCTGGTTGCGGCGGGTAGAGGGCCAGTGGGAAGTTTATACGCCTGCCGACTTCACCGAGGAAAACCTGTTTCCCTCTGGCTACGGGTTGTTACTGGAAGTCGATGAAAGCGAAGTGGTAATCACCGCAAAGTTGATTCCCGCTGAGACCAACTCCCTGGATAGCGAAGAGTTGTTGCCGGATATCTGGTTGTTTTCCAGCGGTGAAATTACCCCTTTTGTACTCAGCCTGGTGAGCCGGGAGCAGCCTGAAAATGAGCAGCTGCTGCGTGTCGATATGCTGGGAAGGATGACCCTGGACGATGAAGAAACAGAATAAATCAGTGGCGGGCTTCACCCTGGTTGAGGTGATGGTGGCGCTGTTAATCGTCGCGATGGCGGTATCGGCGCTGTTAAATAATATGATGGGAAATGTCGATAATACCGCCTATTTGCGCGATAAATCCATTGCCCACTGGGTCGCCTTAAATCAGCTGGAGCTGGAGCGGATCAGGAATAAATCCAGTAATACCTTGTTGACCAAAGAGCAAACCGGTACCGAGGAAATGGCGGGCAGGGAATGGTACTGGACCATCAAACCGGTATTAAACAAGGGTGATTGGGCAGGTTTTGCGCAACTCACCATTACCGTTAGTGATAGTCCAGAAGCTGATGCACTGGTAACGCTGGTGGGTATTACCGATGTTTTTCATAAGATTAATTGACGACAAGATCAGCGAATGAAACGTTCAGAGGCCAATAAGGGTTTCACCTTAATAGAAGTGATGCTGGCAATGGCGATTACCGGATTCATTGCGGTGATGGCTTATAACGGCCTCAGTGCGGCGATTAATTCTGCTGAGCGGCAGCAACTGCAGGCCCGCACACTGGCGGATATCCAGATTAGCCTGGCAGTGATGGAGCGCGATATCAGGCAACTGGTGCAGCGTCCCATTCGTGATGAATACGGTGACCAGCAGCCCTCCCTGAAAGGGGGCAGCCAGCAGGAGTATCTGTTAACACTGAGCCGGGGCGGTTGGGATAATGTGTTGAAACAACGGCGCAGCGAATTGCAGCGGGTGCGTTATACGCTGGAGGATGACCAGCTTTGGCGCGAAAGCTGGCCAGTACTCGATCGCGTTGACGCGGAAGAAGGTTTACAGCGACTGCTACTCATCGACGGTGTGATGGATTTTCAATTGGCTTTCCTTAATAGCGATACGCAGGCGGCGTCGCAAAGTCCCCTGGGTGGTGAATGGGTTGATGACTGGAGCCCACAACCCGGCGCTGACACCTTGCCGCTGGCGATAGAAATCCGCTTTGAGATCGAGGCTTTTGGCCAGGTTCGGAGGGTGTATGAAATTCTCCAGTAAGCAGCGTGGTGCGGCGTTAATTATTGCGCTGATGGTGGTTTCTATTGTCGCCATGCTGGCGATTACCCTGGGAAATGATTTTCTGGTGATCTCCAAACGGGTGCAGCACCAGCTCTATAGCCAGCAGGCCTATACTTATTTATACGGCGCTGAGGGTTTTGCCCGCAAGTGGTTGCTCGATGATATCGCCGAGGACAATGCCAGCGATTCAGCCTTTGACCGCTGGAATACCGCTATTGATATCCCCACGGAGCAGGGGATTTTATCCGGGCAGCTGATTGACCTGCAGGGTCGGATTAATCTCAATGACCTGATGGCGACCCCTAAAAAGGGTTATAGCGAGGCCCAGAAACGTTTTATACGCCTGTTGCAGACGCTGGAATTAAAACAGCCGCTGGATCAGTTGGCGGCGGAGGAAGTGTGCAATGCGCTGATTGACTGGCTGGACGTAAACGATACCGAAACGATACCCGGTGGCGCCGAGAGCCTGTTCTATAATGAGAGCGAGCCCTATACTCGGGCGGCTAACCAGGCCATGGTCAGGGTGTCCGAGTTACGGCTGATCAAGGGGGTGGATGAGGAGTTGCTGGCGGCCTTGAGGCCCAATGTCACGGTATGGCCAATTGGCGGGGGTGGGGTGCTAAACATTAATACCGCGCCGCTGAAGGTGTTACAAAGCCTTAACGCTGAAAATAGCTTGCAGCCATTGAGTGAAATTGATGCGCAATACATTGTTGAGCAGCGTGAGAGTCAGGAAGGTCTGGAAGACGACAGTATCTTTAAGCAGGGTTCATTTAAAGAAGTGAAGATCAATACCGACGGCCTGGGTTATACTAGTGATTACTTTATGTTGAGCATGGAGACTCTTTTTGTCGACCAGTGGTTTCGTCTCTACAGTGTGCTGTACCGTAACAGCGAGACTAAAACGATCAGGGTGATTGCCCGCAACAAGCGCGACAGCTTTTAATTGTCGAACAAGTAATTGTCGAACAAGTAATTGCCGAACAAGGTGAGAGTGTAATTTGACTGCGACAGTATTAGTCAAGAAACAAGCCGATAACTATTATGAATGGTGGTTTCCCGGTAACGATGCGGAGGTGGCGGGTAATGGTGATGCGGAGTCACTCGCCGCGGTGTGCCCGGCGGGAACATCGGTGGTGCTGTTGGCGGCGGCCGAGTTAGTGAGCCTGTCGGTACAATCCTTTGATCAACATGAAAAAAAGGTTTACGCCAAAACGCTTCCCTATACCCTTGAGGACGCCTTGGTTGAAGATGTCGAATGCCAGCACTTTGCCTTTGGTGAGGTCGATCATCAGGCCGTCCCGGTGGCGATTATTCGTGATGAATTGATTCGTGGCTGGCTTGAAGAGCTGTCTGCCGAGGGTGTTGAAGTTCAGGAGTTATTGCCTGAGCTGTGCTTGGTTCCCTGGCAGGAGGGCAACTGGACGCTGCTGGTGGATGGTGATCGCTATGTGTTGAGGTATGGCCGTTTTGCCGGTTTTTCCCTGGAACGAGATAGCGCCATGTTGGCGCTGCAGCTATTGGCCAATGATGGCGAGGTGTTGCCCGAATCGCTGTTAATCTATGCCGATGAAAACCTGCGCGAGTCATTGTCGGCCGAGGTGCCGGAAATACTGGCGTCGCGGCTGCAGTGGGCCCAGGGCAGCTACTGGCCGTTGTTAGCTGAGGGCTACGGACAATTTGCTGCGGTGAATTTATTACAGGGTGATTATACCCGCAGTCTGC
The DNA here is from genome assembly GCA_030621845.1 of Spongiibacteraceae bacterium. Taxonomy (GTDB): domain Bacteria; phylum Pseudomonadota; class Gammaproteobacteria; order Pseudomonadales; family Dasaniaceae; genus JAUXHA01. The sequence continues at coordinate 27,298 of JAUXHA010000014.1, forward strand.
CCTGGAAAAGCTGGTGGCAGCAGTGGCGGTTGCTGGCATCGGTGCTGGCGGTTACGCTGAGCTTGCAACTGATTTTTCACTATATTGAATTGAAATCCCTGCAACAGCAGAACCTGGATTTGCGGGCTCAAATTGAACAAAGCTATCGCAGTGTCATTCCCAGGGGCAAGCTGGTGGAGCCTGAGCGGCAATTGCGTCGTCAGGTGAACGCGATGAAGGGCGATCACAGCACCGGCTTTGTTGCCCTGCTGGATAAACTGGCCGCTTTGCTTGCGGCCGGGGATTTTGAAGTGCAGAGCCTCAATTACAATGAGAAACAATCCGAGCTGCGTTTAACCCTGTTGGCCCCTTCCTTTAACGAGGTGGAAAATCTACGCGCAAAAATTGCCGAGCTGGGTTTGAGTGCTGAAATGACCGGCAGTAATTCGGTGGGTGACAAGACCCGCGCACGCTTGCGGATAAAAGGTTAAATCATGGAACAGTGGTTTCACAAACTCGAGGCGCGTGAGCAGTTGATGGTGGCGGTCGGCGCTTTTTTTGTCGCGCTGTATTTACTGTACCTGTTGCTGTGGAGCCCTATTGTCAGTCAGGGGCAGCAACTGAAACAGCAAAACCAGGCGGTGGCAGAAAGTCTGGCTTCGGTGCGCTCACTGGCCGCCGAATACACGGCATTGAAAAAATCGGGCGCCGACAGTAAATCCCCGGTGGGCAGCAACCTGTCTCGCATTGTTGATTCCTCGGTGGCGCGCAACCAGTTGAAAATGAATCGCTTTCAGCCGTCCTCTTCCGGTGATGTCCAGGTACGCTTCGAAAATGCCGTGTTTAATAATATTGTCGCCTGGCTGTATGAGCTGGAATCCGGCTATGCCATTGCGGTAAAAGAATTGTCAGTGACGCCGGGTGCGGCCACGGGCCTGGTCAATGTTTCGGTCAGGCTGCATGGGGATGGTTAACGCATGTTGAAAACCTGGCTGTGGCGGATATTCGTGGTGCTACTGTTGTTTGTCGCGTTTCTGCTGGCGACGGCGCCGGCTCGTTTATTGCCGCTTGCCCTGCATGCGCTTAGCCCTGATATCCGCTTACAGCATGCCGAGGGCAGCCTCTGGAACGGCCGGGTGGCGAGTGCGCTGATCACGGTTGAGGGTGGGGTGATCAATCTCGGTAAGGTGTCCTGGACCGTGAAGCCACAATCGTTGCTGTTATTAAGTCCCACGGTGTCAATTCACAGCGATGCGGGTGTGCAGCGGCTTAATGCCGAGGTGACGGTTTCATTGCTCGGCCAGCGGGTCGAGGTTAAACACATTGACGGGCAGTTTCCGTTAGCGGTACTGGAACCCTGGGTGCCGTTGTTGATTCGGGGAATGATTGAGCTGGACATTGAGCGGCTGGCTTTTGATGATCGTCGCCTGCTGGCGGTTGAAGGCAGGCTCTATGCGCATCAACTGGACTGGATGGCGGCGTCCCATCCACTGTCCCTGGGCAGTTACATCGCCGATTTGTCACTGGCAGGGGATGATCTGCAGCTTGCCTTGTCGGATCGCCAGGCAGCACTGGGAGTTGATGGGATGTTACTGATTAGTCCCGCTGGGTCTTATCGGCTGGATGTGCGCCTGGGCCTGACTGAACAGCTGGCACCCGAAGTGAAAAACGCTGTAGTATTCCTCGGCAAACGTGCAGCGGATGGCAGTGTGCAGGTTAACAATGTGGGCCGCTGGCGCTAATACCATGAAGCAATGTTGCCGATGGCTGCATAGCGGCGCATTGGCGGTGCCGGTAACAGTCAGTAGTGTGGTCATTAACCATTCCAGTTGCCTGCATAAAGGCATAAATAATCGTCGGCCCAACAAAGTTAAAATCTCTTTTTTTCATATCCTTGCTAATGGCTGTCGATAATTCGGTAGCCGTGGGAATCTCGGCCAGGGATTGCCACTGGTTTTGGATAACCTTGCCGTCAACGAAGCGCCACAGGTAGTCAGCGAAGGAGCTAAACTGTTGCTGGATTTGCAGCAGGGCGCGGGCGTTGCGGCGAGCGGATTCTACTTTCAGGCGGTTGCGAATGATCGCCGGGTTTTGCAGCAGCCGTTCAATTTTTTTATCGCTGTAGCGGGCAATTTTACCGGCATCGAAATTATCGAAGGCTTTGCGGTAACCCTCGCGCTTTCTTAATACCGTAATCCAGGCCAGTCCGGCCTGGGCACCTTCCAGTAGCAGGAATTCAAACAGGCTGTGATCATCGGTATTAGGCACGCCCCATTCGCGGTCGTGGTATTGCCGGTAGAGCGGGTCATCCCCGGCCCAGCTGCAGCGTGTCCTGTTAGCCATATTTTTCTCCCGCGACCAGCTTAGCGGATAACAATTATTTAATCATCTGTCGGCGGCGCTGGTGCTAGAATGTGGCGCTGCGATGCCATTACTATGCAGATGAATGAGTAATCCGTTTATGAGTGAATCAATTAAAACTATTGTAGTGAATGGCCAGAAGTTGGCTTACTTGTCGTGTGGTGAAGGCCCGCTGGTGATTTGCCTGCATGGATTTCCAGATTCTGCCTACAGTTTTGAGGCGATGTTACCGGTCTTGGCGAAAGCGGGCTATCGCGCGGTGGCACCTTTTCTGCGTGGTTACTCCCCCAGTGGGCTGGCGGTCGATAATGACTATTCCATTCCCGCGGTGGCGGGTGATCTGCTGGGGCTTATTTCCGCCCTGGGCGAACAGACAGCCTCGGTGATCGGACATGATTGGGGCGGCTTTACCGCCTGTACCGCAGCCAATATTGCCCCGCAAACCATCGATAAGCTGGTGGTGATGGCGGTACCTCATATGCATGGCGGCAATTTTAGTCTGGCTCAGTTAAAGAAATCCTGGTACGTAATGCTGTTTCAACTGCCCTGGTTACCGGAGTGGTTGCTTGGCAGAAATGACTTTGAATTTATTGACCAGTTGTACCGGGATTGGTGCCCAAATTGGGATGAAACCGAATATAATTTGGAACCGGTGAAAAAAGCCTTGTCCGCTCCGGGTGGATTGAAGGCGGCATTGGCTTATTACCGCACGATGATTCGCGGCTCCAATCGCCATGATCGGGAGATAATGAGCCGCCAGACGGTGGTGCCGGCGCTGTGGATAGCGGGTGCCGCCGATGGCAGTGTTGGCCCGGATCAATTTGAGGGTATGGAGGCCTGCTTTAGCAATCGCTTTGAATTGTTGATCGTGGACAAGGCGGGGCATTTTGTTCATCGCGAAGCCGCTGAATTGGTGCATAATAGCGTGCTGGCCTTTTTGGCGGATTAAGTTTGCTGGTAATTACATAAATAGTGAGAGTATTAAGTCATGGCAGAGAATGAAACTTGGGATTACAGCGTTGATGTATTGGTAGTGGGTTCGGGTAACGGTGCCTTGACCTCAGCCCTGTGCTGCTATGAGATGGGCACTAAAGATGTGTTGGTGATCGAAAAGGGCGAGCGCTATGGCGGTACCAGCGCGGTGTCCGGTGGCGGTGTCTGGGTACCCTGCAATCGCTATGCGCTGGAAGCTGGCGCCGAGGATTCTTTTGAGCAGGCCAAGGAGTACCTCAAGCATACTATTCCCGCGGATGATGTGCCTGAAGCAATGATTGATGCCTACCTGACCAATGGCCCGAAGATGGTCGACTACCTGCATCAGCGCACGCATGTTCGCTATGTCACCCTGGAGCACTATCCGGATTACTATTCCGATCATCCCGGCTCCAAGCCGGGTCATCGTTCTATGGAGCCCGAGCCCTTTATCGCCTCGCGGCTTGGGGCTGAGTTTGACACCCTGACACCGACCCATCATATGATGCATATGATGGGTATTATCCCCATTACCCAGGTAGAAGCGGCTGTTTTTACCGCTCAGCAAAAAGGCTGGCTGGGCATGGCGATGAAATTGATGCTGTCCTGGGCCATTGACCTGCCCTGGCGCTTGAAAACAAAAATCCATCGGCGCCTGACCACCGGCAGTGCCGGCGTGGCTCGCTTGCGTCTCTCGATGAAAGATCGTGATATGCCGCTGTGGTTGCAGTCGCCAATGCTTGAATTGATCGAAGAAAATGGCCGAGTGGTTGGAGCCGTGGTGAACAAGCATGGTGAAAAGGTTCGGGTACAGGCGCGCAAAGGCGTTATTCTTGCTGCCGGGGGCTTCGAGCAAAACCAGGCCATGCGCGAGCAATACCTGCCTGCGCCGACCAATGCCAGTTGGAGCGGGGGAGTCAAAACCAATACCGGCGATGGCATCACTGAGGGTTTGAAGTTGGGGGCGGCCACTCGCTTGATGGACGGTGCCTGGTGGTGTACTACGATTTCAACGCCAGGAGAGGAAGCGCCGCGGCTGAGTGTGATGGAAAAATCTTATCCCGGTTCCTGCATGGTCAACAAAAAGGGCGTGCGTTTTGCCAATGAATCGCAAAACTATATGGCGTTCCAGAAAGAGCTGTTTAAAGTGCACTCCGATGACAATCCCTGTTCGCCGGCCTACCATATTTTCGACGCACGTTTCCGTCGCAATTACATTGTCGGGCCGATGATGACGGCGCAGCTAAAACCTGACTGGACTATCCCCAAACGCTGGTACGACGAGGGCTTTATCGCCAAGGCCAATACGATTAAAGAATTGGCTGAGCAGATGGGCATTGATGCAGATAATCTGGAAGCCACCGTTGCCAAGATGAATACTTTCGCCGCTGAGGGTAAAGACACTGATTTCCAGCGTGGTGAGGCCGAGTATGACCGCTACTACGGTGACCCGACGGTGACTCCCAACCCCTGTCTGGCGGCGATTGACGAAGCGCCGTTCTATGCGATGAAAGTCGATGCCGGTGACTTTGGCACCCAGGGCGGTCTGGTAACCAATCCCAATGCCCAGGTGATGAAAGAGGGCGGCGACGTGATTGATGGTTTGTACGCGATTGGTAATTGCAGTGCCGCGGTATTGCCGACCTACCCGGGGCCGGGTTCAACACTGGGGCCGGCGATGACCTTTGGCTACCAGGCTGCGAAGCATATCAGCGGCTACCAGGATTAATTCGCTCGGTAGATTCGGTAGATAAGGTAAGCTTATGTCCAGGGCGCTGAGTCGACGTCGTTTTCTCATGGCCACGGCTGCCGCAACGGTGGCGGCTGTGCCTTCCCGCGCCAGTGAACTGGCCAGTGATATTCGTCACTGGGATATGACGGTCGATGTGCTGATTGCCGGCTCCGGTGCTGCCGGCACCTCGGCGGCCATCGAAGCCCGCCAGCTGGGTAATGAGGTGCTGGTACTGGAAAAACTGCTCAAACTGGGTGGTTCTTCGGCGATGTCCGGCGGGGTGATTTATATGGGCGGGGGTACGCCCTTACAAAAAGCCTGTGGTTTTGAAGACACTCCGGAGGCGATGTACGATTTTATTGTTGCCGCCGGTCGCCAGCATCCCCATCTCGATAAAGTCCAATTGTACTGTGAACAGAGTGTTGAGCACTTTCACTGGTGTGTTGCTATGGGTATTCCCTATAAGCACACCTTCACCGATGGAAAGGGTTTGCCGGGTACGGATGACTCCCTTTATTACTCGGGCAATGAACTCACTTATCCGTTGCGGGAGATAGCCCGCCCCGCCCCCCGTGGTCATGTACCCGGTGTTTCTGGTTGGACCGGGGGTCGCACCGTGATGGCGGCGTTAATTGCCGCGGCTAAAAAACGCGGGATTAAGTATTTAACCCAACTGAGTTGTGAGCGACTGATACAGCAGGCGGATGGCCGGGTCAGTGGGCTACTGGTGACCATTAATGGTGAGCAAAAAGCGATTCGGGCGCGAAAGGGTGTGGTGCTGGCCTGCGGTGGCTTTATCCATAATCGTGAAATGGTAAAACAGTACGCTCCCGAGTTATATAATTGCAGTGTACCCTGGGGCAATATGGCAGATTTGGGCATGGGTATCCAGATGGGCATAGGTGCTGGCGCCGCAGCGATACGCATGGACCAGGGTTTTTCCATCATGCCGCTGTACCAACCGACCCAGGTGCTAAACGGTATTGTGGTCAATCAACAGGCGCAGCGCTTCGTTGCTGAAGAGTCCTATCACGGGGTGCTGGGTTACGAAATTGCCTATAACCAGAAGGGGCAGGCCTGGCTGATTACCGATGCTAACAGCCAGTATGGCTATGACGATTACCGGGTAAAAGCCGTCGCACAAGCCGATACCATTGATGCGCTGGCGCAACAGCTCGACTTTCCCGAGGGGGCATTGCAACACAGTACCAGCTATTTTAACCGGCATGCCGCTGCGGGTGAGGATCCGCTGTTCCATAAGGCGAAAGCCTATCTTAAGCCGCTCACCGCGCCACCTTTTTTCGCTTATGACCTCGGTGTAAGCAGTGCGTTTTTCCCGGCACATACCTTTGGTGGCTTACACAGTTCGGTTAACGGTGAGGTGATGGACGCCTGGGGCCAGCCGATTGCCGGCTTATATGCTGCGGGCCGAACGACCTCGGGTCTGCCCACATCGCCGTATATCGCCAGTGGTATTTCGGTAGGGGATTGCACTTTCTTCGGGCGTCGGGCTGGCAGGCATGTGGGTGGCCTGGTATGAGGCAAATAAGCCTGTTGCTGTCGATGGCATTGTGCGCCCTTTATACCTTTGCCGAGCCACTTGAGGGGGACGCCGCCAGAGGTGAACGGGTGTTCTGGCAATGCCGTACCTGCCATTATCCGGAAAAAGGGCTGGGGCATAACAATGGGCCCAGCCTGTGGTCTATTTATGGCCAGACAGCAGGCAGCCAGGCGGGGTTTGATTATTCGCCGGTCTTGCAGCAGGCCAGCTTTAGCTGGACACCGGCATTAATGGATGTCTGGCTGCGGGATCCGGCTCGTTTCATGCCCGGTAACAGGATGATGAGCCCGGGCATCCCGGATGCTCAGCAGCGTGCGGATTTAATCGACTATTTAAAACGTTTCGCTGAACCTTGATCCCGATCATTAAGGTTTGATGTTATAATCGCGCGCCTTATTATGCCGTGCCGGTTTTGTGCTGGTGCTAAATGAATTATCAGGAGCCCTGTGAATGAGCAAGTTCGACAAGTATGAGTGTGTAATCTGTGGTTTTATTTATGATGAAGAACTGGGCTTGCCCGATGACGGGATTGTAGCAGGGACTAAATGGGGCGATGTACCCGAAGAGTGGGAGTGCCCGGATTGTGGCATCAGCAAAGCCGATTTTGACCTGGTAGAAGCGTGATTACCTAAGCGCCGCTGAGTTTAACGGTGTATCCCTTGGCCTGTAGCAAGGTTTGAATCAGTGGGCGTTGATCGCCCTGTATTTCTATTGTGTTATCCTTGACCGAACCACCGCTGCTGCAGCGTTGTTTTATTTCCCTGGCCAGTTTTTTCAATTCATCAGCGTTGAGTGGCAGCCCGGTGATAATTGATACACCCTTGCCCTTGCGGCCTTTGGTTTCCCGGTGAATCCGGACTATGCCGTCGCCGCTACTGTGACTGCCACGCTGTTGCTTACAGCGGCAATCGACAATGGCGCGGGAGCAATCGGGGCACAAGCGGCCGTTTTCTGTGGAATAGACAAGGCGATTCATAGCTTTATCCTGCTGTAAAATGTAATAACACCGCTTAACATGATAATAATTGACCGGAGTGAGTCATGAGTCAACAGGATGAAATAAAGCAACTGCAGGGCCAATTGGTTGAACTGCAGTCACAGCTGGCATTCCAGGAGGATACACTGCAGGCGCTCGATGATGTGGTCACGCAACAGCAACAACAAATTGACCGCCTGACAGCACACTCACAGCAGTTAAAATCACAACTGGAACGTGCTATCAATACGCTGGAGGGTGGTGAGCTGATCGATGTGCCACCCCCTCATTATTAGCCGTGCTGCCTAGAGCGTTTCAACATCCTCTGCCTGGGGGCCTTTGTCGCCTTCGGTGACGGTAAATTCAATAGGATCGCCGTCACGTAAAATGCGACGACCCTCACCGCGTATGGAGCGGAAATGGACGAAAATCTCTTCACCGTTTTCCCGGGTGACGAAACCATAGCCCTTACTGACATTAAACCATTTAACCGTTCCCTGCTCTCGACCGGATGCCTTGCTGCTACGGGCAGGGCTACTGCCATTGCCACTGACATTGTTGCCGTTCTGCGGGATTAATGGGCTGGTAAAGGCGGCCAGTGCTATGGCGATGAATATGATGACGGAAATAAGAGCATCATAAGTTGGGAGTATGGTAATGACGATGACACTTAATACAATGCTTAGTAGTAAACGGTAGACTATCTTCATAAGTTTCTTCTTGTCGATAAATGGGTTGGTCTATAGAGCGGGCAAGTTTAACAGCTTACCCCGCCACTGTATTCATTGGTGGTGAATTCTTTAGGCCCGGGTTGGCGCTCTTGGTGTTGAGTTGCTAAGCTGGCGATAGCGTGTAATTTTTCTCTCGACAATAACGCGGGAAAATAAATACAAAAAAAGTAGAACGGCTTGTTGGGATAATGATGATAAGTATTGTTGGTGCTACAGACACCGGTATACGTGAACACAATGAGGACGCCCTGGTCGCTGATCAACAACTGGGTTTTGCACTGGTTGCCGATGGTATGGGGGGGTATGCCTGCGGTGAAGTGGCCAGCGATATTGTTAAGACCACTTTGTACGAGGCGGTCGCCAACCGGGAAGGCTTAGTGGAAGCCATCGCCAGGGCGCATGCTGCTATTCGTGAAGCGGTAACGGCAGACGAGACAAAAAAAGGAATGGGCTCCACCGTTATTGCCATGAAGATGACCGGCAATGACTATGTGATCGCCTGGGTCGGTGACAGTCGTGCTTATGTCTGGGACGGTGAGTTAAAGCAAATTACCCGGGATCACTCCTATGTCGAATCCCTGCTCAGCAGCGGCGCTATCAGCCTGGAGGAGGCCGTTGACCACCCGAATAAAAACCTTATTACCCAGGCGGTTGGCGCCGCCGCCACCGATGGCCTGGAAATCGGTCTGGTGCATGGCCGTATCAGTGCCGGGCAGCAGATTTTATTGTGCAGTGATGGTCTGGTGGATGAAGTCTCTGACAGTGATATTGCTCGCCTGCTCAATCAGGGCGATTCCCCGCAACAGCGTATCGAGTTGCTGGTACAGGCAGCGCTGGATGGCGGTGGTCGGGACAACATCACCGTTGTGCTGGTGAGCAATGAAACCGCAGTGGACGGTGCGGTTGATGACCCGCAGATTCCGCGGGTGGTGCAAACCACCCGCCTGGATGGCAGCTACGAGAGAAGCGATCAACAGGGCGGCCCCGGCAGCCAGCGCGCCGGCCACTTATTTGGTTCCTCGATTCAGCCGGTGGTGAAGCTGGACCCGGTAAAAACAGCGGCCTGGCAGTCGTTATTTAAAGCCCATGCGCTGAAATGGTTTATTGGCGCGGTGGTGATTGTGCTGGGCGTAGTATTGCTGACGGGCTTGAATCCCTAGATTTTAGCCACT
>JAUXHA010000104.1 GCA_030621845.1 Spongiibacteraceae bacterium
GGGTGGAGCTCGCCACGGCCATAGCCACCGACGGCAATCAAGCTGATGCTGTCTTCGGGCCAATCAAAGAGCTGCCAGGCGCAACGGAGGATTTCATCAATAAAATTTGAGCGGGCCGCAATCAAATCGCGAATGTTGTGGCCCTGCCTGAATTGCTGGTGGAGAAAGTCGTTGGTTCTCTCGATATTTTTTTTAAACAGCGGGATACGTGAGCTGGCGCTTTTTAATGCCCTGAAAAAGCTCTGCGGATCAAAAACGTCCGGTGGTGGTGCGAAAGGCGAGTTACTCATTGCCGCTAAGCTCGGTAAAAGGGTTCGTCGGGTCGTGCGGTAAGTACTTCAACACCATCCCCGGTGACTACCAGAGTGTGTTCCCACTGAGCCGAGGGGCGTCCATCTTTGGTGGTTACGGTCCAGCCATCGTTGGCATTTAATTTCACCTGGCGTTTGCCGGCATTGAGCATGGGTTCAACAGTAAAGGTCATGCCTTCGCGCAATACCAACCCGGCACCTTTTTTTCCGTAGTGCAGTACCTGGGGTTCTTCATGAAAAACTTCGCCGATGCCGTGGCCACAATATTCGCGCACTACGGAGTAATAATTGGCCTCGGCATATTGCTGGATAACATGGCCGATGTCGCCGAGGGTGGTGCCGGGGCGGATAATCTCAATGGCTTTGTAGAGGGATTCCCGGGTGATCGTCACTAGCCGTTGTAAATGTTTTTGCGGCTTGCCGATGTGGAACATCTTGCTGGTATCACCGTGAAAACCCTGTTTGATTACGGTGATATCAATGTTGAGGATATCGCCGTCCTTGAGAATTTTCTTGGTCGAGGGTATGCCATGACAGACGACTTCATTGACCGAGGTGCAAATGGATTTTGGAAAACCGTGGTAGTCGAGGGGGGCGGGGATGACCTGCTGGGTGTTAACCATGTAGTCGTGGCAGATACGATCGAGCTCCCCGGTGCTAACACCAGGTTTAATATAGGGCTCAATCATCTCAAGAACCTCAGCTGCTAGTCGGCCAGCGACACGCATCTTCTCGATCTGGTCCGGATTTTTAATCGAAACTTTCATTTAACTCTTTGAATAATAAGGAAAATAAATGGTTTTTTGGGGGGTTGTTGGGGCCTATTGTAAACCAAGCGATGGAAGTTTAGCTAGTCTGCTCGGAGAAACCGCTGTTTTGTATGCCACCACCACGGTGAGAGGGCCAGAATATGGCGACAAATAACGCCCTTCGCCTTTCAGTTAAAGGCCACTTGTGGTATAAAACGCGCTCCAAAATTACCGGCCAGTTTTAAGCGGTTAATTTGGAGAAACCAATGACGAACAGATACCGTCACATGGGCCTGGGTGCTCTTGCTGTTTCAGCGGGGTTGGCCGATGGGGTATTTGGGAGTTTTAACCCGATATAAACAGGTGAATTATGACTCAAGTAAGCATGCGCGACATGTTGCAGGCTGGCGTCCACTTTGGACACCAAACCCGCTACTGGAACCCCAAAATGGATGAATACATTTTCGGGGCTCGTAACAAAATCCATATCATTAACCTGGAACACACAGTTCCGGCGTTCAATGAAGCTCTGGCCTTTATCCAAAGTGTTGCCAGCAGCAAAAACAAAATTCTGTTCGTGGGCACCAAGCGTGCGGCGGGAAAAATCATCAAGGAACAAGCTGAGCGTTCAGGTCAGCCCTATGTCAGTCATCGCTGGTTGGGTGGAATGTTGACCAACTGGAAGACTATCCGCGTTTCGATCAAGCGTTTGCGTGAGCTCGAAGCACAGACTAAGGACGGTACCTTTGACAAACTGACCAAGAAAGAAGCGTTAATGCGTACTCGTACCATGGAGAAGCTGGAACGTTCTATCGGTGGTATCAAGGATATGGGCGGCTTACCCGATGCGCTGTTTGTTATCGATGTTGATCACGAGCGTATCGCCGTGCAGGAAGCTAACAAGTTGGGCATTCCTGTTATCGGTATTGTTGATACTAACAGTAATCCCGATGGTATCGACTACGTGATTCCTGGTAACGATGATGCTATTCGTGCGATCAAACTCTATGCCTCTGCTATCGCTGATGCGATTAGCTCGGGCAAGTCGGAAGACAGTATTCCGAATAAGGATGAGTTTGTAGAGGTCGATAATGTAGAGGTCGATAATAACGCGGCTGAATAAGCACAGGCTATTTGGCAGGTAAAGGGGGCTTGGCCCCCTTTTTTGAAACTTTGTATATTGGGCGGCCAGGCCGCTGTATCCGCCGGGGTGTTTGAAACCCCTGTGTAATAGGAGGAATAATCGATGGCAGCTATCTCTGCATTAATGGTTAAAGATCTGCGCGAGCGCACCGGGCTCGGCATGATGGAGTGTAAAAAAGCACTGGTAGAAGCTGGTGGTGATATTGATAAGGCAATTGAAGACCTGCGTAAGTCGAGTGGTCTCAAAGCGGCGAAAAAAGCTGGTCGCACTGCTGCTGACGGTGTGGTTGTCGCCCGTGTTGCTGATGATGGCAGCTATGGCGTACTGGTTGAAGTTAATAGTGAAACTGATTTTGCGGCTCGCGATGAAGGCTTCCTGGCTTTTGTTGGCAAGGTGGTTGATGCGGCCTTTACTGGCAAGCAGGACAATGTTGAAGCGCTGATGGCAGGTGAGTTGGAAGATGCTCGCGAAAAGCTGGTACAGAAGATCGGTGAGAACATCGGCGTGCGTCGTATCACTCTTGTCAATGCTGACAATGGTGTGGTGGGTGGCTATGTTCACTCCAATAACCGTATTGCGGTACTGGTTTCGCTTAGCGGCGGCGACAATGAACTGGCTAAAGATGTCTCCATGCATGTAGCGGCGGTGAATCCCCGGGTGAATAAGCCGGAAGATATGCCCGCTGACCAGGTGGAAGCAGAAAAGGCCATCATCAAGGCGCAGCCCGATATGGCGGGCAAGCCGGAACAAATCATTGAGAAGATGATGACTGGCCGGATCAACAAGTACCTGAAAGAAAATAGCCTGGTTGAACAGCCCTTTGTTAAAAATCCTGAGCTAACCATCGGTAAACTGGTTAAAGAAGCAGGTGCAGATGTGGTATCGTTTACTCGCTTTGAAGTAGGTGATGGTATTGAGGTCGAGAAAGTCGACTTCGCTGATGAAGTGGCCGCACAACTTAACGGCTAAGCAGAATCAGTTCAACGGGGCCTAAGGGCCCCGTTTTATTAATAGCGGCGAAAACCAGGGGGTTGTGGTGCCAAGTGCCAGAGATAAAAAATACACACGAATTTTGTTGAAGCTGAGTGGTGAGGCCCTGATGGGTGACGAGGGTTTCGGTATTGATCCGAAAGTGCTCGATAAAATGGCCCTGGAAATTGGTCAGCTGGTGGGTATTGGTGTCCAGGTTGGGCTGGTTATTGGCGGTGGCAATCTATTCCGCGGTGCCTCGCTGCAAAAAGCCGGTCTCGATCGGGTCGCGGGTGACCACATGGGTATGCTGGCAACTGTGATGAATGCCCTGGCCATGCGCGATGCCCTGGAACGCTCTAATATTACTTCAACCGTGATGTCGGCGATTCCCATGAGTGGCGTGGTGGATCATTATGATCGCCGCAAGGCCGTGAGGGCGCTTGAACTCGGTGAAGTGGTGATTTTTTCGGCGGGAACAGGTAACCCTTTTTTCACTACGGACTCTGCGGCCTGTTTGCGGGGTATCGAGGTCGGTGCCGAACTGGTACTCAAAGCGACCAAGGTGGACGGTGTCTACAGTGCCGACCCGATGAAGCATCCTGATGCGACTAAATATGATAGCCTGAGTTATGATGAAGTTCTTAATAAAAAACTGGGTGTGATGGATTTAACAGCGATTTGCCTTTGTCGTGATCATAATATGCCCCTGCGCGTTTTTGCTATGGAAAAGACCGGCGCATTACTGAATATTGTCATGGGTGGCGAAGAGGGCACCCTGGTTAGGGAAAGTTAATGGGGCGCTGATAACGCTAGGCATAGGTTGAAAAACCAGGAGATATAGCAGTGATTGAAGATTTAAAAAAAGACGCTAATCAGCGAATGCAGAAAACCCTGACTGCATTGACGGTTAGCTTGAATAAAATTCGTACCGGGCGGGCACACCCCAGTATTCTCGATGGTATCCGGGTTGATTACTATGGTTCAGCGACGCCGCTTAGCCAGGTAGCTGCAATCAATGTCGAAGACGCCCGTACGCTGTCGGTAACTCCCTGGGAAAAGCCCATGGTGCCAGAAGTGGAAAAGGCTATTATCAAATCGGATCTGGGTTTAAATCCGAGTACGGCCGGCACAGTGATTCGTATCCCCATGCCTATGCTGACCGAGGAAACCCGTAAGGGCTATACCAAACAGGCGAAAAAAGAAGCAGAAAATTCCCGTGTATCGATTCGTAATATCCGTCGTGATGTGCTGGCTGATGTCAAAGACCTGTTAAAAGAAAAAGAGATCAGTGAAGACCAGGAAAGAAAGGCTCAGGATGATATCCAGAAAATTACTGATCGTAATATCGAGGAAGTTGAAAAGGCGCTGGCAGTCAAAGAAAAGGATTTAATGGAAATATAGATGCCCTGGTCGGTATCTTTACCTTAACGAGTTGGCTATGTCGGAATCGAGTAGTGTGGCAGAGAATAAAATCAATCCATTGCCGCAGCATGTCGCTATCATTATGGATGGCAATGGCCGCTGGGCCAGGCGTCAGGGCTTGTCTGTCTCGGCGGGCCACCGGGCGGGTGTTGAAGTTGTTCGTGATGTTTTAAAAATTTGTTCCGCTTACCAGATCAAGATTGTTACCCTGTTTGCTTTTAGTAGTGAGAATTGGCAGCGATCGACGATTGAAGTTAAGGCGTTGATGGCGCTGTTCGCTTCCTACCTGAAGCGAGAAGTTAAAAAGTTACATCAAGATGGTGTCAGGGTGCGTTTTATTGGTGACCGTCAACGGTTTAGCAAAAGCTTGATTAAACAAATGGAACAGGCAGAACAGTTGACCCTTGATAACACCACCACGACCCTGGTGATCGCTGTTGACTATGGTGGCCAGTGGGATATTGCTCACGCCGCGCGGCAGTTGGCGGAGCAGGTCAAGGCCGGGAGCCTGGAACCCGAACAAATCAACGTCGAATTACTGGATCAATATATATCCCTGGCCGATCTGCCCAAACCGGATCTGTGCATCCGCACCGCTAATGAACACCGCATCAGTAATTTTTTGCTTTGGCAGTTAGCCTATGCAGAGCTGTATTTCACCGATACCCTGTGGCCTGATTTTGGTGAACTGGATATGCAGCGTGCCTTGCAATCCTATAGCCTGCGGCAACGGCGCTATGGTGGCCGGGACGACGAGCCAGGGGCTGTAACAGAGAGTAGTGAAAGTGCTTAAACAACGGGTAATTACTGCAATTATTCTCGCTTCGCTGGTCAGTGCGGGGATCCTATGGTTACCTGCGTTGGGTTTGGCGGCTTTGTTTGCGCTGTTGGTACTCTGCGCGGCCTGGGAGTGGGCGGCTTTGTCCGGTCTGGAGCAGACGGCAAGCCGTATTGGCTTTACGCTTTGTTGCCTGTTGTTGATGGGGCTGGCGGCCTGGCAGACAGAATTATCCGCGACGGCTATGTCGACCCTTGCCAGCCGGGATATTCTCGGTCTGGCTTGCCTGTGGTGGAGTATAGCCCTGCTCTGGGTGATGAGTTTTCCCGCCAGTGCCAATCTTTGGGGTTCGGTGCTAATGCGTTGCCTGATGGGTTTTCTGGTGTTGATTCCGGCGCTGGTGGCGCTGGTTTACCTGCGCCAGCTCGATCAGGGTATTGCGCTGATTTTTATCCTTATCGGGTTGGTGGCCAGCGCTGATATTGGCGCTTATTTTTCCGGCCGTGCCTGGGGCAAGGCTAAATTGGCCCCGGCGGTGAGCCCGGGAAAATCCTGGGCTGGATTTTGGGGCGGTTTAGTGGCCAGCAGCACGTTTATACTGCTGATATGGCTGTGCTGGGGACAGCAGCGGCTATCCCTGCCGGCAGCCATTGCGATTGCCGTTACCACCTCCCTGGCCTCGGTATTGGGTGACCTGGTGGAGAGTATGATCAAGCGACACCAGGGGGTAAAAGACAGCGGTACGATTTTACCGGGTCATGGCGGCATGATGGATCGTCTGGACAGTATTACGGCGGCGGCTCCGGTGTATGCCCTGGGCTTAATTTTGGCGGCCTGGTAACGATAATGGCAGAATCTATTACCATTCTCGGGTCTACGGGATCCATCGGTGAGAGCACGCTGGATGTTATCGCGCGCCACAGTGATCGCTACCGGATTTTTGCCCTTACCGCGAATACGCAGATTGACAAACTGGCCGCGCAGGTCGAGATTTTTCGCCCCCGTTTTGCGGTAATTAACGATGAATCGGCGGCGATGGCACTGCGTGCATTATTGGCCGAGAAAGGCCTGGATGAAACACAGGTGTTGCAAGGTGAAGAGGGCCTGTTAGCGGTTGCCGGTCATGCGGATGTTGATACGGTGATGGCAGCGATTGTGGGTGCGGCTGGTTTATCGCCGACGCTGGCAGCGGTACAAGCGGGGAAAAAAGTGTTGCTGGCCAATAAGGAAGCGTTGGTTATGGCCGGGCATCTTTTTATGCAGGCGGTCAAGGACAGTGGTGCATGCCTGTTGCCCATCGACAGCGAACACAATGCCATTTTTCAATGCATGCCCGCCGGTCTGTCCGAGCAGTTGTCCCGGCAGGGGGTTCGAAAAATCCTCCTGACCGGTTCTGGTGGTCCCTTTCGTACCACTCCGCTGGCGCAATTGCCCGCAGTGACCCCCGATCAGGCCTGTGCTCACCCAAACTGGTCCATGGGGCGTAAAATATCCGTTGATTCGGCGACCATGATGAACAAGGGCCTGGAGTTAATTGAGGCCTGTTGGTTGTTTGACTGTAGTCCGGATCAAATCCAGATTGTGATACACCCGCAAAGTGTTATCCATTCCATGGTTGAGTATATTGACGGCTCAGTGCTGGCGCAGTTGGGCAACCCCGATATGCGTACACCGATCGCCCATGGCCTGGCCTGGCCTGAGCGAATTGAATCCGGTGTCGCCAGCCTGGATATAATTGCCACCGCGCAACTGGATTTTGAGGCCCCGGACTTTCAGCGTTTTCCCTGCCTGCGCCTGGCCAGTGAAGCGATTCAACGCGGGGGGACGGCGATGGCCGTGCTCAATGCGGCCAATGAAGTGGCGGTGCAGGCCTTTCTGCAGCAGCGTATCCGCTTTACTGATATTCCCGACATTATTGAACACGCGCTGGCGCAGGTAGCGATTGTTGAACCGCAAACTATTGCGATTGTCCAAGCCGCTGATGCCGCTGCGCGGACAGTGGCATCAACCTTTATTGCCGAGACCTTAGCGGTAATCACTTAAAAGTAGACAGTAGATTTAATGGAACTTATTCAAACGATAGCGATATTAATCATTACCCTGACCATCCTCGTCGGTGTTCATGAATACGGCCATTTCTGGGTAGCGCGCCGCTGTGGTATCAAGGTACTGCGTTTTTCTATTGGTTTTGGCAAGCCCTTGTTTAGCTGGACCGATAAGCAGGGTACTGAATTTGTACTGGCCGGTATTCCCCTGGGAGGCTATGTCAAAATGCTGGATGAGCGCGAGGCACCGGTTCCGGTTGAACTGCAGCAATACGCCTTTAATCGCAAGCCGGTTGGGTCTCGTATGGCCACTGTGGCGGCGGGTCCAATTGCTAATTTCCTGCTGGCTATTGTGGTGTACTGGGTGGTTTACCTGAATGGTGTCAGTGGGGTTATGCCGCTGATTGACACGGTCGCGCCTGGTTCTATTGCCGAACAGGCCGATCTGGAGCCCGGTCAGGAAATAGTCGCTGTTGACGGTGAGCCGACCCCGACCCGGGAAGCCGTGCACCTGCGTTTATTGAATCGAATCGGTGAGTCGGGAGAGATTCGCTTCTCAGTAAAATACCCCGATTCCAACCTGGTATATGAGTCCAGTGCCGAACTCAGTGATTGGCTGGTGGGTGAAGAAACCACTGACCTGGTGGGTGGTATCGGCCTGGCCCTGTACCTGCCGCCGCTGAATCCGATGATAGAGCAGGTGGTGGAGAATACGCCGGCGGCTGAGGCGGGCCTTCAGGCCGGTGATACCATTGTGGCCACCGATGGCATTGAATTTGATGACTGGTTTAAATGGTCAGAGTATGTGCGCGCCCATGCGGATGTCAGTATGAGCCTGGCTTATCTACGTGATGGTATTCGCTACCAGACAGAGATCACCCCGGCGCGAAAAAGCAATGAACAGGGTGAATCCTACGGCCAGATCGGGGTGCAGTTAAAAGCGGACCCTAACTGGCCAACCTGGCCCGATTATATGCAGCGTAGTTTTAGTTATTCGCCGTTTGAAGCGGGCGGTGCCGCCGTTAAACGCACCTGGGAAATGACGGTGTTTACTCTCGACGCCATAAAAAAAATGTTTGAGGGATTAATATCACCTAAAAACTTGAGTGGCCCGATAACCATTGCTAAAGTAGCGTCCGCTTCTGCGCAGTCCGGGCTTGAACATTATTTAGGCTTCCTGGCACTGCTCAGTGTCAGTTTGGGTGTTCTGAACCTGTTACCCATTCCCGTGCTTGATGGTGGGCATATTTTGTACGGTCTGGTTGAACTGCTAACCGGTCGTGAGGTGCCTGAGCGGATTCAGGTTCTAGGGTATAAGTTAGGACTCTTTATCATCCTCGGGGTGATGATGTTTGCTATTTATAATGATATATCCCGCTTGTAAAATAATCACTGAGCTCTATAAGCACGGGTGGGAGAAAAAGAAATTTCTATTGGTATTTTAACGTTGATGAAACGGTGTTTGTTATTCATTGTGCTGTTGTTGGCAATCTTTCCTGCGCATGCAGCAGAGCCTTTTGTCGTCTCTGATATTCGTGTTGAAGGCTTGCAGCGTATTTCGGCGGGTAGCCTGTTTGCATCGCTGCCTATTAATGCGGGCGATACCATTGGCGAAATCGAATTACGCAGTGCAATCCGGACCTTGTTTCGCAGTGGCAACTTTGACGATATCCAGGTGGGTCGTGATGGCAGCGTACTGGTTATCGTGGTGGTGGAACGGCCGGCAATCAGTGAAATTAATATTGAGGGTAACAAGGTCATTGAGACCGAATCCCTGCTCAAAGGCCTGGAGGGTTCGGGGCTGGCGGTAG
Source organism: Spongiibacteraceae bacterium (assembly GCA_030621845.1). Lineage (GTDB taxonomy): Bacteria > Pseudomonadota > Gammaproteobacteria > Pseudomonadales > Dasaniaceae > JAUXHA01. The sequence continues at coordinate 9,233 of JAUXHA010000104.1, forward strand.
GTAAAGTATTTAAACGCTCCACCCTCGAAGGGATGAAGATGGAGCTGACGCGCCAGTATGTCTCGCAGGGTCGTTATGATGCCAGCATTGACACGGATGTTTCCTCCCTGCCCAGAAACCGGGTGGCGGTTAATATTAATATCAACGAAGGCAATACCGCGGCGATCAAACATATCAATATCGTTGGCAATACGGTTTACGATGAAGATGACTTACTGGATTTGTTCGCCCTGAAGACGACAGGGTTCTGGTCCTGGATGTCTGATAATGATAAGTACGCCAGGGAAAAGCTTTCCGGCGACCTGGAAGTCCTGACCTCCCACTACCTC
>JAUXHA010000125.1 GCA_030621845.1 Spongiibacteraceae bacterium
GTGAGGTCACATGGTAATAGGGGGTTTCATCCAGACAAACAAGTTCCTTCCGTGGGCGTGTCATCGTTAAATCCTTTTAGCGATTGAGTGATTGCTATATTAATGGCTGAATGAATATACTGTCAATGGTGAGTGCCTGTCCCTGTCACTTTGGGTAAGATTAGAAGATATAGATTAAAACGGTGCGGAGAATTTCATGGCAAAATTAACCTTAAAAAACCTTTCGCATATCGCTCTAAATGTTAGTGATATTGAGCGGTCTTCATGTTTTTACAAGAATGTTCTAGGACTAAAGATTATCTTCGAAATCAATCTTCAGAATAATCTCGGGTTTTCAACTGGTTTCATTACACCCGCTGGAGTAATGATTGAATTAATACAAATCACTGGAATGGAAGTTAAGGTACAGGAAAACACATCTACCATAGCATTTTCAGTGGATAGTCTTGAAGAGGCTAAAATGGCATTGCAGTCAATAGATATTGAAATCAAGAATGAAATGGAGTTCTCAGGCGTGAGAATGTTTTTCATAAGTGATCCTGATGGTCACAATGTCGAAATAGCGCAATTTCCCTGTGGTATTTACAGTGCTGCAGAAATGCATGAGCATTAAGTGAATATGCTTAACAAAGCTAGGCTGGGACGCTACTTCGCAGCTAAGGCCCCGGCAGCGTTGCTCACTAGAGAGAGTATCTATGAATTTTCCATTTAGCGGAAGCTGCCAGTGTGGTGGTGTTGTTTACACGGTGAGTGATAATCCTTTATTAACGTATGCCTGCCACTGCACCGAATGCCAGAAGCGGACAGGTAGCGCGTTTTCAATGGGAATGATCATAGCATCGGGTTCATTCGAAGTTGAAGGCGAACTATCTAGCTGGGCTCGGACTTCTGATTTGGGTCATGAAAACGTGCGATACAGCTGTAAGAAATGTGGGAACATACTTTATGGAATTGGCAGCACTCTATCTGGTTTTATTAAATTGCAGCCAGGGACGTTAAATTCCACTAAAGGTGTTAGTCCTGACGTCCATTTCTGGTCCGCTAGTGCGCAATCCTGGTTTAGCTTCCCTAGTGACGTCCCTATCTTTGATAAGCAACCAGGTGATACCGCAGAAGTACTTGCCGCTATTCAACAGTATCAGGAAAAAGGTGAAGGAAGCTAACAGAATGCAGAGTGCCTGCCCCCGGTCACTATCTGACCTGTGATCGTTTGGAAGAAAAGGAAGTAAGTGATGCCAGGCCATTCCCATAAACTAGCGTATATAACTTTCTGGCAGGGCTTCTGGCGTTTAGCTGACCCCAAGATATCGCTGGCCTCCTTTGCGGGTATATTTATGGCCGCCTGCATGGCGGCGGCAAATAATGCTCTTTCACCCGTTTGGTTGCTACTGACTATCTGTGGCGTTTTTGCTGTAGAAATTGCCAAAAATGCTTCGGGCGAAGTGGTGGATTACGATAGCGGTACTGACCTGGCCGTGGCAGAAAAACATCGCACGCCTTTTTCTGGTGGCAAGCGTGTCCTGGTTGAGCGCTTACTGACTCGCCGACAGACAGTACTTATCGCGATATTCTTTTACCTTACCGCTATGATTATTGGCCTGATAATCGTTGTCTTTCGTGACCATAGAGTGCTGTTGTTTGGGCTGGCAGGTATAGCTTTAGCGTGGTTTTATCACGGTTGGCCGCTACGCCTGTCGTATCGTGGTTGGGGTGAATTGGCCGTGGCGATTAGCTATGGGCCACTGGTGGTGACAGGGACTTATTTGGTGCAGACAGGCGATGTCAGTATGCCGGTATTGCATGCATCACTGGTGCTGGGTTTATTGGTGGCCGCCTTTTTGTGGCTTAATGAATTCCCGGATTACAGTGCCGATAAAGCCAGTGGTAAGCATAACCTGGTGGTGAAGATCGGGCTGCAGCGCGCGGTGTATGTCTATCTGGCAATGCTTGTTGTTAGCTATACCTGGTTGGTTTATTTCGCGCTGAATGGTGATTCGGCTGGTGGTCTTTTATGGGGTCTTGTGGGCCTGCCTGCGGCAAGCTTTGCTGTGTTCCGACTTTTTAAATACAACGGTAAAATCCAGAGACTAATACCTGCCCAGGTAGCATCCCTGGCCAGTTTTGTTCTAATGGCCGTAGGTGTGGGGCTAGCATACGTGATTGGATAAATCTGTAAGCCGTAATAGTGAGTGCCTGTCCCCGGTGAGTGCCTGTCCCCGGTCATGGCCGTTTATTTATGGCGGTGAGGGAGGGATTCGAACCCTCGATACTTGCGTATACACACTTTCCAGGCGTGCTCCTTCGGCCACTCGGACACCTCACCAAAACTGTTGTGGGATTTTTTAGAGAGCTTTAGCACATTGCTCGCTGATGCGGTAAGTCTTTAGCTCACGCCAATCAGTGGGCGGCTAATTTATAGGAGATCGACTCAGTTGGCAACTTGAAATGCGCGAAATTCGATGGAAAATGATAACATTGTCGCCCCTGTTGCCGTTAGAGATGAGTTCCTGAATGAAGTGCGCCATTGTGCCCGTAACTGCTTATCAGCAGAATTGCTCGATTTTAATTTGTGAAGAGACTAAAAAGGCCGTGGTGGTTGACCCCGGTGGAGACATTGAGCGGATTGAGGATGCCCTGAAGCAATTGGATGTCACCTTGCAGAAAGTGATTTTAACCCACGGGCATATGGATCACTGTGCCATTGCGGATGATATTCGGCAGAAATACCACATCCCCATTGAAGGGCCTCATGAGGCCGACCGATTCTGGATTGATAAATTACCCGAGTGGTGTGATATGTCGGGCTTCCCCCGTGCCGAGTCCTTTGAGCCGGATCGCTGGTTGGAGCAGGGCGATACAGTGGCGTTTGGCAATCAGGTGCTGGAAGTTTTACATTGTCCTGGCCATACACCGGGTCATGTGGTGTTTTTTCATCCGCAGGCGCGGATGGCAATTGTCGGTGATGTGCTGTTTCAGGGCTCAATTGGTCGCACGGATTTCCCCATGGGTAACCACGAAGATTTACTGGCCTCAATTCGCGATAAATTATGGCCGCTGGGGGATGACGTCTCCTTTATTCCCGGCCACGGTCCAGGCTCAACTTTTGGCCAGGAACGAAAGACTAACGCCTTTGTTGCTGACCAGCGTTTTGCTTAATGAATAGCAGCGTAACCCGGCGGGTTTTCTTTGTTGCTTTACTGCTGTTAATCCCCCTGCCTTTCTATCATAGCATCGTCGTGTTGTTGCCAGCCGCGCGAATCTTTTTAATTGCCAGCGCCGAAATTTACCTGTGGCTTAGCGATGCCAGTATCGCCATGGCGCTGGGTGACAGTGTTAGTTTGTCTTTGCAGTTACTGCTCTGGGTAGGGTTGTTATGGCTGCTTGCCAGCGGCTATACACGATGGGCAAAAGACTGGCCTGCCAGCGTTCGTGGTTCGGTGATGGGGCTGTTGGTTTTCTCCCTGTTAATTATTTTTTCCTCGGTGCCGGTGTATTACCCCCTGGGCTGTTCTACAGCCGGGGTGAGTTTTTTATCGGTTTATGACTGAGGGCGATTGGTGGGTAAATCCTGGGTCCAGTCAATGACGAGTTGTCGCTGGGTAAACTGCCACTGGTCATTACTTTTCTGGTACTGATCGAGGTAACGCAAACCCCAATCCAGCTTTTTTTCGACGCCCTGTTCATCATCGTAGATATGGCTGGCCTGGCAGTAAATTTCACCGCTGGCGGTGTCATTGCTGACCTCGATCAAGCAATTGTAAACGGCGTGTGAGGTGCTTTTGTATTGATCGAGGGCGGCCATGCCGGCAATGATTTCTTCTACACCGGTCAGGGAGATGCCGGGTGCAGTCAGGCTGCAGTTTGCTGCCATTAATTCACGCAGTGACTGGAATCGCCGCCGGTCCACTGCCCGAGCATAGTAATAGCACAGTTCGGTTATGGCCTGTTTATCACTGTCCATCTTGTATTGCTCCCGGTGGTGTTAATAGTGCATGGTAAGCTCATAGTAGCAAAGCCCGAAGCGGTTGGATTAAATACAGTATGAAATGTGCACATTGTCAGACAGGAGTAATGCGACTGGTTCGTTTCGAGCAGCGCCAGGAGGTGTTTGCCTGTAACCACTGCCAGCATGAAAGTTTATTGCTTGATTGCCCACTCTGTGAACGTCGCCTGGTTCGACGTTTGCCAGACAGTGCCGCCGGTATTGAGCGTTGGGCCTGCTATCGCTGTCAGCGGGATAAATTTAAATGCCCCCGTTGCCATTCAGGCTGGGTGTTGTCGTCACCGCGACAGGCTTCAGGGCAGCAGCGCTATTGTTGCGAGCACTGCGACGCCGCCTGGCCTGCCGCGGTGGAAATTCGCTAATAGGGCTTGCTTGCAACTCCAGGGCGATAATGGGGTCAAAATCTCATTGGGGCAGCTTGAGCTTCGAGCTCAAGTGGTGCTGAAAGCGGTAATTTTATTGACAGGGATAGCCCTGCCAGCACGGGTTTGGCTATACTGGAGCGGTTCTTCTCCAAGGTGACGGGATTATGTCTGTATTGAAACGATCTTTATTATTGTTATCGGCGCTGTTGGTGGCCTGTACCGGGATTCCCGTCAGTACCGATTACGAGCCGGATCGAGATTACTCCGGGCTAAAAACCTACGCCTGGAAGGAGCCGATGAAAAAGCTCATTATTAACCCCAGTGTGGATAATGATCTGATGAGTGATCGTATCCACCGTTCGGTTAGCGCTCGTTTGACGGCCCTGGGCTTTACTGAAGCGAGCGGGGATGAGGGCGCTGATTTTTTCATCACCTATAACATCAGCTCGGAAGATCGCATATCAGTGAATAGCTATTATGGTTACTACGGCTATCATTCCTGCTGGAACTGTTACGGTTATGGTTATGGCTATGGCGGTTACGGTGGTGGCCGCGATATCAGCGTGCGACAGTATACCGTTGGCGCGTTGATGATTGATGTGATTGACCCCGCCAGTGAGCGTTTGATCTGGCGCGGCGTCGGTGAAAAACGTATTCCAAAATTCAAAACGCCTCAAGAAAGAGACTTGTATATCGCTGAAATTGTCCAGGCGATTCTCGATCACTTTCCACCGGGTAAATTAACCGCCGCTGATTGATCTGTGCGCTTGCATCGCGAGCTGAATTTGCGCACAATACGCCGCCTTTGAAGGAGCAGTCTTCCTTCGATGCTTTGTAATGGTGACCCCTCCGGTCCCCTCGCAACGATAGATAGCGAACTCCGCCAGGCCTGGAAGGGAGCAACGGTAGTTATCCACTCGTGTGCCGGGGTGTGGCTGGTTGGGTTGCCACCCAATTATAAATCAATGCCTTACCTCTAATAACGCCCGAAAGGATATGCTTTCAGGCGTTATAGCTGAATTATGTCCATCGATCTACGACCTTTTTATACGGGTTAACGCTGCAAAGCTAAGCTTGTATGCCAGTTGGAGCAGCATCTTGCTTAGGGTTGGCACCATATTCATTGATCTCGCCCTGGCTATCAAAACACATGAATACCAGTAGCACGATTGTGCCAATGAGTGGTATTAGCCCAATCCAGAACCACCAGCCAGAGCGACCGGTATCATGTAGCCGACGGATAAACACCGCTAGTGATGGCAAAAAAACAAAAAGTGACCATAAAATCCCCAGCGCTCCCTGGCCAGTCGTTTCGTCTACTGTGCCAAGCACCGTGTCAATTACAGCCAGTCCAATGCTAATCAGTATGGTGAATAATATAAAATACCAATACTCGGAACGTGTAGCGCGGCCTTTCCAGACGGTGTATTTTTTTATTGGATCGATGAGACAATGCATAATAGATATCCCTATATGATTAATTAGTAGTTTTTAGCGAGCCGCTGGGTTTATGCCCGACTATTAAGTTGTTTTTATAGATATAGCGCAGGCCCGGGAATTATACAATTTATTGTAATTGCCCGTGAGCATTACATAATCAATCGTGCGTCGTTTTGGAAAGAAGTTTACTATATGATTATTCCTGAGTCGGGTAGGGGGCCCTGATGAGTTGCGCCTCACGGAAGGTGAAGAAGGCTGCTGTCAATCCTCGGAGGGCGAGCCCCCAGTTTGTTCAGCAAGTTTCTTAATTAGTGGATTTCGGCTATGTCGGTACTGATATTTCGCCTCAATGATGCCTCGGAAGAGGAGGCCGCCGAGGTGCGTGAGCTACTACAACAACACGATTTGGCCTTCTATGAATCTTCTGCGGGACGCTGGGGTATCTCGGTAGCGGGCCTTTGGTTGCACGATGAAAGCCAAAAGCAACGCGCCCGCGAGCTAATCGAGCAGTATCAGGGCGAACGCAAACAGCGATTCGAACACTGGTGGGCTGAGCAGCCTGGTTTTCTAGAGAGTCTTT
>JAUXHA010000139.1 GCA_030621845.1 Spongiibacteraceae bacterium
AAGTAAGTATTGTCGAATATAATGACCCGGTTTATGCCGGGTTATTTTGTTTTTAGGGGTAGTTACATGCTAGTGGACTCTCATTGTCATCTCGATCGCCTGGATTTGTCCCCTTATCAAGGTGATCTCGGCGCTGCCATCGCGGCAGCCCGTGATGTGGGCGTAGAGCGACTGCTCTGTGTCGGTATTAACATGGCCAATGCTGAATCGATGATAGCGATTGCCCGCGCTCACCAGGGCGTTTATGCGTCAGTGGGTATCCACCCGATGGATGTTGTTGGCAATGAAAATTGCTGGAAGCAGCTGGCGATACTGGCGGAGGCACCGGAGGTGGTAGCCATTGGTGAAACCGGCTTGGATTATCATTACAGCGAAGATACGGCAGACAGTCAGCAGGAATCGTTCAGGCGGCACTTGCATTTAGCCGCCCAAATTCAAAAGCCGGTGATTGTACATACCCGGCAGGCCAGGAAAGAAACGATCGCCATTATCCGCGAGGCCGCCGCATACTCACCCAGAGGGGTTTTACACTGTTTTACCGAGGATTGGTCGATGGCCAAGCTCGCTCTTGACCTTGGTTTCTATATTTCGTTTTCCGGTATCGTGACCTTCGCTAATGCAGCTCAGTTGCGCGAGGTGGTAAAAAAGGTTCCTATGGACCGATTGCTCATTGAGACGGATTCACCCTATCTTGCCCCCGTGCCATATCGTGGCAATAGCAATGAGCCTCGTTACCTGCCCGAAGTGGCCAGCTGCATTGCTGAAATAAAAGGGCTTAACATTGATAAAATAGTAGAATTCACTTCAACTAATTTCGATAACTTATTCTTTTTAAAGTAAGTTTTATATAAAGTTTTTGGTCGTCTCGGTTAGTCGGTAGCAATGAAAAAGGGGAGCAAGGCATCAACAGCGCTGCTCCCCTGGAGAAGTAGATGCTTTATAAACACAGGGGGGGAGGCATCTACCCTGTTAATTATCGGCTAATGGCTTTTCTTTTCAAGCGTTCATCAGTGGTTTTTTAAACAATTTTGAGATAACACTACGGTCGTTTAGCTGTTACAGATTTAACTATGTTTAAGGGGCTTGCAGCGGGTGCTATTGTTACCAGCGTTAATTGAGGGGGGGCTTTTAGGTGACAGAATTTTTTTACGGCGTTATCGAGGGTTTTTATGGCCGGCAATGGTCCTGGCAAGCCCGTGCCGATTACGCCCGTTTTTTCTCGGAACAGGGTTTTGGCTGTTATATTTACGCGCCCAAGGGCGATGCTTATTTGCGAAAAGACTGGGACAAGCCCTGGCCTGAGGAGGAGTTTACTCGTCTGCTGGATTTGTCAGTGACCTATAAAAAGGCCGGAGTCCGTTTCGGACTCGGCTTGTCGCCGCTTGGTCTGTGTGAGGATTACTCGAAGCAACAGCGGCATTTGCTGAAGGCCAGAGTTGAGCAAATTAACGCACTTAAGGTCGATACCCTGTGCATCCTCTTTGATGACATGCCTGGCGTCAATCCGGCGCTTGCCCAGTGCCAGTTGGCGATTGTTGATGATATCCTTGCTGTCAGTGACGCGCCTGAGCACATTGCCTGCCCAACATATTATTCATTTGACCCGGTGCTGGAGCAGGTTTTCGGCCAAATGCCAGCGAACTACCTGTCTGATTTTGGCGCCGGTTTACCGCGTCAGCTGGGCGTATTCTGGACCGGTAACCAGGTAATTTCTACAGCGATTACGGTGGCGGATATCGACAGGGTGACTGCCCTGATTGGTCGCCCGCCGGTGCTTTGGGATAACTACCCGGCAAATGATGGCAGGAAAACAGCCAATTACCTGAATCTCAGGCCGTACGCCGGTCGTTCCGAGGCGCTCAAGGGGTGTCTTAAGGGGCACTGCGTTAATCCTATGAATCAGCCCGAGCTGTCAAAACTGGTGTTAATGACACTGGCCGATCTGTATGGCGGGGCGGGTGGCTATGATAGTGACCGGGCCGGGGCGCTTGCCTTGCAGAGTATAAGCCCTGAACAACTGCGGATAGCGCTGAGCAGGGATATGACACGCTTTCAGGACCAGGGCCTGGCGGCAATGGATAAGCAACAAATAAAAACCTTATTGGACTGTTATAATGGCTTTGACCAGCCGGCGGCTCGTGAGGTCGCGGCCTGGTTAAGGGGAGAGTATCGTTTTGATCCCGATTGCCTGACCGGTTAGGCACATATTGCCTGTCGAGGATGGTGTTGTGGTGAACTTATTGATAAAAAATCCCACTCTGGCAGTGTCTCGGTTGAACCAGTGGCCTGCTTGTGGCAAAATCAGCGACCCAGATAATCAGCAACATCTATATTTCTGTTTTAATATCCTTGATATTTCAAATAGTTGCTAGATATAGCTAATTTATTTTCTAGTTATTGATCGCGTCATTGTTGTCGTGATCAGTGTGCGCGGACGTGGTGGAATTGGTAGACACGCCAGATTTAGGTTCTGGTGCCGTAAGGTGTGAGAGTTCGAGTCTCTCCGTCCGCACCATTTTTAAAGAATTTTAGCGGGTATTGTATGCACAATACTGCCAGCGATAATTACAGGTTTTGAGGAATTATTATGCAGGTTTCAATTGAGACAACATCGGGTCTTGAACGTCGTTTAACAGTAGGAGTGCCCGCCCAGCAGGTTGATAGCGAGGTGAATGCCCGTTTGCAGAAGTCAGCTCCCAATATTCGTCTCGATGGCTTCCGCCCTGGCAAGGTTCCGATGAAGGTGATCAAAGATCGCTTTGGTGCAGGGATTAGGCAGGAAGTGTTGGGGGAGGTAATGAATAAAAGCTTCAACGAAGCCGTGGTTCAGGAAAACCTTAAGCCCGCTGGCCAGCCCAGTATTGAGACTAAGTCTGTGGTTGAAGGCAAGGATGTTGAGTTTGTTGCTACGTTTGAGGTTTACCCGGAAGTAGAGGAAAGAGATTATAGCGGTATTAGTATTACCCGGCCAGTGGCTGAAGTTGCCGATACTGATATTGACAAAATGATTGAGATGTTCAGGGATCAGCAGGGCAGTTGGGAAATCGTTGGCCGTGCTGCGGCCGAGGGAGATACAGTCAATATTGACTATCAGGGCACTAAAGATGGCGAAGCCTTTGATGGCGGCTCCGCAGAGGCAACCGACTTACAACTTGGCTCTAATAGTATGATCCCGGGCTTTGAGGACGGTGTCGTGGGTATGTCAGCGGGTGATGAAAAAACCCTTAAATTGAATTTCCCTGATGATTACCATGTCGAGGAATTGAAAGGGGCTGCGGTAGAGTTTGCCGTCACCTTGAATGGAGTCACTGAGAAAAAACTGGCCGAATTAAATCAGCAGTTGTTTACTGCCTATGGCGTCAAGGATGCTGATGAGGCCAAGTTTCGCGAAGATATTGCTTCAAATATGGCGCGTGAGTTAAAGCAGGCCATTAAGGCCAAGGTTAAGGGGCAGGTGATGGATGCCATTCTGGAGTTGCATGATGATATTTCTGTACCCTCGGCGCTGATCAGCCAGGAGATTCCTGCACTGCGAAGCCAGATGGTTCAGCAATTCGGTGGCGCCGCTCAGGAAATGGATATGGAGTCCTTACTGCCCGATGATATGTTTGCTGATCAGGCTAAGAAGCGCGTTAAGCTGGGCCTGGTGCTCAGTGAATTCATTACCAGAGAAGAAATTGTAACTAATCCTGAGAAGGTTAAGGAAGCTATTGACGAGATGGCAGCTACCTACGAAGACCCTGAAGAAGTTGTCAATTTCTACTACAGTAACCAGGGGCAACTGCAACAAGTTGAATCGATGGTGCTGGAGGGTGAGGTGGTTGATAAATTGCTGGGGAGGGTCAAACTGACAGAAGAACCTAGTAGCTATGATAAAGTTATGGCGCCAGAGCAGCCCCCCGAAATGGACAGCGAGGCCAAATAGGTTAACTGCAGGTTTTCCTGCCATTCACAACCGGGCGGCTACACTGTAAAGTAGATTAACCAAGCCGCTTGAATTTCAAGTCAGTATTGCATTAATTAGCATGGGAGAGTGGGTCAGTATGTCCAAGTATGATCTTGACGGTATTAATAATAATTCGATAAATAACCTCGGCCTGGTTCCGATGGTCGTTGAGCAGACAGCACGTGGCGAACGATCTTACGATATCTACTCTCGATTATTAAAAGAGCGGGTTATTTTTTGTGTCGGCCCAATTGAAGACCATATGGCTAATCTCATTGTCGCCCAGCTACTTTTTCTGGAATCAGAAAATCCGGATAAAGACATTCACCTATATATTAATTCCCCGGGTGGGTCGGTGACAGCGGGCCTGTCGATTTACGATACCATGCAATTCATTAAATCCGATGTCAGTACCATGTGTATTGGCCAGGCTGCCAGTATGGGCGCTTTCCTGCTCAGCGGTGGTGCCAAGGGTAAGCGCTTTATCTTGCCCAACGCTCGCACCATGATCCACCAACCCAGTGGTGGTGCCCAGGGCCAGGCCACCGATATAGACATTCAGGCTAAGGAAATCCTGATTATCCGTGAGCGGCTGAATATTCTGATGGCAGAGCATACCGGCCAAACACTGGAAACCATCCAGAATGATACTGAGCGAGATAACTTTATGAACGCACAGCGATCGGCAGAATATGGCTTGGTAGATGAGGTCATTGGCCAGCGTCAGGCCACTGACAAGTAGATTGTGGATAAAGTTTATATTTCAGTGCTTGCAAAATTGCGTAAAAAAACGCATCTTTAGCCCTGAATATAGTCAATGGTTATTGGTACGAGGTGAAGCTGTAAATGAGCGACGATAGCAAAGGTAGTAGTGACGACGGTGGAAAGCTGCTCTATTGCTCCTTCTGTGGAAAGAGTCAACATGAAGTCAGGAAGCTGATCGCGGGTCCTTCAGTTTTTATCTGTGATGAATGTGTTGATCTGTGCAATGACATTATCCGTGAAGAAGTGCAGGAGGTCGACGGAGAAACCGGTCAAGACCAGCTACCCACGCCCCGTGAAATAAGCAAGATTCTGGGTGATTATGTTATTGGCCAAAGCAAGGCTAAAAAAGTCCTTGCGGTGGCTGTATACAATCACTACAAGCGCCTGCGTTTTGGCCAAAGTAGTAAAGATGATGTTGAGTTAGGAAAGAGTAATATTTTATTGGTGGGGCCAACGGGTAGCGGTAAAACCTTACTGGCAGAGACCCTTGCTCGGCTGTTGGATGTGCCTTTTACTATTGCTGATGCCACCACGCTTACGGAAGCCGGTTATGTGGGGGAAGACGTTGAAAATATTATCCAGAAATTACTGCAGAAGTGCGATTACGATGTCGATAAGGCCCAGGTAGGGATTGTCTATATCGATGAAATTGATAAGATTTCACGTAAATCAGACAACCCTTCGATCACTCGGGATGTCTCAGGTGAAGGCGTACAGCAGGCTTTATTAAAGCTGATTGAGGGTACGGTTGCTTCTGTACCGCCACAGGGTGGCCGCAAGCACCC
>JAUXHA010000054.1 GCA_030621845.1 Spongiibacteraceae bacterium
CACCCCGAACAAATCAACATCATTTAGTGTTTTTAACCCTACTTAACAAGTTTTTAGGTCGTCGTTAAACCGATTGCGGACTAAATGCCCAGATCTTTTTCTATTTACTTGTTTTGATCTTACCCGGTAAAAACTCTGTTTTGTTACTCAGCAATAGTGTTAATAAAAATGGCGGCTTTGACATATATCCGGCTTCTTGATGCACCTTCGTTTGTGCTGAGCCCTAATGAGTTCCAAGATGACTCCCCCTCCTATACAGGCACCTGGCCTTGATGGCCTCTGTCCCAATCAGGTTTTGAGGAAGTCGAAACCGTTTAATTCATTAACCAGTACAACCGCTGGGCAGGACTCCTTTTAGTCTAAATAACTGTGTATAACCGCGTTACTAAGCCACGATTAAGGCTTTAACATCATAGTTCACCTTCTTGGTCAGTACGGCCCAAGCTATACGGGCTAACTTGTTTGCGAGCGCTGTAATGACTTTGCATACAGGCTTTGTTTTCAGTAGTTTTTGCAGCCATAAACTGAGCGCGTCGTCTTTTCCTTCGCACCATCGTATAACGGCTCTCGCTCCGTGATTAAATTATCGTCGTAATCCCTGGTTACCTCGTTTACTGATACCACCCATACGAGAGGCTTCACCACTGGCGTGCTGTTTCGGTGTAAGGCCAACCCAGGCGGACATCTGTCGGCCATTTTTAAATTGCCTGGGATCGTTAATCACGCAAATAATGCCTCGGCTAGTCACAGGGCCAATCCCCGGTATCGTTTGCAACCGCTTATAATCATCGTTATTAACGAGCAATGATTCTGATCGCCTCTCTGTTGATGCTATCTCCCTATCAAGGCTGAGTAGCTCTTCGTATAGGTTGTTAACAAATTCTCGCGACATGGGTGTAAGTGCGTTTTCAGCATCCTCCAAAATAAGGGGGATATTTGATCGAAGGGTGGCCACCTTCTTTTCAATCGTCACGCCGTATTCTGCCAGTAAGCCGCGCAATTGATTGGCTAAAGCGGTGCGGGCCTTAATGAGCCTTTCACGTATACGCTCAAGACTTTGTATATCTTGCTGGGCCAGTGTTTTGACGGCCACAACGGTGGCTTTAGGGCGCATAGAGGCTTCAGCTATAGCGATAGCATCGTTATGATCATTCTTGTTACCCATCACAAATGGCTTTACCTGATGAGGTGGAATCAAATCAACCTGAAAGCCATGGTGTTGAAATAAACGCCCCCAGTAATTGGAGCTATAACACGCCTCCATCACGATGCGCTTGGCATCAAGGTTTAACACCGTTTCCAGTAATTTTGTTCGACGGACCTTCTTATTGCTTGTGACTTTGTTGTGTTGATTGAGTAAGCAGACTTGGAAAACATTTTTTGCCAAGTCGATACTGATTACGCTATTGTTATTCATGATGGACACTCCTCTAATGACTTAAGTTACACCAAACTAAGTCTGGCACATTGCGATGCCGTTAGTGGGGTGTCCATCTCATCAGGCACTCACCATATTACTTAAAAAAACAACAATTGGCATATATTGCCAATACTGTTAAGGTCAATAAAACGAGAGCGAGGTGATTTATGCCAACAAGAAACGTGGTTCTGACGGATAAACAGGAAGCATTTTTAGGCAGCCTGGTAACATCGGGCCGCTACCAAAATGCCAGTGAAGTACTCCGCGAAGGACTTCGGCTACTTGAAAGCCAGCTCCAACGAAGGCGAGCAGAGCTGGCTGATATTCAGGCCGGTGTAATTGCAGGCTTGAACCAGGTAGAACGAGGCGAATTTGCGGAAGGCTCCGGCGAAGACGCTGTCGAAAGAGCCTTTAAACACGCCGCTGAAAAACGCGGTCTATGACATCTTTTAAATTATCACCGCAGGCCGAACAATCACTGGAAGACATTATTGGCTGGACAATTGACCAGTTCGGTATTGAACAGGCAATTAAATATAAGGACCAGCTCTTAAACCGGCTAGCCGCTCTTTCTGCCGGCGAACCCCCTTATGGAAAACCCTTCGCGATTTTACTCCCAGGCCCAGCTGATGTTCCTGAGCTGGAATACTACCGGGAAGGCAAACACTATATCGTCTACCAAAACACAAACAAAGAAATGATTGTTTTGGATTTTGTCCATGGATCACGCAATCTGGAAGCTATAGCGAATGAGCTGAAAGCGTAACCGCTTCTACACTTATTGAGAAGCTCTATGAGAGCTCTATGAGTGACCTTTCCCCAGCTTTAGTACCACTGCTCAGATGAGAATTTCGACAATTTATGCCACCTTCTCTGCAAAAGCAACAGGCGGCAAATAGTTCAAAGAGCTGTGTGGTCGAACATGGTTGTATTGGTGTCTCCACCGGTCAACCTCAATGCGCGCTTCTTCCATTGTGCGGAACCAATATCTGTTCAAGCATTCATTTCGGAACTTACCGTTCAAGCTTTCCACAAAGGCATTCTGAGTCGGCTTTCCTGGCTGAATAAACCCCAGACTGACACCGGATTCCTGACTCCAGAAAAACATCGCCTTGCTGGTGAATTCAGTGCCGTTGTCACAGATAATCTTCTTGGGCTTTCCACGCTCCTTACAAAGTTGATCGAGGAATCTAGCGACTTGATGTCCAGTAATTGATACTGACACTAATTGGCCAACCATTTCGCGCGAGTAGTCATCGACCACATTGAAGACCCGAAACCTCCGGCCGTTACTGAGCTGGTCTGAAACGAAATCCATCGACCATCGCTGGTTAACGGCCATCGGCACCTCCATAGGCTGACGTGGGCGCTGGAGCTTCTTTCGCTTCTTGGTACGCACTTGCAGTCCCTCCTCGGTATAGATCCGGTAGGTCCGTTTCTTATTGATTACCAGTCCCTCTGCCTTGAGGATGCCATGCAGCAGTAAATAGCCGTAAGCCGATTGCTCAACGGCCAGAGCCTTAAGGCGAGCCCTGAGGGCGTCGTCTTGCTTAGACCGGGCCTGGTAGCGGTAAGCCGTTCTGCTGATGCCCACTAGCTTGCAAGCGGACCGTTCACTGAGTTGATGATTATCAATCATGTGAGCGGCAGCCTGTTTACGGCCGGCGGGCTTTACCACTTTTTTGCCAGCACATCCTTCATGGCTTCGACTTCAAGTAGCTTCTCGGCCAGGAGCCGCTTGAGCTTGTTGTTCTCAGCCTCCAGCTCCCTAAGCCGCCTAGCTTCGTTCACCTCTAGGCCTGCGTACTTGCTGCGCCAGTTGTAGAAGGTGCCGCTGGATATGTTCAGGCGCCGGCAGATGTCATCGACCTTGGTGCCGGCCTCGTGCTCTTTGATTGCTTTAATGATCTGTTCTTCGGTGTAACGCTTCTTCATGGTGAGACCTCCATCCCGTTAGGTTAACTGGAAATCTCATCGAGGTCATGGTGCTAATATCGGGGGAAAGGTCACCCACTATTGGTGCGAAGTAGCCAGTCTCCAGAGAGTGTCGTGGCCGTACAAGCGGCCAAGTGTGTGCTGATTATCACTAAGTTAATAGAATAAGGAATATACATAGCGGCGGCTTGAATACCTTTCTTTTAGTTTACTGACGAATATCAGTCTTATCGAATTCAGGCGATTAAATGTAAGCTGCGTGTGCCAACTATTACAGAGGAGAAGTCCCTCATTTCATCAGAGATGTTTGACCATGAGGGGTCGAGTACTGGTAAGCCTTATCCAGCAATTCATCCCGTAGGATCTTGTACTCCCGAGGTGCCTGGATACCGACCCCGCATGAGCCTTCAGTGATGGTAATAACGAGCTCATCGCCAGTAGGAGTTGAGATGATGATTTCTTGGCCTTCCTGGCGCTTGAGTACGAGCATGGCTAAATCCTTTTAGTTAATTCGTTGAGTGTCAGATACTAGCGGTAGGCTGAGGGTGAATCTATTGGCCATTTGTCTAAGACTTCAATGTCGGTACTCGATCTACTGTCTCACTCTCCATTTTCATGTTGACCCAGCGTTGACCCAGCTTATTTCAGGCATAAAAAAAGCCACCCTAGAGTGACTTCTTTTACTGCTTAACTTGTTGATATGTTAAGGCTTTTTTTGGTGGAGCCTAGCGGGATCGAACCGCTGACCTCAACACTGCCAGTGTTGCGCTCTCCCAGCTGAGCTAAGGCCCCAAAAAGAGGAGCGCATGTTAAGCAGCCTCCCCTTTTATGTCAACCGATAAAATCGGCTATTGTTAATTACCGCTAGCGGGAGGCGTTGTGATTGCCTTTGGTGGCACGGCAATAGCTAACGTATTCCAGCGCATCGGAGAGGCGTCCATCCTTGCCGCGGGTTTCAAAATCTGCCTCCAGTAACATCGCCTCGGCGATATCATATCGCCCTGCCTCGGTGTGGCTGAGCGCCTCTGAGATAATACGGTCTGTTTCATCATGTTGATAGTGGGCAGACGGCGGTACGATGGTATCCGGCTGGTATTGCTGGACGCGCTTTTCGATATCCCGCATCACTTCGTCATCGGGACGACGGGGGCGGCTTTGATGGCTGCGTTGAGTAAAGTGTAATAATTCGCCCCCTTCTTCGCCAGGCTCAATAACCCCCTCGGCGCCCATGTCTTTGTATTCATTCGCCAGTTCGTCCAGCTCATTGAGTATCGCCTGCTCTTCCAGCGGATCCAGTAATGGCATTGACTCGCCCTGGCCTGCTTCGGGCTGGCGTTGGCGCAGGAAGTAAATCAGCCCCAGTAGCAACAGCGCCATAACGCCGCCGTAAAACAACCACCAGCCGGTCGCACTGGCGGCGGGCGGAGTGGATTCCGTTTCCAGTACCAGTGGCGCTGCGGGGGTTGAGGATTCCTTATCGGCAGATTCAGCTGAGCTGACAGCAGCCTGCTGCGCTTCGATCTCCCGCAGGGCGGCAATTTGCTGATCTTTTAACGCCACCAGTTGTTCCAGATTATTGACGTATTTCGATGCTTCCAGCAGTTTCAGCCGATTACTTAGCTGTTCATTCTCGCGGACCAGGGCTTCCCGACGTTCAAGCGTGGCATTGATATGAGCGCGAAGCACCTCGGCAGGGATTTCACTGACCGTTTGCTGGGTCGGGCGGTTTTGTTCTGTGTCGTCGAGGGTCAACACCGGCTTCTTACCGACTGTCGGCTCACCATCGCCCCGAGTCACCGCGGCGGCGGTGCTGGCGGGCGGTTTGGCCATTGGTACCGGTACGCTGGCCTGACTCTCAAGCAACTGCGCCCGAGTGGGTAGGCGCAGGCGAACCCCGGCCATTAACCGATTGCGATCACCGTTGATAAAAGCCCGTGCGTTGTGCTGGTGTATCCAGTCCATAATCGCTGCCAGTGACTGGTCATTTTGACTGGCGACACGTCTGGCGATCGCTGACAGCGAGTCTCCCGACTGTACTTGATAGGGGCCGGATATCACCCCAGCCACATCGGCGACAGTCACGGCCGAGGACGTTAATCGAGCCTGTTGTACCACCATTGGCGTTATTGCCGTGTTATTACTGACAGCACGGCTTATTACCGGTGCCGATGGCGGATCCAGCAGCACGGTGTATTCACGATAGATACTACCTCCGGGCCAGCGCACTTCTATCAATATATTAATAAAGGGTTCATTGATTGGCTGGGAGGTGTTGACGGCGATATAAAGCTGCTCACCGTCCTGTTGCAATTGGAACTGAAAGCCGTGATAGGCATCAATCAACTCTATGCCCAGCTTGCGGGCATCGGCGGCGTTAATCTGGCCGACATGGATATTGTCGAGATGGTAGTCATTAACATCATTGAGCAACAGCTCAACCCTCGCTTGCAACGGCTCACCGAGGAAGGATTGATAGCTTATTTCACCCAGGCCCATAGCCCTGACCGGCGATATCATCAGCAGCCATAACAACAAGCACAGGCCTAAGCCGGCAAACAGGCGCTGCGGTACGGGAAACTGGCGGTTACACGTTAATGCTTTCACGGGTATTTACTGTCCTTGTCCGGTTCAAACGAAACCGGGTTTTATTAAAATTACTCTTACAGTAATTCTAGCCAAGAACCCCAAATCAACGAGGAGCCAGAGTGGTAATAATTGTCTTTCAGGAAGTAATTTTTGCCAGATTTGGCCCATTTTTATCGATAACGTGGTTTTTTGCCCGTCCTTTGACGCGGCAAAGCTTATCCCTGCGCCGCCGCGTAGGCTTTTTCAAGTTTCTTCAATTTCTTCTTGCCGATGCCCCCCAGCACTTCAATCGCATAGCGAATACGGGCGCGGCTCATATCGGGGCCGAGAATCTGCATGGCATCGATGACTGATATCGATGCGGCGGTGCCGGAAATCGCCACGAACAGCGGCGCAAAAAAATCCTTGATTTTAATCTCGCCGGCATCGGCAGTCTGTTTCATCGCGGCAAAAATATCGTCGCGCTGCCATAGCGTGATGTTTTCCAGTTTCCACAGGGCAAACTGCAAGGCTTCCAGTAAATCATCCCCCTGTAACTTACCCCCGGCAAAGCTCGCTTCATTAATGGGCAACATGCCGGAGGCAAAGAAAGCCGCCAGCGGGGTGAAGTCACTCAGTGTTTCCATGCGCTGCTGGGCATGGGGCAGGATTTGCATCAGGTAATCCTTGTTCAGTGCCCAGTCATGCAGGCGCCCGGCTAATTGTTCCAGACTTAAATCCTCGCGTATCCACAAGCCATTCAACCAGCTCAGTTTTTCCACATCAAAGATCGGCCCGCCCAGGCTCACTCGTTGCAGATCAAAATTATCGAGCATTTCCTGCAGGGTGAATTTCTCGCGCTCATCGGGCATAGACCAACCCATACGCCCCAAATAGTTCAGCAGTGCTTCAGACAAGTAGCCCATGCGTTGATAGTACAAAATACTGGTGGGGTTTTTGCGCTTGCTCAACTTTGATTTATCCGGGTTGCGCAGCAGCGGCAAATGACAGAGCACCGGCATCTCCCAGCCAAAATACTCATAGAGTAACTTGTGTTTAGGCGCGGAATTAATCCACTCCTCGCCGCGTAACACATGGGTGATTTTCATCAGGTGGTCGTCCACGACATTGGCCAGGTGGTAGGTCGGCATACCGTCGGATTTCAACAGAATTTGCGCATCGACCAGCGCCCAATCAAGCTCCATGGTGCCGCGCAGCATATCCTCGATAGCCACCTTGCCCTGCTCCGGGACATTCATTCTAATCACATAGGGCGCACCAGCCGCCTCGCGCTCCAGCATAATATCTTTGGGCAAGGCCAGGTCATAGGGCTTTAAGGCACGGTTAATACCCTGCTCTTTTAAACCCTTGCGCAGGGCGTCCAACTCTTCAGGGCTGCGAAAACATTTAAAGGCGTGCCCTTTATCAATCAGTGATTCGGCATACTGGCGATAAATATCCCGCCGCTCACTTTGCCGGTAAGGACCATAATCACCGCCGACATCGGGGCCCTCATCCCACTCCAGCCCCATCCAGCGCAGGGAATCAAAAATAGCCTGCTCGGACTCGGAGGTAGAGCGGCTTTGGTCGGTGTCTTCTATACGCAAAATAAACTTACCCTGATGCTGGCGGGCAAAGCAAAAATTAAACAGGGCAATATAGGCGGTACCTACATGGGGGTCACCGGTGGGTGACGGGGCAATACGAGTACGGACGGTCATGTTGTTCCTGCGGTCAATGTGATAGTAGCGGGGCTGTTATCGGCGATTATAAAGCCTGGAGGATTATTTCTCACCCCCGGATTCAGCTGTACAGCAAAGTCAGCGTATATTGGCCTGCCAAGCCATTGCTGAAACCCGCCAATCACTTCACTATCCAGAGCAGTTCTGAATAATACCGTTAAGCTACCCCGCTGGAGAACCATCAATGCAAACCGAATTTGCTAAAAAACTAGGCCTGGACGTTTCAATTTTTGCCTTCACCCATTGCCGCGATGTGGTCGTGGCCGTGAGTAAAGCGGGAGGCATTGGTGTACTCGGTGCGGTGGGTTATTCACCGGCACAGCTTAAAGAAGAACTGGACTGGATAGACGAACATATCGGCGACCATATCTACGGCGTAGATACCGCGATCCCTCAGAAATACGAGGGCATGGAAGAAACCAGCGCCGATAAACTGGTCGAAATGATCCAGTCGGCTATCCCCGAAGAGCACCGTAAATTTGCCCAGGGTTTGCTCACCGATCACCACGTTCCCGAGTGGCCCGAAGGTGATGACGAAGTGACCCTGAGCTTCTCTCTGGTCCAGGCCCAACTGCTGGTCGACGAAGCCCTGACCCGCCCCAAATGCAGAATGATCGTCAACGCCCTGGGTACGCCTCCGCCGGAAATTGTTGAGCAGGTTCACGCCTCTGGCCGCCTGATTGGGGCTCTCGCCGGTCGCCTCAAGCACGGTACCTACCACAAGGAGGCAGGCTTGGACTTTATCGTCTGCCAGGGTTCTGAAGGTGGCGGCCACGCCGGTGAAGTCACCTCGATGGTGCTGTGGCCACAGATGGTTAAGCTAGTGGCTCCGTTACCGGTACTGGCTGCCGGCGGTATCGCTAGCGGCCAGCAAATCATGGCCGCCATGAGTATGGGCGTTGAAGGCGTATGGCTGGGTTCCCAGTGGCTGAATTCCACCGAAGCCCACGCCGAGCCTGCACAGCGCGAGTCTTATATGAATGCAACATCCGAAGACACTATTCGCTCGCGTTCGTTCACCGGTAAAACCGCACGCATGCTGAAGAACGAATGGACTGAAGCCTGGGATGATCCAAACAACCCCGACCCCTTGCCCATGCCTTTGCAGGGCTATCTGACCTTCGACGCCACCCGCCGCACCCACCGCTATGCCGGTGCCGGTGAAACCCAAAAAGTCGCCTTTAACCCGGTTGGGCAAGTGGTCGGGCAGATCAATGAAATTGAATCCTGCCGTGACATCATGATGCGCTTGATGACAGAGTACAGCGAATCCTATGATTATATTCAGTCACTGATGCCGGAGTGATGCCGGCCCTGGTCGACGAGTACAGGGGGGCTAGTTTAGGGGGATGTTTACAAGGCGAAGAGTACCCAAGCTCCCTATAAATGCGTAAGATCCCCTCTCTAAATGCAATAAGCCATCCTACCAAGTGATATTATCAATATCTCTGGATGCAGATATAACCCGAACGAGTTCAAGCTCAGATGGTTTTACTCTATAGAACAAGACGAAATTTCCAACTGGAAAGCTTTTTATCTCCTCAGCTATATCGGGGCGATCAACACCCATGCCAGGTGTTTTTGCGAGAGCTATTACAGACTCATTCAAGCGATCAAGGAAAAGGTCGGCATTCACCGGTTGATCTTCAGCAATATACAGCCAGATATCGACCAGATCGGCCTCGGCTTTGGGTGCCTTTACCAGCTTAAGCATTAACAGCCATTCCCTTTCATTTCCCGCGCCTTAGCCTTAATACTATCCATATCAAGAGGAGTACCTTCGCCTCTGTCCAGCTCATCAAGGCCTTCTTGAACATCACGGCGCAAGGCTTCCAGCCGCAGACCTTTGAGGGTGTCGCGCTCTTCCAGCAAGCGGAGAGCTTCACGCATCACCTCGCTCACAGAATTGTACATTCCTGCTGCAACCTTTTGTTTTACATAACTTTCTAGCTGAGGTGTCAGTGATACATTCATCGATTTAACCTGTCAATTACTACTTCAAGAAACTTATAATAACAATCTTTAGCAATCATTGTTATTTCTAATTACCCTCAAGCTGCTCAAACACAGCCTTTGCCACACCAACGCCTCATGACTGAAACGCTGGGCGGTAGCAGCAAGGTACCGATAGTCAGCCTCCCACCTGAGGCCCCGTTCTTTCCACCCAAGATTTTTTGTTAAACGTTTTTGATTCAGAATGAATTACCATACCATGACGCTTAATACGTACCAGGACGGCAGAGCACATGCCCTCTTTGCTCCTCTCTGTAATAATGATTGCCCCGTAAGCCTCCATTGGGTGCAATCAGACGAACAAAAACAGGTAATAATGTATTGCTAAAAAAACCTTTAAAATCAATCAGAAACACAAGTTCAGCACGGGTTCCACTGGATAGAACCTTCTCCATCGCCCCGATGATGGACTGGTCCGACAGCCACTGCCGGATGTTCTGGCGCCAGCTCACCGAGCAATCGCTGCTGTATACCGAGATGGTCACCAGCGCTGCGATTATCCACGCGGGGCCGGAACGCTTCCTGCGTTTTAGTGACGGCGAGCAGCCGCTGGCGCTGCAACTGGGCGGCAGCGATCCGGCTGACCTTGCCCGCTGTGCCCGCCTCGCTGAAGACTGGGGCTTTGATGAGGTCAACCTCAACTGTGGCTGCCCTTCTGATCGGGTGCAAAGTGGCCTGTTCGGTGCTTGCCTGATGGCACGGCCGCTATTGGTTGCCGATTGTATTAAGGCGATGCAGGATGCCTGCGACATCCCGGTCACGGTGAAGCACCGCATTGGTATCGATGAGATGGAAAGCTATGGGGAGTTGCTGGCCTTTGTCGAACCGATTGCCGCTACCGGTTGCAGCACGTTTATCGTCCATGCGCGCAAGGCCTGGTTACAGGGCTTAAGCCCAAAACAAAACCGTGAAATCCCGCCGCTGGATTACCCTATGGTTTACCAGCTAAAAAAGGATATGCCGGCACTGGAAGTTATCCTTAACGGCGGTATTACCGCGCTGGATCAGTGTGAAAAGCATTTACAGCATCTTGACGGTGTGATGCTGGGTCGTGCGGCCTACCATAACCCCTACCTGCTCAATGAAGTGGACCAGCGTTTCTACGCTGCTGAAAAAATACCCAAAAGTCGGCAGCAAGTACTGCTAGACTATATGCCTTATGTCGAGGAACAATTAAGCCAGGGCATTGCACTGAATCATATTAGCCGCCACCTGCTTGGCTTATTCCAGAACGTTCCCGGGGCAAAATTGTTTCGTCGTTACATCAGTGAGCATGCCCATGTAAAGGGCGCTGGTATCGACGTACTGGAGCAGGCCTTACACTGCCTGACCACCGCTAGCGAGCAGGCCGAAGCCTACCGCGCAGCCAATCAATAGAAGCGAAGCTATGAGCAATAAACTGGAACAACTGAAAAGCATGACCGACGTGGTCGCCGATACCGGCGATATTGAGGCGATTAAGCGCTTCAAGCCAATGGATGCCACCACCAACCCCTCACTGTTGCTCAAGGCAGCGCAATTACCCCAGTACGCCACGCTGTTGGATAATGCCAAAAGCTGGGCCAGCCAGGATGCCAGTGGCAGCGCCGACCAGTTATCGGCCTGCATGGATAAACTGGCGGTGGATATCGGCGGCGAGATTCTGTCGATTATTCCCGGCCGTATTTCTACCGAGGTCGATGCCCGCTTATCCTTTAATACCGCCGCCACGGTAAGCAAAGCCCGCCGCTTGATTGAGCTGTACAACCAGGCTGGGATCGGCAAAGAACGGGTGTTAATCAAGATCGCCGCCACCTGGGAGGGCATTCGCGCCGCCGAAATTCTCGAAAAAGAAAACATTAACTGCAACCTGACGTTGCTGTTTGGCTTTGCCCAGGCCGCCGCCTGCGCCGATGCGGGTGCCTTTTTAATCTCGCCCTTCGTCGGTCGCATTCTGGACTGGTACAAAGCCAGTACCGGTGAAGACTACAGCGCCAGCAGTGATCCCGGTGTGCAATCGGTCAGCCGTATTTACAACTACTACAAGCAACATCACTACAACACCGTGGTAATGGGTGCCAGCTTTCGCAATACCGGCGAGATCGAGCAACTGGCCGGCTGTGATCGGCTCACCATCAGCCCACCGTTACTGGCGGCATTGAGTGAAGATTCCACCACGCTGGAGCGTAAACTCGACCCGGCCAATCGTGGTGACAGTATTGCCAAGCCGGATAACAGTGAAGCCGCATTTCGCTGGGCAATGAACGAGGATGCAATGGCCACGGAAAAACTGGCCGAAGGTATTCGCAACTTCACCCTTGACCAGATTAAGCTTGAGAAAATACTCGCCGGCAAGGTTTAACATCATCACGGGGAACGTTAAAGCGTGTTAACCAAAATTAAACAGTTCTTTACCGAGCAACTGTCCCCCACCGGGGAAGAGAACACCGAGCAGACCCTTCAGCTTGCGGCGGCGGCATTGATGATTGAGTTGAGCCGGGCGGATTTTCAGCAGCAGCCGGAAGAACAAGCCGCTATAGAGCGCGCCTTAGAAAAAAAGTTTTCCCTGCCAGCGGAGCAATTACAGCAGCTCATCAGCCTGGCCGAGCAGGAGGCCACCGAAGCGACTTCGCTATACCAATTCACCCGTTTAATTAATGATCACTACACGCCCGGGCAAAAATACCACCTGGTTGAATTGCTGTGGCAACTTGCCATTGCCGATGGCGATATCAGCAAGTACGAGGACCACCTGATTCGCAAGGTCGCCGAATTGATTTACCTGCCGCACAGCGAGTTCATTCGCGCCAAAATAGCGGCCACGGCAGCTTGAGGGCTATTTCAGCGGGTGCGCTGGCATGCGAGCCAAAGCTGACGTAAGATAGAACACTTTATAATAATGACCACACAGGGCAGGATAATGTCAGCAAGTGAAAGCACAGCCAATGAAAAACGTATTTTCCACCGTTGGAAAATCGACTCCGAGGTAATCATTGACTATCAGGGCAAGCCTTTTAGTGCTATCTGTAAAGACCTTAGCGGCGCAGGCATGTTGATAGAAAGCAGTGACACCTTCACCGTTGGTGATGAAATGAAGGTGTCCATCGAGAAGAAATCAGAGACTCACCTGCCCTTTAATGCCCTGGTTGAAGTATCCAGAATTGAAGAAGGTGAAGCAGGAAAGTACATTATCGGCCTGTCGATCAAAGAGATTCTTGACTAGCAACTCCGGCTGAGTAAACGGTAAGCCACTGTTTACTCATCCCACTCGTCTTCCCAGTCCTCCTCTTCACCGAAGTCATCCTCGACCACACCATCATTGACCAGAAATTCCCGGCGCTGGATATAGGCATCCCGAATAAAGGTATAGCGATCACCACTAATCAACTCCTCTGCCTGGATCAAGCTGGCGCGATCACTGACATAACGCAGCCCAACCAAACCCCAGCGGGTTTCATTGTCCTGTAGCTGCCAGAGTGGATCGGTATAGGTATCGACCAGGCCACCGGCGCCGCTGCGAATTGTCCGTGAGCCAAACAAGGGCACAACAATATAGGGGCCAGAGGGTGTACCCCAGTAACCGAGGGTCTGGCCGAAATCCTCATTGTGCTTTTCAAGACCGATGTGGCTGGCCACATCAAAAAAACCAAACAAGCCTACCGTAGTATTGACCAGGAACCGGCCCGTATCAGAACAAGCCTGGAGTAATTTAAATTGTAGAATATCGTTTGCGACGGTGGTGATTTCGGACAAATTGGCAAACATATTACCAATACCCGTCTCGACCGGATCCGGCGTCACCCAGCGGTATCCCTTTGCCACGGGCAGTAATACATAGCGATCAGCGCCATCGTTAAAGGCATAAAACTTTCGATTCATCGGCTCCCAGGGGTCGACCTTTGCCGCATAGTCCTGCTCATCCTCTGCGGACTGGGAATCATCGGTATTGCTCGATTGGGTACAGGCGGTCAAAGACAACAGGCAGCTCAGCACAACGCTAAACACCCAGGGTGACGGTAAAGGAAAGTAACTGACAGGCACTATTTTATTAAGCACGGATTAAGCCGCAACACTCTATGACTACGCTAGC
The DNA here is from genome assembly GCA_030621845.1 of Spongiibacteraceae bacterium. GTDB lineage: Bacteria > Pseudomonadota > Gammaproteobacteria > Pseudomonadales > Dasaniaceae > JAUXHA01. The sequence continues at coordinate 13,745 of JAUXHA010000054.1, forward strand.
GAAAACATAGCTGAATTAATGGTTTTTATCCAGCGGTAAAGTACCCAATACAATATCCAGCGAACGTAACTGCTGCAAGGTATCGAGCCCACTATCGACAATAAGCTGGGGCTGTGGGTGCTGCATTTCATCAGCCAACTGCAGTAATAACTGCTGGCCTGAGCTGATCTCGGGCTGCTGTAATAACTCCAGCAGGCGAGCAGTCACCGCATTGGCCTCCATAAAACCAACATCCTGCTGGCGATTGCGGTACACCACCAGGTAAGTCATTTCTGCCGGTGCTTGTGATGGCTGGCAGGATAAGCCAATTTTATGAACCGGATAGCGATAAGCCAGCGACCAGGCCAGCGGAGAAACCAGCGGCAATCGCTGCAGCAGGTCGCCATCGGGGTCAACCGGGATAGTCTGGATATCCTGCTCCGCAATATCCAGTGCCAGTTCTACCCATTCGTAGTGTGCCAGCTCGACCATAAAGGCCGGATCCGTTGCCACCGCTTCTCGCGATTGTTGCAGGTAAAGCAGGAACTCCTGCGCGATCTCAAGAAAGTACGGAGTATGGCAGCGGTGCAGGCGCATAAAATCCCGGACCATAGCGTGCCAGGCATCCTCATTGAAAATACTTCGCAGCACAGGAAAGCCACTGCTCAAAAACCCTTCAATATTGTTATAAAACAGATCGCTGTATATTTTTAAGCGACGGGGCTCAACGCCCTGCGGTGCCGCGGCGCCATCGGGATCACGAATATGTGCAGCCAGTGCGTATTGTGTTTTTTCCAGCGCTGGCATTTCAGCCCACCTGCCGCTTGGCCGGGTGCTGGCTCTGCAGTTCGCGAATCAGCGCAATCTCATCCAGCAAGCAACTCATCGGCGGGAAATTAAAATCCCGCTCCAGCAATGTCGGCAACGGGCCACAGCGTTGATAAGCCACCTTGAGAAGGTCCCAAACCGGGTCAATCACATCCGCGCCATGGGTATCCACGCGCAGGTCTTCGGCCTCGTCAAAATGGCCCGCCACGTGAATATAGCGGGCGCGTTCCAGCGGCAGGGAATGCAGAAACTCATAGGGGTCATATTGATGATTAATGCTGTTCACATAGATATTGTTAACGTCCAGCAACAAATCACAATCGGCCTCGGCCAGCACTGCCTGAATAAATTCACTTTCACTCATCTGCTGCTCGGGGGCGAAATAGTAAGAGGCATTTTCCAGTGCTATACGCTCACCCAACACGTTTTGCACCTGGCGGATGCGCTGCGCCACATGCTTCACAGCTTCTTCGGTAAACGGAATCGGCATCAGGTCATAGAGGTGACCGTCATCGCCACAGTAAGTTAAGTGCTCGGAATAGATCGGGCAGTGGTATTGCTGAATAAAACCCTTGATCGAAGAAAGTAATTCAACATCCAGTGGTGCCATACCACCAATATTGAGTGACAGCCCATGCAAAAATATCGGGTAACGTTCGGCAAGCTCACTGAACTGCCGACCATAACGACCGCCGACATTAATCCAGTTTTCCGGGGCTATTTCGAGGAAATCCAGCTCACCGCCAGACAGATCTGCCAGCGAGCCCATCAGGGCCCGCCGCAAACCCAAACCTGCTGCCGATTGCGGCAGGTCTTTACTGACTAACTTCATACGGTATACAACAGCTTACTTCTTATCGCCGCCGCACTTACCTTCACCGCATTTACCTTCTTTACCGGCTTTGTCTCCGCCACATTTGCCTTCCTTGCCTGCTTTATCGCCGCCGCACTTACCTTCACCGCACTTACCTTCTTTACCGGCTTTGTCTCCGCCACACTTGCCTTCCTTGCCTGCTTTGTCGCCGCCGCACTTACCTTCACCGCACTTACCTTCCGCACCTTTACCTTCTTCATGGTGGGCGTAATTGGCCAGGTCATAACCGGAACTGAGGCTATTTGCCGTAAAGGGGTTACTCTCAGCCGAAGCCAGGGGAGCAATCGCCGTTGCCAGAAAAGCAGCGCCCATTACTGCTGCCAGTGGTTTTTTCTTTAGATTAGCCATGGTATCTCCAGATTTTTTGCTTATTGGTTAAAAGATAAATCAATCGACAACGACAGCGGGCAACCCTGGGGCACTCTGTTATCGTTGTGTGAGTATGACACAGCTACTTATAACAAGTTTCCTAAAAAAATATTTTTTTACTGCGGCAATATTTGGCTATTCAACCGTAGCGGCTTCGCGCAACCAATCCAGTAACAACGGAAAATGATCCTCCTCGCAGTCCTCATGGCAGAGCATTTCGGTATGCCCGTAGTCATGCAAGCTCCCGGCCTGGCTATCCAGCACCAGCAAACGACCATCATGGGGGCCAAGTTCCATCATAAACTGGCGAATATGACTGGGGTGACCCTGTAGCCCATCACCGCGCGAAGCCACATAAAAGCTGGGCGGCAGCTGTTGTTCCCTGATCGCCTCGCCGTAATTAAACTCATCATCACCATCGAGCCATTGTGCCTGTTGCGCCCAATCACAATAATCCTGATAGCTACGGGCCGATTCATTGCAACTGCCAAAATGCAATAGTTTAGCGGGCAGGTAGCCATTGAGTTTGAGTGCCAACCGAGCCAGTACACCCCAGACCACAGCGAACCACCATTTCTGTTCAAACCCCAGCGCTTGGGCCTGGCGTCGCACGGCAAAATGCACCATCCGCGCCACCGGACACAGGCTGTCCCCATAGCGGGCATAGCAGGCACACATCAGTACACCACCCCAGCCATGCGACACCCATATCTGCGCAACAGGCCCGCGTTTGGCAACAATTTTTTTCACCATCGCAGGGATATCTTCGGTAATCAATTCGTGACTGCCGAAGGTAGAGGACGGGGTCACTTTTGGCCAGCTCTTGCCCTTGCCGCGCATGTCGGCCACATAGACATCATAGCCCTGGCGGGCGAGATAATGTGCCAGGCCGCCGCCGCGTCCCTGGTAAAAACTATTGCCCTGCTCGGCGACACTGTGCAACATAAACACCGGCGTACCGAGATTATTTTTATCTTCATAGAAACGCATCATATGCACCTGCTGCCCCGAGGGCACAGAAACCATGATCGATTCATATTTCAGTTTATTCTTCATTGCCTAGTGATTATTTTCCCTATTATGCAACGCCTGCTGGACCTGTTTCCACTGTGCCAGCAGGCGCTTTTCAGAAACCGGTTCAACGGTGCCCAGTTGTTGCGCGAACAAGGATACCCTGTACTCTTCCAACAGCCAACGATAACGCAATAATGATTCACTGCGAAGCTCGCTATCGGGCCAGCAGTCCAGCAGGGCAGCGGTGAGCTTTTCAAGCCCGGGAGCCAGTTGCTTATCTCGCTGATAATGTCCCTGCAGCTTTTCCAGACGACGCTCTATACCCTGCAGGTAACGCGGATAGTGCTGTAAATGCTCCCAGCGAGTCTGTTTAATAAAACCCGGAGTAAACAGCAAGGCCAATTGCTGGTTAATATCCGTGACCGCATAAACCCAGCTTAGTTGACTGGCCTTTTTCAACTGCTTGCGAACCCGGGTATAAACCCCGGCAATATCCACTAGTAAGCTGGCCATACCTTGCGCTTCGGTTAGCAACTGTGATTTGCCCTGCTGCAGCCGTTGTTGGAAACTTTGCTGGTCCCTGGGCAGGGCTTGATCCTGTAAAAAAACCCTTGCGAAGACACTATGCAACAAATCATCCAGCCACTGCTCCCGCTGCTGGGAGATAGCTGCCAACTGCAGGCTAATGGTATTACCTCGTAACAATTCCTTGCGTAGCATTTTCACTTGCTGAGCCAGTTCCAGCATAAATAATCGCACCAGGCCTTGTTCACTGGCAGCGGCGGCTTCTTCCGGAAAGTCCTTAAGCTCGATCGCCACGGACTCCTTGCAATCAACCAGTGCCGGATAACTCACCACCGTCATCCCGGCCTGTTCAAACTCAACGGTCT
>JAUXHA010000091.1 GCA_030621845.1 Spongiibacteraceae bacterium
CGGCACCCGGCTTATTACTATTGCTTAACCTCTGTTGCAAACCACAGTTCTTTTGTGCACTATTTCGTTTATAGTTGTTCAGTCAATCAGTGAGAATTACATGCAAAGACGTGAAGCGGTCAAAATGATTATGGCAATGCTGGGTACGAGTTTATCCCCGTCATTGTTGGGTGCGCTGGAATCGACGGCGTCGCGGCTGCCCAGGGGGCAGTTTACTGACGGGCAACGTCGGCAAATCACCATGATGTCTGAGCGTATTATTCCGACCACGGATACGCCCGGTGCTATAGCGGCAGGGGTGCCTGAATTTGTCGAGCGGATAGTGTTCCAGTGGTACACCGATACCGAGCGCAAGATTTTTCTGCAGGGTTTGCAACTGTCGGACCAATACAGTCAGCAGCAAATGGGTCATTTGTTTGTTGATTTGAACGTCGAACAACAGGATGTGGTGTTGAGCCAAATGGAGCTGCAGGGCGGTGCCAAACCTCTATTCGGCGGTATCGATTTGATGCCTCAGTTGTCTGAAGATCGCTCTGCGTTCTTCCCCAAGCTCAAGGAGTTGGTGGTAGTGGGCTATTACACTTCAGAAATAGGTGCCACTGAGGAGTTGCGTTATGTTGCCATGCCGATGGAATACAAGGGCGATATTCCCTTGTCCGAGGTTGGGCGCAGTTGGTCCAACAGTGGTTTCCTGGATTAGGGGTAAGTGATGACGGATTTTGATGCGATTGTAGTTGGCTCTGGTATCAGTGGTGGTTGGGCTGCCAAGGAGTTAACCGAGAAAGGGTTAAAGGTGTTGGTGCTGGAACGTGGCGCACCACTGCAACACGGCAAGGATTATAAGGGTGAGCACAAACCCAATTGGGATTTACCTTTTCGGGGTAAGCCCCTGCGTGAATTGTATAAACAGGATTATCCGATACAGAGTACCTCTTACGCCTTCGGTGAACGCAATCGCGACTTTTGGATCAACGATAGGGAAGATGCCTATGTGTTTGACGAAAAAAATCCTTTTCTTTGGGCGCGAGGCGGTCGTGTTGGTGGCAGGTCGCTGATGTGGGGCCGCCAGGTTTACCGCTGGAGTGATCTGGATTTCAACGCCAATAAACAAGACGGTAACGGTGTTGATTGGCCTGTCCGTTACCAGGATATTGCGCCCTGGTATAGCCATGTGGAAAAGTTTATCGGTGTTAGCGGCCAGAAGGAAGGCTTGTCCCAGTTGCCCGATGGCGAGTTTCAGCCCGCTATGGAAATGAATGCGGCAGAGAAGTTGCTTAAGGCCTCGGTAGAGGATAAATATCCCGACAGGACTGTCACTATGGGGCGTGCAGCTGTTCTCACCGAGCCGCTGGAAGGGCGGGGTGCCTGCCATTATTGTGGGCCCTGTCATAACGGTTGTTCCGTGGGTGCTTATTTCTCCAGTTTAAGTTCAACCTTACCGGCGGCGACTAAAACAGGGAACCTGACCCTTCGGGCGAACAGTGTTGTTGAATCCCTACAGTACGACCCGCTCAGTAAAAAGGTCAGCGGGGTAAATATTATTGATACTGAAACCGGTGAACGGCTGCGGCTGACCAGTAAGCTGGTGTTCCTGTGCGCTTCGACCATCGGTAGCACGCAGATATTGTTGAATTCAAAATCAGAGCAATTTGCCAATGGTCTGGCCAATGGCAGCGGTGTATTGGGTCACTACCTGATGGATCATAATTCGGGGTTGGGTGGTTTCGGGGTGTTTTCTGGTATGCAGGATCGTTATTATTACGGCAATCGTCCTAACAATGTTTATATACCGCGGTTTCGTAATGTGCAGGGGCAGGAGCAGGATTTCATTCGCGGTTACGGTATTCAGGCCGGCGCTTTTCGGATGAACTGGGCGATGTCGTTCCAGTCACCGGGTTTTGGCGTGAATTTGAAGCAGCGTTTACGCCAGCCTGGTATGTGGGGGATGTACCTGGCAGGTTTTGGTGAAACCTTGCCGCAGTACCGCAATCGTGTATTCCTTGATGATGCCAAGAAAGATCGCTTTGGTATTCCGCAGGTCGCTTTTGACTACCAGTGGCATGACAATGAACTCAAGATGCGCAAGGATATTTCCAGCCAGTCTGTCGATATGCTTAAAGCGGCGGGCGCTATGTTTACTGTTGCCGGGGATAGCATGGAAGCGCCAGGCGGAGCGGTTCATGAGATGGGCACGGCCCGGATGGGGAGTGATCCTAAGCAGTCGGTGCTCAATGGCTACAACCAGGCTCACGAAGTAGACAATTTGTTTGTCACCGATGGCAGTGCGATGACTTCCTCGTCCTGTGTGAACCCGTCGTTGACCTACATGGCCTTAACTGCCAGAGCCTGTGACTATGCGGTGAGGCAATTACAGCAAGGTGCTATTTAGTTAGTCAACCTTAGCGAAACAATGTCCATAGACCGATCGCAATAAAACCGATACCGGCAGCCGTTGATAGCTGGCCTTTGTCGATATGCTGGGAGAGCCAGCTGCCGGCAAGCACACCAATCGCCGAGGCCAGCACGAGAGCGGCTGAGGCGGCGAGGAATACCAACCATTTATTAACTTCCTTATCTGCTGCGAATAGCATGGTGGCGAGCTGGGTTTTGTCGCCTAACTCGGCAAGGAATACGGTGGCAAATACGGTAAAGAAAATTTTTGCGTCCATGGGTTTGGTCTCTACTGTTTACTGGGCGGCGGTAAAGGTATTAACAAATAATTTGATGCGCTTTGCGTTGGCGCCAAGATCGCTCTTTCCCACCCGGGAAACCGAACGCAAATCAATTCGACTGCCATCATCCGTCGCTCGAATACGAATAACAATATCGTCTTTAAAGCCAAACCAGAAACTTGTTGCCACTGCTTCTATTCTGCCCTCGGCGGGTACCTCGGCATAAATTTTCCAACCCAATTGCTGGCTGGTAGCCATGGCCTGCTTGAATGCTTGCTTGGTCGATAGCGGTGAGAAGATGGGTTTAATGTCGCCATAGTATTTTTTTTGGCTGCTCAGTACATCGGCGTCTCGTTGCAGTGAATTACTGTTTCCCCCACGTTCAATAATTGCGGCTACAAAAACAGGGGGTTGATCGAGGTCGGTGCTGATGTCATGGATGGTGACGTCACTGGAACTGTTACGCAGGGCCAGCATGGCGATTACCAGGGGGATTAGCGCCAGTAAACTGCTGTACAGGATGACGCTACGGCTGGCGGTATTGGGTTTGCGAAAATTCCAGATGAGGTTGATAGATAAAATAAGCAGGCTGCCGAGCACAGATAAGGCAAACAATAACAAGCCGGCGGTATAGGGCCATAAGTCAAAACGGGTGCCCAATGCTGACAGCGGCAGTAGTAACACCAGCATCAGGGCGCTGACTTTAATTACCCTGGCGGTGGTTGATAAATTATGCTGATGATTAATCATAGACTGTCCCCAATTGACTTGCTGTTCACGTTAACGGATGCACGGCGGGGGTTCAAGTGACTGCGGTGTGGGTTCGAAAAGTCAGCATAGATAGGCCTGCGGCGAAAGATGACGTTTATTTCACTTGAATATACGATCTTTCAACGTCATATTCGCCTTCAAATTATAATTAGTTGGTTGGGGATATTCATGGCATTTCACGGTAAGGTCGCAGTAGTGACGGGTGGCGCAAGTGGTATGGGGCGGGTGGCGGCATTACGCCTGGCTCTGCAGGGTGCAAAAGTTGCCATCGTGGATTTAAATGACCGCGCGCTTCAGGAGGCTGCTGCAGAATCCGATAATATTACGCCGTTTAAATGCGATGTGAGTAATCTTCAGCAGGTGCAGCAACTGGTCAGTGATATCGAAACTATGGTCGGTCCTGTGGATCGGTTGATACATTGTGCGGCTATCATGCCAGGCCAATCGCTGCAGGATATGCCGGCTGAAAAGATTACCCAAATGATGGCGATTAACTATGGTGGCACTGTCAATATGGTGAAAACAATGATGCCGCTAATGCAGCAGCGGGGCAGTGGCGACATCATCATGTTTGGCTCTATGGCGGGTGATGTGTTAACGCATCACCTGGGTGCTTATTGCGCGACCAAATCGGCGACCAACACTTTTGCCGAGATTTTAGTGAAAGAGAATCTTAATAGTCCGCTGCGGTTTTTACTGGTTTGTCCGCCCATGGTAAACACCCCCCTGGTTAAGCAGGCCATTGATCATGGCCCCGGTAGTATACAGACGGCGAAGTCCAGTGGGCGCATGGCCAGTCCAGAGTCTATTATCGACGCTGTTGAAGCGGCGATTGAAAAAGGTAAATGGGTGGTACGTCCAGGGGAAGCGGGTTTTATGATGTTGTGGCGTCGCCTGTTTCCAGGCCTGTTGTGGAAGCTAATGGAAAAAGCCAATAAGGTCTAAACGTCTTTTCGTAGCAAGCTGGTACGCTTCTACTATACTTGTCTCAAGTGTGGAGTCACGGAGGGTACACTGAATGTCGCAACGAATGCTGGCGGATATAGAAGCTCATTTTAATGACACCCTGGCGGCGACCGGTTTGGGCGCATTGTCACCATCGGTCAGGGCTGCCATGGCGTCCGTTGATCGCGGCTTCTTTATCGAGGGTGATGGTAGCCGGGAAGCCTACCGGGATTCCGCATTACCTATTGGCTCTGGCCAGACGATCTCCCAGCCCTTCATTGTTGCATTGATGACACAGCTATTGATGCCCAGGCCCTACCAGCGAATCCTGGAAGTGGGCACCGGTTCGGGTTATCAAACAGCGGTGTTGGCACAGCTGGTTAGTGAGGTCTTCAGCCTTGAAATTATTGATGTCCTGGCCAGTAGCGCCCGTCAACGTATGGCTCAATTAGGTTATGCGCGGGTCTCAATACGCTGTGCGGATGGCTATCAGGGCTGGCATGAAAAAGCACCTTTCGACAGCATCATCATTACCGCGGCAATCAATGAAATACCAGGCAAGTTGTTGGGGCAGTTGCGAGAGGGTGGCCGAATGGTGTTGCCCCTGGGTAAACCGGGGGGTGCCCAGCAACTGGTGTTGGTAGAAAAGCCCCTTGCAGCGCCGGTCAGTGTCCGTCCGATCTTACCGGTGCGCTTCGTCCCCTTTACTCGCTCGCACTAGCTAAGCGTTGAGCCGGAAGCCTATCTTTAATGCCACCTGATAATGGCCAATCTGGCCATTTTTAACGTCACAGCGCAGTTAATTGAAGGGCCAGTATAAGAAAGTGTTTTAACGTACTTTGTTATGAGAACTACTATACTTATTCCCTGTTTCTATTTTCTGTCGCCTGTTTTTGAGGAGAAGTAATGACTGCTCTGTTGCGTTGGTCTCTATTCCTGTTCACTGTTTGTCTGTTCTCGGCGCAAGCCGTTGCGGATAAACCACGACGTGGCTTCCAACCCAGGCACTTGATGGTACAACTGGGTGCTATGGATGCCGATGAGGGCGATTACAAGGCATTTGATAATACCGGGGAGGAGGTGGAGGCTGATGAGATCTTTGGTACCATCCCCATGGGCGGGATATTAGTGCAATTGGCCGATGGCCCCAGCACCTTTGAATACGGTATTGAGACGGGGGCTTATTTTGGCTGGAAGGATATTGATACCAAGTATGCCTCTAGCAGTGATGGTCGCTTGCTGGTTAAAGTGAACAGTGCTTTTTACATGTTTGAAATTTTGCTGGGTGGTTTTGTGGGTTTGAATGTAACGGATAATTTTCGTCTCTATGCCGGGGCAGGGCCATCGGTGGTCTATGGACATATGAGCGGCGATGATAATTTTGATGGTTCGACACCGCCCGATGACGAGCGAGGGCTTAACTGGGCCGATAGCCAATCAGATTTGGCACTGGGTTTGTACGGGCGGGTTGGTATGGAATACCGGATAGGCAAGAAACTGGTGCTGGGTGTTGCAGCGCGTTATCTTGATTCGGAGCTGGACTTTAGTGATGGCGCGGGGGAGGTGGATCTCAAGGGGCCGCAATATTTTTTAACCATTGGCCGCCGTTATTAATGGCGTTTTAGGCTTTGTTTTTAGACTAGGGGCATCATGGAAAAAATAATTTATCCGTTATGGAAACAAACAGGGCAGACGGCGGCAGAATTTCGCTCACAGCTGTTAACGGGTGCCAGTGTCCGTTTACTAGCGAGCGGGGCCAGGCAGTTGCGGGTGATTATTGTTGATGAGGCGGTGGCGGCCGCGGCAGGGTTGCGTCAGCAAAATATCCATGAAGCCTTGATGGATGGGATGATTACCCTGTGGCTTGACTCCGCTGTTTTTCGGCAAGCGCAGGACGATATTATTGCCGAGTACGTGGCCGATTTTCATGCATACCTGGTCACCGAATCAGAGCCGCTGGTGAATGTACAGCATCCTGCAGAGCCTGGTGAGCGGGTAGAAGGGATGTGTGAAGTGGTGTTTTTACAAAAACCCGCGCGGCTGGAATACGATGAGTGGCTGGATATTTGGCTCAACAGTCATACACAAATTGCCATCGACACCCAGTCAACCTTTGGCTATCGACAAAATATAGTCTGTCGCGTGCTGACCCCGGGGGCGCCGGCGATTGATGCGATTATTGAAGAAAATTTTCCTGCCGCTGCGATCAGTTCCCAGCATGCCTTTTATGCTGCGGTGGGTGATGATGATAAATGTCGAGCCAACCAGAAAGCGATGATCGACAGCGTAGTAAGGTTTATTGATTTCGACCGAATTGATGTTGTGCCAGCCTCGGAATACAGCTGCCCCGTGTTGCCATGACGCCTGAACGCATTGCCAGGTTGCGAGCCGTACTCGACCGGCGTCAGGCCGATTTGACGGTAATTACTGATTACGTACACAAGGGTCGGAATTTGTCGGCGATTATTCGCACCGCCGATGCGGTTGGCGTGGCCGATGTGCACTGTGTTATCGGTGACAAGGATTACCGGACTTTTCGCGGTACCACCATGGGCAGTCATAGTTGGGTGGAGGTTCACCGTCACTGTCAGCTCGACAAGCCGGCTGAGCAATTAAAAAAAGCAGGTTTTCAAATTGTGGCCGCCCATCTGTCTGCCGATGCGGTAGATTTCCGTGAGGTCGATTACACTCGCCCCACTGCGTTATTACTGGGTGCTGAAAAAGTAGGCGTGAGTGAACAGGGGCGCGCGTTGGCGGATTGCCACATTACGATTCCGATGGTGGGTATGGTCGAATCATTCAATGTATCGGTGGCGGCAGGCATTATACTCTGCGAAGCGCAGCGCCAGCGACAGCAGGCAGGATTTTATCTTCAGCGCCGAATTGCGCCAGCGCGCTATGAGCGTTTGTTTTTTGAGTGGGGGCACCCGAAAGTACGGGATTTTTGCCATCGTCATCAACTCGATTATCCCGCATTGCGCGAGGATGGTGAGATCGATAACCCTTCGGACTGGTATGCACAGGCAAAGCGTATGATAGCAGCAAGAAAACGCCAACAAGGTTAGCAATATGGGAAACTTATTATTCATATTAATCTGTTTGTTCGCCGTGCTGGCGCTGGTGGTATGGTTTGCCGAGCGCTATGCCAAACCGCTGGAAAAAGCACAGCAGGCGCGTTTGTCGCGGATTATTATTGTGCTGATTATGCTGTTGTTAGTGGGGCGATTACTGGATTATTATCTGTTCACCTAACAGGGTGGTGTATTAGCTGGGGATCGTTGCCACAAGGGTAAATGATTTTATTGAAAAATAATCGGTGCTTAACGATGAGCGACAATGACGTACAGCAGAAAATCCTCGATGGCAGACTCTGGGCTGAGTTTTGTGATAATTTAAAACAAGCCGGCGACATTGTTATGGGCAGTACCACCCCTGACGATAGCTTTAATCGTGCGGAAGGCTTTCGCTATTTAACCCGCTTGCTAAGGGCTGGGCTGGAGAGCAACGTTGAGTTTAGTGACCCGCGCTTTCCGGAATTTTTTTCCCTGGCAGACGAAACTAAAAAAATCGGTAATGACAATCCTGACAACTTCTACCAGAACGTCAATATTGATGGCCGCTATGACTATCGAATTACCGGTCAGCGGGGCAGCGTACACTATTTGAGCCTGGGTACCAAAGCCGGTAACTATGCCACTACCGGCACCATGGAGCCGACCGGGCAGCTGGAGTCAGACCAGCTCGATATTAATCCCGATGGCAGCTTTGAAATTATTGTTAGCGCCAGGCAACAGCCGGGTAACTGGCTGCCGATGCGTGAAGACAGCAATAACATGGTGATTCGACAAACCTTTAATGATCGAAAAGTCGAAATAGCAGCCGATTTGAACATAGAATGCCTGAATAGCGAGGGCAATAACTTTTTACAGGAAGAAGCATTTGCCAGTAACTTGCAGCGCAGTGTGAATTTTGTGAAAGGCACGGCCCAGCTCTTTGTCGACTGGATGGGTATTTACAGCCAGCATATCAATCAGCTTCCTTCAGATGACCAGCAACGCTGCCAGCGTGCCGGTGGTGATGCCGCCATTCATTATTTGCAAAGTTACTGGAAACTGGCTGCCGATGAGGCGCTGATTATTCACGCTAAAGAAATTCCTGACTGCAAAACCTGGAACTTCCAGCTCTCCAACTATTGGATGGAATCACTGGATTACCGCTATTACACTGTTTCGGTGAATAAGCATTCGGCAGTGTACGCTGATGATGGCTCGGTGACGGTGGTGGTAGCCCACCAAAACCCCGGGGACAAATACCCCAACTGGTTACACACAACCGGCCACGACCAGGGAGGGATGTTGTGGCGCTGGGTTGAGGCAAGGGATGACAATCATCCGCCGCTTGAATGCCGGGTAGTGAAGTTTTCTCAATTATAACGCTGAAGAGGAAAGAATCGTGGCAGAAAACCCTGCAATTCCCGAAGTTGATTTAACCGTAGAGACTCTGTTGGGCGAGGCTATCCAGACGACGGGGCTGGAGGATTTTGGCGATCTTTTTTTTATGCCGGCGCTGGGTGTATTGGTGGATGCACTGACGCAAGAAGCCCAACTGAATGCGCTTGGCCGATTTATGCAATACCAGCGTATTCTTAATAGTCTTAACAATCGCCTGAGAATGGAGGAGTGCCTCAAGCGGCATCCTGAAATTGTAGAGCAGACCTTGTTGCCGCCGGTGGTGATTGTCGGCCTGACCCGTACTGGTACCACCATGCTGCATCGAATCCTGGCCAGTGATAGGCGTTTTTTTGCCCCGCTCTGGTATGAAGTGAGGAACCCGGCGCCCTATCCGGGTTGGGATGTTAACCAAAAAGACCAGCGTATTACCGAGGCCGAAGCTGAAGTGGCGGCGATGCTGGCAGCCAATCCGGAACTGGCCTCGATTCATCCGATGGACCCGCTTGGCGCGGACGAAGAAGTGCTGTTGCTGGAGCATAGTTTCTATAGTCTGGTGCCGGGCTCTTTTGCCAATGTCCCCAGCTATGATCGCTTTGTTACCGAGAGTGATAATACGGCGGCGTATACTTACCTGCGGCGTCAGTTGTTGTTCCTGCAATGGCAAAAACAGCAACGTGGCGAAACCGCCGAACGCTGGCTATTAAAGTCACCGCAGCATCTGTTATTTATGGATGTGCTGCTCAAGGTGTTTCCGGGGATCAAGGTCATTGCTACCCACCGCGACCCGGTAGTGACGATTCCCTCTACCGCGAGTTTCTATTACAACCTGCAACTGATGGGCAGTGATTGCGCCGATAAGCACCGTGTTGCCAAGTCGGTTAGCGATATTTTTTCATTAGCTGTGCAGCGCACAATGGTAAACAGGGAGACTAATGAATCATCTTTCCATGATGTCTGGTTTAAGGATACTGCCACCCGTCCACTGGACGTTATCGCTGATATGTACCAATTTATTGGTATGGAATTGACCGGCGAGGCCAGGGTGGCGATGCAACGTCACCGCGATGAGCACAAACGTGAAGATCGTCCCGCCCATGAGTATACGCTGGAAGAGTATGCTTATACGGCGTCCGGAATCGATGCGCAGTTCGAACAATACAAACGCCGATTTATTGATTAGGGCTTGTTAGCCCGGCACATCTCCATCCAGCGTGATACTGCTTTTCGGGGATAACTTTGCTTATGCAGCAGGAAATAAAATTTCCTGCTGATATCCAGTCCGGGGTAATGCAGCGCTACCAGGTCGCCGCGTTGAATGGATTTTTCCAGTGCAATCTCAGAGAGGCAGCCAACGCCGGAGCCAGTCTCTACCGCGCGCTTGATGGCTTCGTTATGGGTTAATTCAAGATAGATATTCGGCTCGGGATTAAACGCCTGCATGGCTTTATCAAATGTTTGCCTAGCGCCGGAGCCAGCTTCTCGCAAGATCCAGTTTGCATTTAGCAGGTCATTTTTCGACAATTTTTTGTTATTGGCATAGGGGTGTTTTTTACTGCAGAAAATCACCATATTGTCATCGCGCCAGGGAATAGCCTCCAGTTCATCATGCCGGACATCGGCTTCCACCAGCCCGATATCAACCTCAAAATTAATCACCTGTGAAACGATTTCGGGGGTGCTGGCGACATTAAAACCTACCTTGGCATCGGGATATTGGGCCCGATACTCGGTTAAATACGCCACCGCCAGGTAATTACCAATGGTAAGGCTGGCGCCAATTTTTAGATTGCCCAGCTCATCCTTGGCTAAAAAGGCCTGGTGAAACTCCTCCGCTTCGGCCAGCAAGTGCTCAGCCTTGGGCCGCAAAAAAAGCCCCAGACTACTCAATTTGAGGCCCTTGCCGACCCGGTCAAACAAGTTGGCCTGATATTGACTCTCCAGTTGCAGCAGTGCTGCGCTGACGGCAGATTGGGACATGCAGAGGGTTTTCGCCGCGCGGCTCATGTTTTTGTGGCGGGCGACTTCCAGAAAAATCTGCAATTGGCGCAAGGTGTATTTCACCGGAGGCTCCTGACTTTACGAGTAGGGTGGTTGTTTATTCTACCTATAAAATCGATTGTTACTATAAAAACTATTCATTTTACAGATGGAAATTTACTCACTAGAATTGCCGCCAAAGAATACTGCTGATATCCTCCACCCCCCCTGCAATATAAGCATCTAACAGGAATCAATTATGGCTGAACAAAAAGCGACGAACGTCCATTGGCACGAGGGCGAAGTGACCCGTGAAGACCGCTGTAAAATCCTCGGCCAGAAAGGGGCTACCCTTTGGTTTACCGGTTTGTCCGGCAG
>JAUXHA010000107.1 GCA_030621845.1 Spongiibacteraceae bacterium
TACCCCATAACAGCAATGCTGACATGGCGGCGACAAAACCAATCGCGCCATACACACGCTGCCCACTCATCAACATGACCATCATACTGAGGAACATGGTCAGGGCGATCATTTCATAACTCATCGATTGCTTTCCCCCGCACCCGTGCCACGTCTTTAAAGAACATCGAAATCGCTTGCAGTAACATTAAAAAAATACCGGACGTCATGATAATTTTTATTGGTGCCAGGGGAGGACCCCAGCTGGAATAATTTTTCTGCCCGTACTTCAGCGCATATTCAGTGCTTGAAATGCCACCATAAATTAACAGGATCAAATAAAAAATCAGGCAGAAAGCGGTAATGGTGTCGACGAAAGCACGCCGTTTGGGTATCAGGCGACCGTAGAAAACATCCACCCGAACATGGGCATCCTGCAACATCGAGTAGCCACCGCCGAGAATATAATAGGCTGCCATGGTGAACTGCGCCATCTCGACAACCCAGATATGCGACACTCCAAACAGGGCGCGTGAGACCGAGGAAAACAACAAAATACCCATCAACACAAATATCAGGTACATGGCAAAGCGGCCAACGATCAGGCATAACTTATCCACATAGCGGACATACAGTGTTATCACCTTTGGCAAACCTTATCCCTCTCAATCAGCGAAAAACCTGACAGTAAAAGTAAAGCAGTGCCTAACCCACAGCTGAGCCAGGCACAACATCAGGACAAAAGCTGCTAATCGTAACGGTATGGCCGACCGGCTTTTTCCATCGTCGCCGCATACTTCTTGAAGATATCAACTACCCTCGCCGTGCGCGGACTGACCTTGGCAATTTCATCCCAGAACTTGTGCGCCTCATCCTCAACGGTTTTCCACTCAGCATCCGGTATTGATGTCAGCTTGAGTTTAGTGCCGTTGGTGCGCAGATCGGCTTCACCCCCCCAATACCAGTGCTGGCGGTAATAGTGTGAGCTGTCCATGCAGACCCGGAACAGGGCTTGCAAATGCTCGGGCAGTGACTCCCAGGCATCGCTGTTGGCAAAATAAGATCCACACCAGGCGCCAGAGATATTATTGGAGAGAAAGTAGTTGGTCACATCCGCCCAGCCAACCGTGTAGTCCTCGGTGATACCCGACCAGGCGATACCATCCAGCTCGCCAGTTTGCACCGCCACTTCAATGTCTTCCCAGGGCAGGGTAACCGGCACCACACCGAAGCGAGAAAGGAATTTACCCGCTGTGGGGAAGGTAAATACTCGCAGGCCCTTAAGATCTTTCAGGCTGCGAATCGGCTTTACCGTATTAAAATGACAGGGATCCCAGGCACCAGCACTCAGCCAGGTGACGCCTTCCACTTCACCGTAGGCTTCCTCCCAAATTTCCTTCAGGCCGTATTGCTCAAACAGTACCGGCACATCCAGGCTGTAACGAGTAGCAAAAGGGAAATAGCCACCAAATACTGAGATATCGACCGGTGCGGCAATAGAGTCATCATCACTCTGTACCGCATCAATGGTGCCTTTTTGCATGGCGCGGAATAATTCTCCCGTGGGCACCAGCTGATCGGCATAGTAAAGCTCTATCTCCATCTCACCGTTGGCAATTTTATTAAAAGCGTCAATTGACGGTTTAATAACATGCGCACCCAGGGCCGGGCCAGCATACGTCTGCAGGCGCCACCTGATTTTGGTCTTCTTCTGGGCATGAACATAAGGGGCGGCTGCCAGTGCGGTCGCACCTACGCCCATTGATTTGATAAATTCGCGTTTTTTCATAACATCTGAACTCCTTCCCGATGATTGTTTTACTGCGACTCGATCACACTATTTTAGCCCTTTCAATATGTCAATCAGATTCGTAACAATCAGGCGAGGCTATCCGGGGAGGAAAATCATCGATTTGGAGGTCTATGGCGGTAGCGAAAACCGGCTCAACGGCCGCGGTCTGGGCGAAAGCCCGGTAAGGGGATTGAGGGCTTAACAGGACGCTGACTGTTATCGATAGGCGGTCATCGAATTATTGACCCGAAAAAAAACACCCTGGCGCTTTATCAGCGCCAGGGTGTTTTTTATTGCGTTAACTCCCGGGAATAAGCCATTGCTGACCCAACCCCGACGTCACTATTCCTGAATAACTGCCAGCTTAATCGCCTGGGAAACTTCAGAGTGAAGCTGAATCGTCACTTCGTACTCACCCAGATCACGGATCACACCCTCGGGCAGACGAACTTCGCTCTTGTTGATCTCAACACCCTTGGCGGTAACCAGGTCGGCGATATCGCGGGTACCAATCGAGCCAAACAGCTTGCCTTCATCACCGGCATTGGCCTCAATGGTAAGGGATAGTTCAGCCAATTGGGCAGCACGCGCTTCGGCAGCGGCCTTTTTCTCAGCCGCAGCGGCTTCGAGTTCAGAGCGACGCGCTTCAAACTGGGCAACATTGTCTTTAGTGGCGGGTACCGCTTTACCGTAAGGAATCAGGTAATTGCGACCAAAGCCAGATTTCACGCTAACCTCATCACCGAGATTGCCCAACTTACCAACCTTTTCCAGCAGAATAACTTGCATTATATTCACCTTGTTTTACATTTCACCGATCGCGCTGTGGCGATCCTTAATCTTTAACGGCTTTCAGTTTAACCAGCTTTCAACGCTGGCGACTTGCCACTCGCGCTCTTAAATCAACCCAGCTATCCACAACAACAGACAGCAGTAATAAAACCTTTAATGGATCCAGCAATAACCAGCCAATATAAAACATGACCAACCACTGCGTTCCCAAATTTTTCTTTGCCACCAGGGCGTGAACCAAACCAAAACCGGCAAACATAAACGGCAGCGCCAGTATCAACGCCCAAAACCAGTAATCCACACCCAGGCTCGTCAAACCAAGAGCCAACACCAATAGCATTACCGTCAATGCGGGCGGCAGGCGAACGTTCTGGAACTCAATTTTAAATCCGCCTGGATTATACAAAACCGCTTGCCACCATCGCGCCAGCAAAAGGCACAGGGTGACACTCAGGGCATTGCCCCACCCCAACATGCCCGCAAGCTGTGCCGCGGTGGGGCTGCCCAACTGCAAGCCTTCATTCTGGCTTTCCAGCTGGGCAAAAAAATCTTTTACCAGCCCCAGGATGGCTTGCAAGTACTGATCGCCAAACAGCATCAGTGCCATACCCGTCAACAAACCTGATACTACCGCCATCGACAGCGACCAGGGCCAGGAATGGCTAGCTCTCAACACCGCTGCCGCCAGCGTTACACCTAACAAGGTGGTCAGCGGCCCGGTATCGCCAGTCCAGACGATGACTACCGCCGGCAATAGCGACCAAAATAAAACATAACAACCCTGGCTGGTACCCTTGCGCAAAGTGACTAAAGCCACCACTGCCGCACCAACCCAGGCAAAAAAAACTGATCCGGTAGCCAGTACAGCCACCATCACTGCCTGCCTACGCCCGCGCATTACATATTCAGCCAAGGCGCGCATCATCGTAACCTTACTTAAACGTGAAGTTTACTTATGCTGATCAGTGTACGGCAACAAAGCCAGGAACCGTGCACGCTTGATGCAACTGGATAACTGACGCTGATACTTGGCTTTAGTACCCGTGATACGGCTGGGTACGATTTTGCCCGTTTCAGTAACAAATGCCTTGAGGGTATCCAGATCTTTATAATCGATCTGTTTTACACCTTCTGCAGTAAACTTGCAGAACTTACGACGACGAAAAAAACGTGTCATGGGATAACTCCTGAATTCTTAATAGACTAACGTACTAGACCAATGATTATTCTTTATCTGCTGCTTCAGCAGGCGCTTCTTTGGCAGCCTCTGGCGCCGGCGCTGCCGCTTCAGGCTTTGCTTCAGTTGCGGCTGGCTTTGCGGCTGGGGCCGAGTCACGGGACCCTGTGCGCTCTGTACGCTCAGGGCGACTGCTGCGACGCTCGCGGCTTTCCTTCTCGGCCTTCATGATTGGCGACTCTTCAGTAATCGCTTCATTGGTCAGCATAACGAGGTTGCGAATAACCGCATCGTTATAACGGAAGTTAGTGGTGAGTTCCTCAATAGCATCCTTGGACGCCTCTACATTTAACAAAATGTAGTGAGCCTTGTGGATTTTATTGATCGGATAAGCGAGGTGACGACGACCCCAATCTTCCAGGCGGTGGACTTTACCACCGTCTTTTTCGATGGCCTGGGTATAGCGCTCGACCATACCGGGGACTTGCTCGCTCTGGTCAGGGTGGACCATGAACACAATTTCGTAATGACGCATTGTAGCTCCCTACGGGTTAAAGCTACCCGCCTGCCAAAATGGCAATTGGTGTAGCAAGGAGTAGAGCAGCAGGAAACAACCCGCCACTCGATTTAAGAGGCGCGAATTTTAGGGGACTGTGGGGGGAGATGCAAGGGTATTTGACCATTTTATGGACAAATATCCCCAAGCAAGTCGAGCCAGGGCCTCTCGCGGGGCACTACACTCGTAAAACCAAACGTCATTCGTAACACCAAACCTCATTCGTAACGCCAAACGTCATTCCCGCGAAGGCGGGAATCTAATCAATTATTGGGTCCCCGCCTATGCGGGGACGACCGCCTGCGCCCTTCTTTGCCTTACCGCCTCAAACAAACACACCCCGGTTGCCACCGATACATTCAAACTACTGACGCTACCTGCCATCGGCAATTTCACCAGATGGTCACAGTGCTCGCGGGTTAAGCGACGCATACCTTTGCCTTCGGCGCCCATAATCAGGGCTATTGGGCCGCTCAAATCACAATCATAGAGCGATTGTTCGGCCTCACCGGCCGCGCCGATCAGCCACACACCCCGCTGTTGCAAGTCCCGCAGGGCACGGGCCAGGTTAGTGACCTGGACAAAGGGGATCACCTCGGCCGCACCACAGGCCACTTTACGGACGGTGGCATTGAGCCCCACCGATTTATCCTTGGGCGCAATCACTGCGTCCACACCCGCGGCATCGGCACTGCGCAGGCAAGCACCGAGATTGTGCGGGTCGGTGACACCGTCAAGAATCAGTAATAAGGGCTGGTGATCCAGTGAATCCAGCAGCTGCTCGAGGTCTTTTTCGCGCAGGGTACGGCCACCGCGGGTGCGGGCAACCACACCCTGGTGACGATCGCGCACCATCTCATCGAGCTCATCCCGGGGCAGCTGCCGGCTGGCAATACCCGCCGCATCCGCCAACTGCTGCAGCGTGTCCATCCGCTCATCCCGGCGCCCCAGCTGAAAATACAGCGCTTCAACGCTGCCCGGCTGACGCTGTAGCAAGGCCTCAACCGCATGAATACCAAACACCCAATGGAACTCGCTCACTGCCTCTCCTGTTATTTCTTCGGTTTTTTACGCTTGCGTACTTGAGCAACGGTCTTATTGACCGCCTTCTTTGCCGCCGCGCGGACTTTTGCTTTTTTGTTATTGGGGCTTTTCGCTGCGGCTTTTTTCTTTCCGGTTTTGTTGCCCGACTTCTGGGCATCCCTGGCCAGCTTGCTCACCGGGCTGCCTTTACTGGCCGATTTTTTACTGCCTGATGACTTGCGCCGTCCGGTGCCCACCACCGCGTCCTCAAGTTCAAAATCAATTTTCTTGTCGTCCAGGCTAACCCGCACCACCCGCACCGACACCTCATCACCCAGGGCAAAACTGCTGCGGCTTCGCTCACCGGTTAAGCGCTGTTTGGCGGGATCAAAATGGTAGTAATCGCTGGTCAGGGAACTGACATGCACCAAACCTTCAACATGAACACCGACCAAATCGACAAAGAAACCGAAATTAGTCACCGCGGCAATAACGCCATCAAACACTTCACCGACCCGGTCCTGCAGGTATTCGCACTTCAGCCAGGCCACCACTTCCCGGGTCGCGTCATCAGCGCGGCGCTCGGTCATGGAGGACTGCTCACCAAAGGCCAGCATCGCCGCCACATCGTAGGGGTAGATGATTTTTTTCGCCAGGGTCCCCGCCCCCTCAACACGCACCACTTGCTGATTGGGCATCTCGCTGCGAATAATATGGCGTATCGCCCGGTGTACCAATAAATCCGGGTAGCGACGGATAGGCGAGGTAAAGTGCGCATAGGCCTCATAATTCAAACCAAAATGGCCTTCATTCTGGGGCTGGTACACCGCCTGGCGCAGGGAGCGCAACAGCATAATCTGGATAATCGGCGCATCGGGACGATCCGCCACCTGCCCCAGCAGCCGCTGGTAATCTTCCGGGGTCGGCTTCAAACCACCAAACAGGCTCAGGCCCAGCTCACCGAGGTAGGCGCGCAGGTTTTCCAGCTTTTCTTCCTTCGGCCCCTCATGCACCCGATAGAGCGCGGCTAAACCGGAGGCCTCCAAAAACTTTGCCGTGGCCACATTGGCCGCCAGCATGCACTCCTCAATTAACTTATGGGCATCATTGCGCTGCACCGGAATAATGTCTTCAATCTTGCGATCAGCGCCGAAAATAATCCGTGTTTCAACTGTTTCAAAATCTATCGCGCCGCGCTTATCACGGGCACTGCGCAGAGCACGATAAAGTTTATGCAATTGCTCCAGATGTGGCACCAGCGGCTGATAACGCTCGCGCAGCTCCTCATATTGCGCGTGCTCAGCATCCAGCATGGCGCCAACCTTGTTATAGGTCAGTCGCGCATGGGAATGCATCACCCCTTCATAAAATTTCGCATTGGTGAGTTTACCGGCGCGGTCGATTGCCATCTCACAAATCATGCACAGGCGATCAACCTCAGGCTTGAGCGAGCACAGACCATTGGACAGCGCCTCGGGCAACATCGGCACCACCCGCTCGGGAAAATAAACCGAGTTACCACGAATATGCGCCTCTTTGTCCAGCGCACTGCCCACCGACACATAATGGGAGACATCGGCAATCGCCACCCAGAGTTTCCAGCTGCCCCCCGCCTGCGCCTCACAATAAACCGCATCATCGAAATCCCGGGCATCCTCGCCATCGATAGTGACAAAAGGCAGCTCACGCACATCCACCCGCCCCAGTTTGTCTGCTTCATCGGGCTCGGCGGACAGGGCATTCGCTTCCTGCTCCACCGCCTCGGGCCATTCGTGGGGAATACAGTGGGAGTGAATCGCCACATCAATTTCGAGGCCGGGGGCCATATGATCACCCAGCACTTCCAGCACCCTGCCACTGGCCGGTCGACGCCAACGCGGCGGCGAGGTAATTTCCACCACCACATACTGCTCCTGCTCAGCACCCTGGGTATCTTCGCTGGCAATAAAAATATCGTGACTAATGCGCGTATTATCCGGTGTTACAAAGTAGACACCCTTATCGTTAAAGAAGCGGCCAACCAGCGTTTGGGTATTGCGTTTAAGCACCTCGACCAGTACACCCTCACGCCGGCCACGATGGTCTTCACCACTGACCCGGCTCAACACCTCATCGCCATCAAACACCGTACTCATCTGGCGACTGTTAAGAAACAGATCAGCGCTGCCGTCATCGGGCACCAAAAAGCCAAAACCATCCCGATGCGCCTGCACCCTGCCCCGCACCAGATCCATCTTGTCGATCAGGCCATAGGCGCCCTTGCGACCGCACATCAACTGCCCATCACGCTCCATCGCGCGCAGGCGACGGCGCAGAGCCTCGACCTGCTCATGATCCTCCAACTGCAAGGCCTTGCTGATCTGGTTGCGGTTCATCGGCCCTTCAGCCTGCTCCAGCATTTCAAGGATAAATTCCCGACTGGGAATAGGCCGATCGTACTTCTCGGCTTCCCTGTCGGCGTGAGGATCGTTGGGATTTTGACCTTTGGTCATAAGGCAGTGCTTCTTCCTGAATCGTGGTAGCCTGGCTTATCCAGGATAATTTCCGGTCATTCTACAACAGGATTGACAAATAAGCCCTGTCCAAGTAAATTGCGCGCCTCGTTTGGGACAATCAGTCCAAATTGAGCCCAGGTTAGACCTGGTGACGACGTGCAGGAAGCACAGTGTCGCGAGAGGCAGGACGCCGGAAGCGACCCCGCGTAGCGTGTCGATCCGCGGTATAAAAAAGACACGTACTTTGAATCAGGCACTATGCCTGTTTAAAGCCCAGGTGGTGAAATTGGTAGACACGCTAGCTTCAGGTGCTAGTGGGGGCAACCCCGTGGAGGTTCAAGTCCTCTCCTGGGCACCATTATTCTCAACTATCGAAACAAGTCCTTGCCGAATCCATGTTCGGCGCAATACCGAGCAAGAGGACTAATCCGGCAACACTTTTATCAAAAACAGAATGTCGTTGCCGCTCAAGCAATGCTTGAGCCCTCTCCTGGGCACCATTCTTCCTCTAAGTCCTTGTTTTATAAGGACTAACACTCTCGCACAGACAAGTGTACCCAAGGTGATACATTAGGGTGGTACACCGCGCCTTGCGAAGTGCCTCATGGCTACCAGTGCCCCACCTAATCGAAAATTGGCGATTTCTTTTTTTAAGAATACCTCCTTGGCATGCTCCTTGGCATCTCAAATCGCCCTGATCGGCTTACACCCAAAGCGGTGGCGTGGAACGCCCACTGCATCTTCCTGTTAACGTTTACTCTGTAAGTTCAAAACGTGGGATCTTGTACTCGCCGTTCAACACACTTTCCTCGGGGCCATAGGTTCTAACTCCAATAAATATCTCGCTACCTGGAATTGTTTCAATCCAGTTGGACTCCTTTCCTTTTGGTTTTTTTGGACCAATGTAAATATCAATTGATCCATCGCTGCTTTTCACTAAGTCATCATTCGATGAAAGGTGTCTGCCCTTCGTACCATTGGCAATAAACGTACGCGTATGGGAATCATAGGCAAATACTGACCAGAAATCACGCGCAGGAAAATCTTCCGGCATGGTAATACGGTAATTTTTGGAAGAATCTATTGGCTGATCATCGGCATCAACCATTGCCACATTATACATGGTGCCGCTGCCCAGGACGGCAGGCATACAATATGCCCAATAGGTAATTGCGGCTCGACGTTGATAATCAATCGCACCGTTTTCATTTTCGTAGATGTAGCGTTTACCTTGCTTAACATCTTCTGGAAACAAATTGAAACGCGTCCAACCGGGCTGGCCTTCCGCCGGAACCCAAGATATGCCGTTGGAAATTTCAATCAGATAATTCTGCACATCTCTTGCGACCTGTTCGAGGATTTGGCGTTGATGTTCAGTTGGAGAAAAGGGTTTGCCTTTTTC
>JAUXHA010000158.1 GCA_030621845.1 Spongiibacteraceae bacterium
CAGGATCTGATGATCCTACCCTTTTATATGCTATCCCTTGCGGGTTAACAGCAGCCTGCGGTGCAGGCCGTGTAACACTCTAATAATTAGAGGGCTACGATGTTCTCTGCCTGAGGACCTTTCTGACCCTGAGTAACAGTGAATTCAACTTTCTGACCTTCGATGAGGGTCTTGAAGCCGTCGCCAGAAATTGCGCTGAAGTGAGCAAACACGTCAGGGCCATTTTCCTGCTCGATGAAACCAAAACCTTTAGATTCGTTGAACCACTTAACAGTACCGGTAGTTGTAGACATAGTCATTTCCTATTCTTTCAAAAGTAATTAAAGCCTTTAAATAAGGCCGTTTGGCTAGAAGTGTTGCTATTACTTATGAAAAACAGAACGAGGTAAGATAAAGCAGGACATCGAGAACTGTGCATAAATATAGGACGTACTTTCAAGCTGCCTGAATTATATACAGGATTATCCCTTAGTCAACGGTTAATTCCACCCTCTAACCATCCTTTGATAGTCCATAAACCCTGATCAATTCCCATTTACCCGAATTCTGCTTGACGAGAAACACTTAATTACCGCTAATCATCTGGTAAGCCACAGGAAAAATCGCGATAATACGCCGCTTGATTGACCCCTTACAGACCGACGATAACCATGAAAGAGCATATTGCTGACTTAATCAGCGTTGCAGTCAATAGCTTGATTGACAACAGCACCCTTCCCGGCGATACCGAACCACGTATCCAGGTGGATCGCACCAAAGATAAATCCCACGGCAACCTGTCCAGTAATATCGCCATGACCCTGGCCAAGGCGGCAAAAATGCCGCCCCGCGATATTGCCCGGCAGATTATCGATGCCCTGCCCGACTCGCCACAACTGGCCAAAGCAGAAATTGCCGGCCCCGGTTTTATTAATTTCTTCCTTAATGAAGCCGCTGCCTCCGCCGTGATCAGCGAGGTATTGAAGCAAGGACAAGGCTATGGCCGCAATAACAAGGGGCATGGCCACAAGATCCAGGTCGAATTTGTTTCCGCCAATCCTACCGGCCCGCTGCACGTAGGCCATGGTCGTGGCGCCGCGGTAGGCGATTGCCTCTGTCGGTTACTGGACGCTAACGGCTGGGATGTGACCCGCGAATTTTATTACAACGATGCCGGGGCCCAGATTAATAATCTGGCACTGTCTGTACAGGCTCGCTGCAAGCAACTAACACCGGATGATGACAGTTGGCCAGAAGACGGTTATCGCGGTGACTATATTATCGATATCGCCAGCGATTACCTCGCCGGCAACAAGGTCGATGCTGAAGACAAACATGTGACCGCTGCGGCCGACCCCGAAGACCTGCAAGCGATACGCGACTTTGCGGTGGCCTATTTACGCCACGAACAGGATCTGGATCTCAAAGCCTTCGGTGTCGCATTCGATGTATTCTCACTGGAATCTGCACTTTACGCCGAAGGTAAAGTAGAAGCCACGGTGCAGCAATTGATCGAAAAAGGTCATACTTATGAAAAAGATGGCGCACTGTGGCTGAAAACTACTGATTTCGGCGATGACAAAGACCGGGTAATGCGCAAGCAAGACGGTGGTTACACCTACTTTGTCCCCGATATCGCCTACCATGTGGATAAATGGCAACGCGGCTTTGAGCGGGTCATTAATGAACAAGGAGCCGATCACCATAGTACGATTACCCGTGTTCGAGCGGGCTTACAGGCACTGGATATGGGTATTCCGCAACACTGGCCGGATTATGTGCTGCACCAGATGGTGATGGTAATGCGCGGCGGTGAAGAGGTGAAAATTTCCAAACGCGCCGGCGGCTACCTTACCCTGCGCGAATTGATTAGCGAAGTCGGCCAGGATGCCACCCGCTACTTCCTGGCAGCCCGGGCCGCCACGTCACAACTGACCTTCGATATTGACCTCGCCATCTCCCAAAGTAACGACAACCCGGTCTACTATATTCAATACGCCCACGCCCGTGTTTGCAGCATGCTACGCAAACTGGCTGATCACGGCTGGAGCTGGTCCGCCGAAGATCAACATGACCTCAGTTTACTGGGAGAAGATGCCGAAAAAGAACTGATGAAAACCCTGGCCGCCTATCCGGAAGTCGTAACAACGGCTGCCAGCAGTTTTGAACCCCATAACATTGCCAATTACCTGCGTGACCTGGCAGCTGATTTTCATAGCTATTACAATGCACACAAGATGTTAGTCGACGATGAAAAACTGCGAAATGCCCGACTCGCACTGAGCGAAGCGGTACGGCAAGTGATCAATAATGGACTAAGCTTACTGGGTGTTTCAGCCCCTGCTGAAATGTAGGCTGGAGCCACTATGACCCACGATTACGCCAAGAAGAAGCGCGCCAAAACAAAGCGAGGCACCTCGACAAAAAAACCACGCGCCACCCGGCAAAGCCAGGTACCCGGTTGGGTATGGCTGTTTACCGGCGTCATTGCCGGCTTGTTTATCGCCTTCCTCGCCTATCTGGCGGATATCCCCCCACAAATCCTGCCTGACACAGAGAGCGCCACCGTTAGCGCCCCGGCAAAAGAAAACAAAAGCAGCGACACCAAATTTGATTTCTATACCCTGTTACCCGAACGAGAAGTTATCGTCCCCGTGGAACGGGAAAGCAACGAAGTGAAAGCCAGGGAACCTGTTTTCTACCTGCTGCAAACGGGCTCTTTCAGAAACGGTGCCGATGCCGATCGCCAGCGTGCCCGACTCATTCTACTGGGCTTTGAAGCCAAGATTGACAAAATAAAGACCAATAGTGGCGACACCTGGCATCGTGTTCAGGTCGGCCCTTTCACCAGCCGCTCCAAACTGGCCAAGGCCCGCAGTACACTGGTGAATAAAGGAATTAACCCCCTGGTGCTAAAGCGGAAGAGCGCCTAACACGGGAGCGCCAGAAAGCCCTCTGTTCGATCCCGACAACTTTCCAGGCTAGCCCCTTGAAATCGCCAGTCACCACCCCCACCTAGAGCCTAACGCTTACCCCCGCTGAGGATACACTTTTGGAACAATTCCGCGGTACAACCATTCTCTCTGTACGCCGCAATGGCCAGGTCGTCATCGGTGGTGATGGCCAGGTAACCATGGGCAATACCGTCATGAAGGGCAACGCCCGCAAGGTGCGCCGTCTTTATAATAACGAGGTGATCGCTGGCTTTGCCGGCGGCACTGCGGACGCCTTCACGCTGTTTGAGCTATTTGAAGGGCAACTGGAAAAATACCAGGGGCAATTAACCCGGGCCGCAGTGGAATTAGCCAAGATGTGGCGCACCGAACGCTCACTGCGACAACTGGAAGCCCTGCTTGCCGTGGCTGATAAAACCACCTCCCTGGTCATTACCGGCAATGGCGATGTCATAGAACCCGAAGATAATTTAATCGCCATTGGTTCCGGCGGCCCCTTTGCGCAATCTGCCGCCCGCGCACTGCTCGACAACACTGAGTTAAGCGCGCTGGAAATCGTCGAAAAAGGGCTCAGTATCGCTGGCGACGTCTGTATTTATACCAATCATAACCGCACCATCGAAACTCTGGACTGTAACTAGGCAGACTAGACTCATCACCATCGTAACTAACAGGTTTTACTATGTCTGAAATGACTCCACGGGAAATCGCCCACGAACTGGACAAACACATTGTTGGTCAGGACAAGGCCAAACGCGCTGTCGCCATCTCATTGCGTAACCGCTGGCGCCGCATGCAACTGGACGAAGCACTGCGCGCAGAGATCACCCCGAAAAATATTTTAATGATTGGCCCTACCGGTGTCGGAAAAACGGAAATTGCCCGACGTCTGGCAAAACTCGCCAACGCCCCCTTCATCAAAGTAGAAGCCACCAAATTCACCGAGGTCGGCTATGTCGGGCGGGATGTTGAATCAATCGTTCGCGATCTGGTCGATATGTCGATCAAGATGTTTCGCGAACAGGAAATGATCAAGGTGCAACATCGCGCACTGGATGCTGCCGAGGACAGGGTTCTCGATGCGCTACTCACACCAGCCCGCACCGCCGATGGCGATGACCCCGATAAGGAAAGCACTACTCGCCAGCTATTTCGCAAAAAACTGCGCGAAGGAGAACTGGATGATAAGGAAATTGAAATTGAAGTCAGTGCCGCTCCGGTCGGGGTTGAAATCATGGCACCACCGGGCATGGAAGATATGACCAATCAGTTACAAAGTATGTTTTCCAACATCGGTAGCGAACGAAAGAAATCCGCCAAGCTTAATGTTAAAGCCGCCTTGAAAAAACTCTGCGATGAAGAGGCTGGCAAGTTAGTGAATGAGGAAGAACTAAAAGCGCGAGCGGTGGATGCCGCCGAGCAAAATGGCATCGTCTTTATCGATGAACTGGATAAAGTCGCCAAACGGGGCGAAACCGGGGGAGCCGATGTATCCCGTGAAGGCGTGCAACGCGATCTGTTGCCATTGATCGAAGGCTGTACCGTCAGCACCAAACACGG
>JAUXHA010000010.1 GCA_030621845.1 Spongiibacteraceae bacterium
CTACGACTGGGCAATGGGTAAAGAGTGGGTGTCTATGATTGGATTCCAGGTCGAAAGGGTGGGTGTCTATGATTGCAGCACAGGGCTGGAGAGTGTTAATTTGATTCGTCCTATTTAGCTATTGAGTGAGAGGGGGGTGGTGAATAGTATGCGTGGTTAATTAACCGGGGCATGGTGATCCGGGGTGAAGTCGGTATTTGATTCGCTGTTATAGTTCTTTCATCGCTTCAATAGAGGATTTGCAGAATGTTTTTTAATGCGAGTAATGGTTTATTGACCTTGTCCGGGGGGATGTTGGCCGCTTCACTGCTACTGCTTTCTGCAGCGGTTAGTGCCTTTGAAATGCCGCCCAAAAATCCTTATTTGGCTGATTCCAATTACGCTATGGGTCACGCTGATGCCGCCCAGCAGGATGCGGTACCGCAGGCGGGCCCGATGGGGCCAAGTCGTACACTGAATAGCGATGAGTTGCAGTACAGTCCCACCGGTCCCGGCTATTTTGGTATTAACACCTCCAATGTCTATGCCGATGGCAAGCGCGTATTCTGGGGTAACGGCCTCGATCGCCTGGTGAAACTGGACTACGACAGCTATGAAATCATTGCCGAAAAGTTTTTCCCCGGGGTAGAGCGCTACACGGAAGCGCAAGCCAATGAATCGATTGCTAAATTTGATCAAAGCAATGACGGGATTTTTGCGCTCTACCACGCTTTTCAGGATGCGCAGAAGCTGCGCAACTTGTCGAATATTTATACGGTAATGGATATCGACAATAATTATTATGTTGGCAGCAAGTCCGGCCTGATCACCGTTTACGGTGACCAGGATCCGAAGGATTCCCGTTCGCCGATTGTCGAGTTACGCACATTCCAGTTGCCCGCCGAGGCCACCGGCCCGATTATGGGCTTGAATATGACCTACGATGGCTGGCTGATTGCGGCGACGGAACACGGTTATATTGTGGCGATTAAGCGTGATTTTAGCGACTATAAATTAATTCGCATCAAGCATAGCGAGGGAGCTGAAGATAAAAGTACCGGGCGCGCCGGTTATGGCTGGATTCGCAATGCCTACGCTATTGATAAGGATGGCGGTATTTATATCGCTTCGCAGGGGCATATGCACAAGGTTGTCTGGATCGGTGAAAGGCTCAGTACCGATGAGCGGGACGGGGCCTGGTCGGAGCCCTACCTGAATGACTGGGGCCATGGTACCGGTGCCACGCCCTCATTAATGGGTTTCGGCGAGGAAGACCAGTTTGTGGTGATTACCGATGGCCAGCCACAGATGAATGTGGTGTTGTTCTGGCGCAATGCTATTCCCGAGGATTGGCAGCAGCTGGACGCTGCGCCGAGTCGTCGTATTGCCGGCCAGTTACCCGTCACCATGGGCGATCCCTCGCTGACAGAGATTCAGTCCGAGCAGTCGGTAGTGGTCGCGGGTTACGGTGCGCTGGTGGTCAACAATCGCCCGCGCAATATTCCCTGGTATATGCCCAAGCAGGCAGCCAGCTTGTTGATTAGCTATCTTGGTAGTAATCCGAAACACCAGCCCTACGGCGTGCAAAAATTTGCATGGGATGCCGAAGCGGGTGCGCTGAAGGAAGATTGGGTGAATCGGGAAATCAGCTCGCCCAGTACTGTGCCGCTGGTGGGTGTGGGTTCTAATAGTGTGTACCTGGTCGGTGCCCGCAATAATCGCTGGACGCTGGAAGCGCTGAACTGGGATAGCGGTGAATCCCGGTTCCACTATGTGATTGGCGGGCAGCGTTATAATGTGTTGTTTTCCGGCACCTTGCTGGATGAAGACGGTCGCATTCACTATGGCACGCCTTGGGGGCGGGTACGGCTTAACGTCAAGTAGCGCTACTGTTCGTCCGGCCGGCGCCACAACAGGTTGATGATTTTATAGCTTACGGCTACGGAGTCATCGGCCTTAATTAATTCCATTAAGGTGGTCATAATGCCGCGCTCCGGTTTGCTTTTGGAGGCGCGCTTATCGATTACCGTGCTTCTTATCCTGAGCGTATCGCCGGCGAAAACGGGTTGTGGAAAGCGCACATCCTGCCAGCCCAGCCCGGCAATAATAGCAATCTCTTCACTCATCATTTCGTGGCCCAGCTTGACCCCGATGGCGATGCTGTGCACGCTGGAAGCGAAGAGTTGACCAATGGGTGATTGCTTCGCCGCCGCCTCATCGATGTGAAAGGGCATGGGGTCCCATTCGCGGGCATAATCAATAATCTCTTGTGCGGTCAGGGTGTAGGAGCGGGTGGATAACCTGGACTGGTTTAATTCAACATCTTCCCAATATTTCATCTGCTGGCCTTGTTGGTGTGTTATCTCAGTGGGCTATTTGAGCTAATTCTGCCGCCCGGGTCAAATGGGAAGGTGTATCCCTGGTAATCTTCACAACGCTTCTCTCCTGAGTAGGTTAAAATAACGCACGGTTATTTGATTGATGGGCGGAGGTTGTTCCCGGGTATGAAAAAATTTAGAGTCGCCGCGGCTATTTTACTGGTCACCCTTTTATCGGTGGCCATACTGGCCATCTTTAAGCCGGGCACAGAAAGACAGCCCCCCGCGCGTCCGCCGGCTATTCCCGTTGAGGCGTTAACTGTCGCTGCACAAAGCTACCAGGTGCTGATACAAAGCCAGGGTATTGTCGAGGCGTCGACCCGGGCCACGCTGGCGGCACAGGTCAGCGGTAACGTGGTGTCGCGCAATGTTCGTTTTGAGCGCGGTGGCAGTTTTAAAAAAGATGAGTTACTGGTCACTATTGATGACAGCGATTACCTGGCGGCACTGAAATTCGCGGTGGCCAACCAGAGCAAGGCAAAAGTGAAGCTGGAAGAAGAGCAGGCTCGCTCTACCGCGGCGATCAAGGACTGGAAGCGTCAGGGGTATAAAAAGCAGCCAAGTAATTTTGTGGCGCGCCTACCGCAAGTGGCGGCGGCAAAAGCCGAGCTGGAGTCTACCGATGCGGCGGTCATTAAAGCAGAACTGGATCTGTCCCGGACGCGTATTAAGGCGCCCTTTGATGGCCGGGTAATCGATGGCGCTATCGATGTTGGCAATTATGTCACCCCGGGTACACCGCTGGGCAGTATTGTCGAATCTGGACAGTTAAAAGTGGCTCTGCCAGTGAGTAGCCAGTGGCGCGATAGGCTGGATTGGAATCAACCCTTTGCCGAGGCCGCTATCCGCCTGCCTGGTATCGAGGGCGCGCAGTGGCTAGCAGCTATCGATAAAGCCAGTGCCGATATTAGCCGGGCATCGCGACAATTTTATCTGATGGCGACTATCGACACTGACAGTGCCAGTCGCAAGGATATTGGTTTGTTAATTGGCGATTATATTAGCGCGTCGATTAAAGGTCGGGTGATGACTGACGTTTTCGTTATTCCCAGGGGCGCGTTACATGACGGTCGTTTTGTCTGGCTTATCGATAATAACAAGCTCTATAAGCGGGAGGTTAATGTGGTGTGGACCGACGCCAATGCCGCGGTGATTGACCGGGGTTTGCTACCCGGTGAACAGATTAATATTACACCGGTTGGGGCGGTGGTGAGTGGTACTGAAGTGCGCTTGTTGCAATCGGTATCGGCGCCGCAACCGCTGGTGACGAATGATGCCGCCACCGAAGAGAGCGGAGAGCAGCTTAATGATTAGCTGGTTTGCCCGTAACAGTGTTGCTGCCAATTTTTTACTGTTGTCTATTGTTGCGGCTGGGGCCTATAGCGTTCTGTTCGCCATTCCGCTGGAGGTGTTTCCCGCGACCGAACTCGACCAGGTGGTGATCAGTGTGACCCAGCGCGCGGCGACCCCGGAGGATATGGAGAGCGGCGTCACCAACCGTATTGAAGAAGCGGTGGCCGACCTGCCCTATATTGATGAATTGAAATCCACCTCCTCAGAACAACGCTCCGTGGTCACGGTGATGCTGGATGCCGGTACCAATACCCAGAAGGCCCTCAACGAAGTGAAAAGTCGTGTTGATGCGCTGTCGACATTGCCAGAGGCGGCGGAGCGACCGGTGATCGAGGTGCCTCTTATTACCATGGAAGTACTAAGCCTGGTCATATACGGCGAGCTCGACGAAATCGAGATGGCGGCCATCGCACGTAAAATTCGCGATGATATTGTGCGTTACGATGGCGTTTCCCAAGCCAGTATCGAGGGTATTCGCCCTTATCAGATCAGTATTGAAGTGACACAGGCCACCCTGCGTGCCTATGACCTGACGCTGCAGGATGTTGCCGTCGCGCTGGATCAGCAGGCGATGGATTTGTCCGCAGGCCAGTTGCGCAGTAGCACCGGCGATGTGTTATTGCGCAGTAAAAACCAGGCTTACGATTTTGATGATTACGACAAAATTGTGTTGCGACGTTTTAGTGATGGCTCAATGATTACACTGGGGCAGATCGCTACGATTAACGACGGTTTTGATGAGAATCCTATCGTCACCCGATTTAATGGCAAGCATGCCGCCGTCATTAATATCTACCGGGTGGGGGATGAAAGCGCCATCTCGGTTTCTGATGCTGTTCGCGAATACCTTGTCAGCGAAATACAGCGTTACCCCGACAGTGTCCAGTTTGCTATTTGGGACGATGACTCACGTATTGTTCGCGAGCGCCTGAGTACCTTGCTCAATAGTGCCTGGCAGGGTGCTTTGCTAATTGCCATTTTGCTGACCTTGTTTTTACATCCCACTGTGGCAATTTGGGTGGTGGCGGGTATTCCCGTTTGTTTCGCCGGAGCGCTGGCTTTTTTCCCGCTGATGGGGGTAACGCTGAATGTGATTAGTATGTTCTCCTTCATCCTGGTACTGGGGGTGGTAGTGGACGATGCTATTGTTACCGGCGAAAATATTTACAGTCACCGCGCCCGGGGTGCGGAGGGCATGGCGGCGGCTATTGATGGCACCCACGAAGTCGCCGTGCCGGTAGTGTTTGGCATTCTTACCACTATCCTGGCGTTTATTCCTATGCTGTTGTTGACCGGGGAGTCCTCCGTATTTGGCACCAGTATTGGCGGCGCGGTTATTGTCACCCTGGTGTTTTCACTGATTGAAAGCAAGCTTATTTTGCCCGCACATTTGAGTCATCTGGAGATTCATACACAATCAAAAAATCCGCTGATGTTAATGCTGGATCGCGCCCGAGCCAAGGTCTCGGGTGGTCTGGACTACTTTCTACGACGACTCTATCAACCGGCGTTGATGCGCTGTCTGAAGCATCGCTATATCACCTTGCTGGGTTTTATCTGTACCCTGGTGGTGGTGTTGTCCCTTGCCGGTTTCGGTTGGGTCAGGTTTACATTTTTACCCATCGTCAATTCGGAGAAGGCCAGTGCGGTAGTGAGCTTTCCCGTCGGTACACCGCTGAGTGTCACCGGTGCCGCCATTGAGCGTCTGGAACAGGCGGCGGTTGATATGCGTGAACATTACCGTACCCCGGATGGGCAAGAGAGCCTGGTCAATAATATTATTTCTACCCTGGGTTCGCAGGGCGGTAATGCGGCGGGGGCGCATCCGCAAAGTGAAAACAGTATCGGTGCCAGCAATAAAGGGCGGGTAAAGTTTGAGGTTAACCAGCAGTTGATCAACGATAGCGATCTCACTATTGATGATTTAATAAAAGAGTGGCGCCAGCGTGTTGGCTTGATCGTCGGCGCTGAACAACTGAGGTACTACGCAAAATTATTTAGTGCGGGTAGTCCTGTGTCGGTGCAACTCTATGGTAATAATGTGCAGCAGTTGGAAGAAGTGGTCGATAAAATTAAAGAATTTTTGGCCGGTTACCAGGGTGTGTATGATATTGAAGATTCGCTGCAAGATGGTAAGCCGGAATTAAAAATCCAGTTAAAGCCTGAGGCAGAATTGCTAGGCTTAAATTTACAATCGCTTACGCGGCAGGTGCGCAACGCATTTTTTGGGGTGGAGGCGCAGCGTATCCAGCGCGGTCGAGACGATGTTCGGGTGATGGTACTTTACCCCGCCACTGAGCGGGAAAACCTCAGTCATCTTGATGAACTGTTGATCACTACCCCGGCGGGTGACGAGGCGCGCTTTGGTGACATCGCCGATGTGGAATGGAGCCGGTCGCCGTCCAGTATCTCGCGCAAGGATCAATTGCGCACGGCGATGGTGAATGCGGATATCGATCGGGATACCGTGGTGCAAGGCGCCTTGGTGAGTGAAGTCGATGCCTATGTCAGTGAATTGCTGAAAGACTATCCCGATATCAACCACGATATGAGCGGCGAAGCAGATCTTCAACAGGAGGCCGGTGGTACGCTTTTTTTTGGTCTGATCGGTTTGTTGCTGGGTATTTTTGCGCTGTTATCTATTGCGTTTAAATCCTATGCCCAGCCGATAATTATTATGTCGGTAATTCCCTTTGCCCTGATCGGCGCCATCATGGGGCATGTGTTAACCAATGTTGGTCTTTCCATGTTCAGTATTTTTGGCATCCTCGCGCTGGTCGGTGTCGTCGTCAACGACAGTCTGGTATTGGTGGACTGGATCAACCGTCGCCTGGCCGAAGGTCGACCCATGCACGAGGTGGTTAACGCTGCCGGTGCAGCGCGTTTTCGTGCGGTATTGTTAACCTCGCTGACCACGTTTATCGGTCTGTTACCGATACTGTTTCAAACCAGCGCCGGTGCACAGTTTTTAATTCCGATGGCCACATCGCTGGCATTTGGTATTCTATTTGCCACCATGATTACGCTGATTCTGGTGCCCTGCAATTATCTTATGCTGGAAGATGTGCGGCGCTTGAAGCGTAAATTATTGGGGACTGAAAACAGTGTGTCGGTGGCTGAGTCCGGCGCTGAATAAAGTCGGCAGCAGTGATGTTACTTTTCGTGTTTTAAATTCTTTTTCACTGCCCTGGGGTGTGCGGCATCATACACTTTGGATAGATGTTGAAAATCCAGGTGGGTGTAAATCTGGGTGGTAGAAATATTGGCGTGGCCCAATAGTTCCTGTACTGCACGGAGATCGCCGCTGGACTCCAGCAGGTGGCTGGCAAAAGAATGCCTTAACATATGCGGGTGGACGTTTTGCCCCAGGCCCTGTTGCTGGCTGTGTTTTTTCAGCCGTGCCTGGATCGAGCGTGGGTTGAGTCGCCGCCCCTGTTTGGAAATAAAGATAGCCTGGTCTTGTGGCTTTCCTTCCTCGCGTACTTGCAACCATTGTCGCAACGCCGTTACGGCATAACTGCCCACGGGCAGGATACGGGTTTTTTTACCTTTGCCCGTTGTGGTCAGGGTAGCGTCGTGCAAGTCAATGTCGATGATATCCAGGTTAATTAATTCTGCCAGGCGCAGGCCGCAGGAATAGAACAGTTCAACGATGGCGCGATCGCGACAGCTAATCCAGTCATCACCTTTGATCTCCAGCAATTGCTGCATGCGATCGGTATCGAGGACCTTGGGTAATTTTTTCGCCGACCGGGGTGCCTTAATCCCTATGGCGGGATTGTGTTGGGCGGAAGAAAAACGGCCAGCATATTTGTAAAAACTGCGCAGTGCTGACAGCGCGCGCTGCAGGCTGGTACCGGAGAGTCCCTGTCGATGCATGCTGGCAACCCACTGGCGGACATCGGCGCTATGCGCCTGTTGCGGTGTGAGGATATTTTTTTGCAGGCAATAAGCGGAAAAACGCTCGAGGTCGCGCTGGTAATTGCTAATGGTGTGAGCGGAGAGTTGCCGAGTGATTTGCAGATAAGCGAGAAACTCTCCACTGAGTGCTTGCCAGGCATTTTCACTCATAATCGATAGCCGCCTTATTTAAGGTAGGCGGGCAGGATACGGTTTAATACGTCGGCGATATAACCAAGAAACAAGGTGCCCATGCTGGAGCGAAAATAATGTGTGTCGCGGCTGCCGATTGCCAGAACGCCGAGGCTGCTGCCGTAGTTCAATGGTATCACCGCAGCGGAGCCCACTTTTTCACCCTCGTCACCAAACAGGAAGCTGAGTTCTTCCGGGCGCAGTGCACCACAGGTGACGTTTTTGCTTTTTAGCAGGCCGGGAATCAGTCGGTGTGCCTCATCGAGGGACACGAAGCGGGTGCTATCACCCTGAAAAGCTTTGGGACTGCCGAACAGGGTCAGGGCGGCAAAATCCATAGTAAAATCATTGAGCAGGCTTTGCACGCAGCTACGGCTTACGGCGTCCAGTTGTTCAGCTTCCAGTAGCTTGATCACCAGTGCCTTGGTTTTTTCAAACAGGCGGTCATTATTGCGGGCATTATCGAGCAGGTTATTGAGCCGGCCGCGCATATCCAGGTTGCGCTCGCGCAACAGTGATGCCTGCCGCTCAAGCAGTGATACCGCGCCACCGCTGGGGTGGGTCAGCGCAATATCGATTAATAAATCATCCCGGTTGAGGAAGAAGTCGGGATGGTTTTTTAAATAGAAGGCAACCTGCTCTTCAGATAATTCAAGCTGATTATTTTTATCGGCAGTATCGGCCACTGTCACTCCCCTTGTTGGGTTTGTTAGTGCTATTTCATGGTCAGCGCTTAACCGACCTTATATCAATATTTGCCCTTCAAATACGGTGCTGGCAGGCCCTGTCATCATAACGGGATGCCCCTCTCCGCGCCACTCTATCGTTAAGCTGCCACCGGGCAGGTTAACTTTGACATGCTGGTCGAGGAGACCGCGCAATTGACCGGACACAGCGGCGGCACAGGCGCCGGTGCCACAGGCCAGGGTCTCGCCCACGCCACGTTCAAATACCCGCAGATTGATTTCGCCGCGATCGATGATCTCCATAAAGCCGACATTGACCTTTTGTGGGTAGCGCGGGTGGCACTCGAGTTCGGGGCCCAGGCTTTCTACCGGCGCCGAGCGGACACTGTCGACGACGAGGGTCAGGTGCGGATTGCCGATAGACACCGCACCGATCTCATAACTTTCGCCGCGTGCTTCCAGTGTGTAGCTGTTGGCGCGGGCCTCCGCCAGGAACGGAATGGCTTCGGGTTCCAGTACCGGCTTGTCCATATTGACGCGAATCTGGCGGTTAGCAGTAAAAGACAGCTCAATGAGGCCGTTACCGGTTTCTACCCGAATGCGTTGCTTGCCAGTGAGTTTCTTGTCGGTGACAAATTTGGCGAAGCAGCGGGCACCATTACCGCATTGTTCGACCTCATTGCCGTCTGCGTTATAGATGCGGTAACGAAAGTCAGCGTCGGGGCGTCGCGGGGGTTCTACGACCAGCAGCTGGTCACAACCGATGCCAAAGCGGCGATCGGCCAGCTTGCGGATGTGCTTTTCCTGCAGGCTGAAACGCTGGGTAATCAGGTCGACAACGACAAAGTCGTTGCCCAGACCGTGCATTTTTGTAAAGCGAAGCAACATGACTACTTTCCTGGCGCCTCGCCGTCAGCGCGGTCAGTGATTGGATGCGGGATTGAGGATGTGGTTACCCGGTAATAGCTAGGGTAACAGGGCCTCGCCTCGCATCAAGTCGGCGATAGTTTCACGAGCACGAATAAGGTGGACGGTATCACCGTCGACCATGACTTCAGCTGCGCGTGTACGACTATTGTAATTGGAACTCATGGTAAAGCCATAGGCACCGGAGGAGGCGACGGCTAATAAATCCCCTGCCTGCAGGTTTAATTCTCGCTCCTTGCCGAGGAAATCCCCGGTTTCACAGACCGGGCCGACCAGATCATAGAGCTGCGTTTCGCCATCACGGCGGGGTTGCACCGGGTCGATGTTGAGCCAGGCCTGGTAGAGCGCAGGGCGAATCATATCGTTCATCGCCGCATCAATCAGGGCAAAATTGCGGTGCGGGCCGGGCTTGAGGTATTCGACCCGGGTCAGTAATACACCGGCGTTGGCGGCGATGGAGCGCCCGGGTTCAAAAGCCAGGGTCAGCTCGCGATCACCTAATTTTGCCAGTACCGCCGCCACATACTCAGCGGGCGCTGGTGGTTGTTCATCGCGGTAGCGCACACCGAGGCCGCCGCCCAGATCGAGGTGGCTGATAGCGATATTGTCTTCGGCCAGTTGGTCAATCAAAGCCAGCACCCGCTCCAGGGCATCCAGAAACGGGCTGATGTCGGTCAGCTGTGAGCCGATATGGCAATCCACGCCGATGATCTCGATCGCCTCGAGTTCCGCCGCGCGGCGATAGACCGCGGGTGCTTGCTCGATATCAATACCGAACTTGTTTTCCTTGAGCCCGGTAGAAATATACGGGTGGGTGTTGGCATCGACATCGGGGTTGACTCGCAGCGAGATGCGCGCGGTCTGGCCCAATCCGGCGGCCACCTGCGCCAGCGTTTCCAGCTCGGCCGCCGACTCGACGTTAAAACAATGAATGCCGACAGTCAGTGCCCGCTGCATCTCACCGGCTGTTTTAGCGACGCCGGAGAAGACGATTTTGGTGGGGTCGCCACCGGCGGCCAGTACACGTTCCAGTTCGCCCTGTGAGACAATGTCGAAACCGGCGCCCAGTCGAGCCAGCACATTGAGTACGGCGATATTGGCGTTGGCCTTGACCGCATAGCAAATCAGGTGCTTCCTGCCGATGAGGGCTTGCTGGTAGGAAAGAAACTGTTGTTCCAGGTAGGCTCGCGAATAGACGTAGGTAGGCGTACCATAGCTTTCAGCAATGGTGCTGAGGGGAACATTTTCGGCATACAGTTCGCCGTTGCGATACGTAAAGGTATCCATGATTCAACCTGTTATGCAGGGGATATTAAAGCCTAGCCGATCGTGTAATTTGTGCTTGCTCATCCTGGGGGAGATAAAGCGGGCCCTTCTGGCCGCAGGCGGTCAAAAGTAAACTGCCAAGCAATAAGCTGATGAGTAATACGCGCATCGAAAGCTCCCGTTTATCGTGCGGTGGATTATAGCGTGACATGGTCGTAGGCCCAACGTTAATTTACAATAAGCGCGCCAGCAATGAGAGACTACTATGACAGAAACCGAGTTTAACGATCTTATCGATCACACCTTTACCCTGATCGAAGAGGCAATAGACGAATGTGAGGCCGATATTGATAGTGAAGACAGCGCGGGGGTACTAAGCCTGGGCTGTGAAGACGGCAGCGCTATCATTTTTAGCCGGCAGGCG
Organism: Spongiibacteraceae bacterium; assembly: GCA_030621845.1. Lineage (GTDB taxonomy): Bacteria > Pseudomonadota > Gammaproteobacteria > Pseudomonadales > Dasaniaceae > JAUXHA01. The sequence goes on from JAUXHA010000010.1 coordinate 11,106, forward strand.
GCGAGCCGGGAGTTGTGGCTGGCAGCTCGCTCTGGCGGGTTTCATTTTATTTATCGGCAGGGTCAATGGTATTGCCCTAAATATGAAAAATCCCTGGCACAGTTGTTTGCTGAAATTACGGAGGCACAAGCGGGTGAAACCATTACCCTGGATTGCTAGAGGGCTGGCGTTGACGGTCTGGTTGGCTTCGCTCCCGGTGACGGCAGACAGCGAATTAAATACGCCTTTCTTCAGTTCTAATCTTAATCCGCTGGTGCAGGTTTATGGCCTGCCGACGACCCGGGGTGCGGTGTTGGCTGACAAAGGACAATGGAAAGCCGGGGTGCAACTGGAGGCAGCCAATAGTTTCGCTTTTGACGATAACGCCAATGAGGCTATTTTCCTGGATGGTGAAACGTATCGGGCAACGCTGCTGGTGGATTATGGACTGAGCGATAAATTCGAGTTTAGTATTGAACTGCCTTATCTTAGCCACGATGGTGGCAAGCTGGATAAGTTGATAGAGAATTGGCATGATTTCTGGAATTTACCCAAGGGCGATCGCGATGATTTCCCCCGCGATCAACTGAATTATAGTTATCAGCATGAAAATAATGTATTGGTCAATTTACAGGATTCAGCAAGCGGTATTGGCGATGTTAGCCTGATGTTCGGTTATCAATTGGCGGCGAATACGCAGACCGAGTGGTCATTGCGTGGCGGGGTTAAATTACCCACCGGGGATGCTGACGAATTAACCGGTTCGGAATCAACGGACCTTCATCTGGGTGTTTATGTTAGCAGGCAGAGCTTGTTTGCGTTGCCTTCACTCTATGCGCATGCCAACGTCGGTTTGTTGTGGATGGATGACGGCGAGGTAGCTAACGAGGTGCGCGAGGACTGGGTGGCTTATGGCTCTACCTCCTTGAGCTGGATGGTAAGCCGGGTTGTTAGCCTGAAAGCACAGCTGGATTTTCATAGTGCATTTTACGACAGCAGGCTGGAAGAAATTGGCGAATTTACCGCGCAGTTGGTTTTTGGTGCTTCGATTCGCGCGAGTAAAAACACAGTCGTTGATCTATCCATGAGTGAGGATATTGTGGTGAATGCCTCGCCGGATGTTGTCTTTCAGCTGGGTGTGCGCTCAGCCTTTTAAACTTTTTGTAGCGCGTGATTCAGTGCTTTTTCCAGTTTTTGTTTATAGCGTAAATAATCCGTGGTCTGGATTGCGCCACGGCGCTGGCGATTGATGCAGCGGCTGAGGTCGAGGTCGGTGATATAACAAGGGTAGCGTTCGTGGGAAACGCGGCGCTCTATAATAAATCGGGCAACGGTGTCGAACAGTTTGTTACCGAGTTCCAGTTCAGTAAATTCGTTTTGATCACAGTAAATATTAAACACGATACGGCCATCAATATCGCGTTCCCCAATCGCCTGGACATTGAAAAAATAACCTTTGCTGGTGTCGTTGTTCAGCGCGCAGCGATCAAGTTGCAGGGCGTCGGCCGGGCCGCTGATCTGATAGTATTCCAGTTGAAAGTGCTGAAAACTGAATTCCGTTGAGTTGTCTGCGGTTTCGGTACTCTCCCGAAATAGCATGGAATGCATGAACTGGTCCAGTGGAGCGAGCAAGGTATGTTCATCGCGAAAAGGGGTGCTAAAGAAATACAGCGAACCCATTTCATCAAGCACATAAACATCGGCGTTGTTATTATTTTGCTCATAGTAGAGCTGGATGCGGTTCGGTTTTTCCGATTGAATGACAGCTTGCAGTACGGTGTCCTGCAGGCAGTGATCGTCCAGTTTAATCGGGCTGTAATGGTTTTGGGTTTTGCCGAGTATTTCCAGCAGTTTATTATAATTCTCTGCACGTTCGATGTTGGGTCGATTCTGGTCAAACTGAATCACAAAAAAATGTTTTTGCAATTGTAAAATATAGCGACTGTGAATTGAATGCGCACCCTGATAGTAGCAATTATTGATGTTGGAAAATAACTTTTCTACGCGGTTTGCCGTGCCCGAGGAACGATTAGCGGTAAAACAATAGGTGTCCAATGGGGGCGGCTGGACATCTTTACCCGGCGGCAGCATTTGCAAATATTCACGCAAACAGCGAATTAGTGCATATTCCCCATCGAAACGCCGGGTGGTAATTTCTCCCCAGCTATTGAGTATGACCTCTTCAATATTGTCGATGGCCATGCTGTCGAGAATAGTTGTCGGCTGATCGCCGGTATCACTGTGGCTACGGCCTACATTGATAAATAGCTGGATATGACTGGGGCGTTTATTATCGCTGTAGCAGTGTTTGTGATCAATAATTTCATTGTTGTTGTCGGCAGTGAGCGGAATTTTTTCTCGCAGGCTGCGCGCCATATTTTGCAGTTCAAAATCATTGATGCCATGTTCGCCTTCAATGATCGAAAGTTTCGTACTGGTATTGGTGAGCCCATTAAAATGACACCATGCCAGTAGTGAGACCAGACTGTTTGAGCGTTTAAGTACAGTGGCTTTGTACGCGTTATCGGCGGTGATGGCTTGCGAGCTAAGCGCCCAGGCACGCTTATCGGCGGTTTGGTAAAAATACAGCTGCTCTTCTGCCAGGTTGCTCGAAAGGCTGGAATTGATCCGTTCAATTTTTCCCGCTTTGCGCTCGAAGGTGGCAAATAATTTCCTGCCAAGAATATTCATCGATTCCGGGTTGATGCTGCTGGTCTCGTTGCAATTGCGTACAAAATCGAGCAGAAAACGATAGTGGCTGGTTAGCTCGCTGGCCAATTCTTTTTGTTCCGGCATGGCCTGGCCAATTTTCCACTGGCTGCGGGCATCCAGTTGTTGCAGGTAGTTCGGCGACCACTGCCACTCGGCGATCAGCTTTTCCATTAATTGCCGCTTCCAGGGGGTCTGCCTGGCGCTATCTGCCTGGGAGAGCTGAATGCCCGCTTTATAATAAAAACAGCGTCGTACCAGTTCCAGTCTTTTAGGTTCGCTGCGTTGGATCAAGTGTTTTTCAATGCAGCGATAGATTATTACATCGGGGTCCAGCTCGTCGAGATTAACCTGGTTATTGTGTATAGCCGTTTTAAATTGTTGGCTCAGGAGTTTGATTTTTGGAAATACGGCGGCATGAATCTCGGCCATGACGATGTTCAGGATTGCCTGATAGGGCTGGTCTATGCCCTGATTGAGCTGCATAGCGCTGGTTTCGATAAATTCGGCGGCGCTGATTTCATCGATGCAGCCAAAATCCAGGCATTCATCGCTGCCAATTAACTGTTTTTTGTGCAGCATGAACAGGTATTGCTCGTAATGTTTCTCCATGCTGGCGGGAACCAGCCACCAGGCCGGGATGCGACCGCCAATCAATAGTCCGTATTGGTAAAGCTCATCCAGTTGGAAGTTTTCCAGCGGGTGTCGGGTTTCAGTCGCACTGAGGCCCTGGTCAAGTTCCAATCGATAGTGTTGCTCGGCCATCAGTGAGAACTGAACCTGTAAATCCAGTTCGCTGGCCCAATGACTGAGCATGTCAGTTTTTTGCCGCAATAATTCCAGCTGCTGTTCGTTTAAGTCCCGGCGATGACACAGCGAAAGTTTAAACGTATCGCTGTGTTTCTGGGCAATGGTGCCACAACCGCCCAGCAGCCAGATGCTGACAATGTCGCCGCCGCTAGTGGTCTGCTTATTATGGGTAAAGCTGCGCGCCAGGCGTTGGGTTTTCTGGATCAGGGTGCGTGAAGGCGTAAAACCCTCCAGCCCGCAGGGTGCCTGGGGTGAAACATAGCCCGGCAGCATCGGGTGGTTAATGTGCAAGAGCATGGGTAGCAGTTCGAGAAAGATCTGCTGCCGGCTTTCCAGCGCCGATTTACTGCGTGCCAGCCGGGCATTATTAACAAGCAGGAAACGCTCGCGCAGGGCTGACAGCGTTCCCCGGTCGAGGTTGACCCGTTGATTGGGTGATTTAAGGTGGGGCATGCAACACAGTATAGACAGCGAATGGAAAAATGGCGTGGAAAACGAGTAATTGTTCAAACAAATGACATCGGCGAGAGATTGCCAGGCTTAAATCGACTTGCTTAGCAGTAAATTGCCGAAATTATCGACAGATGCCTGCCAGTTCTCGTCAATCAGGGTGGTGGCTATCGGCTCTGTAATCAGTGCGGGACCCTCAAACCGCTGCCCGGCCTGTAGCTGCTCGCGGTCATAAATAGCCGTGGGCCTGGAGAAGCCTTCGAGCATCATCGTCGCCGCGCTGGGTGCAAGCAGCTTGCCGCCGGCTTGTCGTGGTAATTCGATGGTTTTGCCCGGAGCCCTGAGGGCGAGGCGGACAGTGACCAGCTCGATGGACAGCGCCATGCGGTGGCCATAGCGCTGTTGGTGGGCATGATGGAAGTCATCATTGCATTGGGCGAGGTGATGGTAGGGAATGTTGAGGGTGAAGGTCTGGCCCTGGTAGCGCAAATCAAGGCTGGCCTGGGTAGTAATGGCGGTGGCTTCAATGCCTTCACCTGCCAGCTGTTGCAGGCCATCGCTGCGTAGCTGCTTGAGAACAGCTTCGATTTCGAGCGCGTCCAGATCCTCCAGCCGCTTTTGGTAAGTAAGTGATAACTGTCGCTCTCTTGGCGCAACCAGCATGCCAAGAGCCGAAAGCACGCCGCCATTGAAGGGTATTAAAATGGATTTTATGCCCAGGTTCTCGGCCAGTGAACAGACATGCAAGCCGCCGGCACCACCAAAGCAGCAGAGGGTGAAATCGGCGGGGTCATAGCCGCGCTGAACCGATATCACGCGCAGGGCCCGGGTCATGTGCTCGTTGGCAATGGCCAGGATGCCCAGTGCTGTTTCCTGGATGCTCAGTGCCAGTGGTGTGGCGATAGTGGCGATGGCTGTTTCCGCTGCAGCCAGGTCCAGGGTCATTTTACCGCCCAGAAAGGCATCGGGACGTAGCCGTCCCAACACGGCATTGGCATCGGAAACGGTGGCCCGCCGGCCGCCGCGGCCATAGCAGGCAGGGCCCGGGTCAGCCCCGGCCGATTCGGGGCCAACGCGTAACATGCCGCCATCATCTATATAGGCGATGGAGCCGCCACCGGCACCAATGGTGTGCATATCGACCATCGGCACGGCGACCGGGTAATGGCCAATATGGCCTTCGCTGGTGAGCTGGATTTTACCATCAATCAGCGCCACATCGGAGGAGGTGCCGCCCATATCAAAGGTGATCAGGCGCTGAAGTCGGGTTTGTTCACCGATGAATTTGGCCGCCGCCAGACCGCCCGCCGGGCCGGATAATAACAGGGTGACCGCTCGTCGAGCCGCCTGTGCGGCATCGATGGTGCCCCCTGAGGATTGCATTACTGCCACCGGACTGGGGGCGAGGTGTTGCCTGAGGGTGTCGAGATAGTCCTCGACCAGTGGTCCCAGCCAGGCATTGAGCCAGGTTGCCATGCCGCGTTCATATTCCTTGTATTCGGGTAATACAAAGGAGGAGCGGGAGCAGAATATGTCGTCAGCTACGATGGCCTCAATGGCTTTTTCCTGCTGGTCATCGATAAAGGAAAACAGCAGATTGATTGCCACTGCCTGCGGTTTGAGCTTGATCAGTCGGGCTTTGAGCTGTTCCAGTTCGGCGGCGTCAAGCGCCTGTACCGTGGAGCCATCGGCGGCCAGTCGGCAGTTTACCTCCAGGCAGAGGGCCTCTGGCACGGGGGCGGCGATGAGCGGTGGTTGCAGCTGGTAAAGTTCGCGCCGGTTCTGGCGGCCGATGGTGAGCGTGTCCTTAAAGCCCCGGTTGGTAATATAGACCGTGCGCACGCCCTTGCCTTCGAGAGCGGCATTGGTAGCGACGGTGGAGCCGTGAACCACCACCAGTTCGCCGCGACGGGCGGCGGCTTTCAGCCCGAGTTCGGCAATGCCCTGGAGAATCGCCCGTTCCGGTGCGCTGGGGGTAGACAGCACTTTATGGATGCGGATGTCTTGCCCGTCGATGAGGACAAAATCGGTGAAGGTACCGCCTGTGTCTACGCCGAGTAACATCGGTTTAGCGTTGCTGGAGTTTACTTCCCGCCCGCGCCGCCGCTGCTTTTACCTGGTTGGGGGCGGTGCCGCCGATATGGTTGCGGGCATTGACGGAGCCCTCCAGGGTGAGTACCTCGAAGACATCCTGGCTAATAATGTCGCTGAATTGACGGAGTTCATCCAGTGACATTTCTGACAGGTCTTTTTGTTGCGCAATGCCATAGGCGACAGACTTGCCAACCACTTCATGGGCGTCGCGAAAGGGCATGCCCTTGACCACGAGGTAATCGGCGAGGTCAGTGGCGGTGGAAAAGCCACGCCGTGCTGCCTCTGCCATGACGGCGTGGTTGGCCTGGATCGCGGGGATCATATCGGCATAGGCATGGAGGCTGTCGCGTACCGTATCGATGGTATCGAACAGGGGTTCCTTGTCCTCCTGGTTGTCCTTGTTATAGGCCAGCGGCTGTGACTTCATCAGCATTAGCAGGCTGATCAGGTGACCGGTGACCCTGCCGACCTTGCCGCGAACCAATTCCGGTACGTCGGGGTTTTTCTTTTGCGGCATAATCGAGGAGCCGGTACAAAATCGGTCGGGCAGGTCGATAAAGTTAAACTGGGCCGAGGCCCACAGCACCAGTTCTTCGCTAAAGCGTGACAGGTGAGTCATCAGCAGGCTGGCACAGGCGGTAAATTCAATGGCAAAGTCGCGGTCACTGACTGAATCCAGGGAGTTTTCTGTGGGTGCATCAAAGCCCAGCAGTTGCGCGGTGTAGGCGCGGTCAATCGGGTAGGTTGTGCCGGCCAGGGCAGCGGCGCCAAGGGGGCTCTGGTTGAGCCGTTTACGACAATCCATTAGTCGGCTGTAGTCCCGCTCCAGCATTTCGTTCCAGGCCAGTAAATGGTGGCCGAAGGTGACGGGCTGGGCGGTTTGAAGGTGAGTGAAGCCCGGCATGATGGTGCTGGCTTCCTCTTCGGCCTTCGTTACCAGACCCTGTTGCAGACGGGTCAGCTCCGCGGCGATGTTGTCGATTTCATCGCGTAAATACAGCCGAATATCGGTAGCAACCTGATCATTACGCGAGCGGCCGGTATGCAATTTTTTGCCACTAATGCCGATTTTTTCGGTGAGGCGCGCTTCGATATTCATGTGCACATCTTCAAGGCTGACCGACCAGTTAAACTCACCGCTGATGATTTCTTCGCGGATATCTTCCAGACCCTGGGCAATATCCAGGTACTCCTGTTCGGTCAGGATGCCGGCCCGGGAGAGCATGTGGGCGTGAGCCAGCGAACCGTTGATGTCGTGGTGATAGAGTCGCTGGTCAAAGCTGACCGAGGCAGTAAAGCGTTCAACAAAGGCATCGGTGGGTTCAGTAAAACGACCGCCCCAGGGCTTGATCACTTGCTCCTTATCGCTCATGGAAATCTCTTTACACTATTGGCAGATGATGGAGGTGCCAGTATACCAGTTGTAACAGCCAGGCGGGGAGCCAATAAATGGGAAAGAGCAACACCGCTTGAAAAACTTCCCGGGCTGTTGAATTTGAGAACAAATTCAGCTCTGGCAGGGGGTTTATCGACTATATTCAGGTCATCGAATTGTTAAAAACCGCCAGCCGATGAATAATACTGAGCAAGAGTCGAATCTCGACGCGAATTTTTTCCTGCCCGACCTGTGTAATGTCCAGGCCGTGTTGTTTCTGGTATTAGTGGCCGAATTGCTGGCGCTGGTGCTGGAGCTGGCGTCTAACGGCCTGTTTTTGTTCAGCTGGTATCACTTTGCTATCATTTCGTTATTTTTACAGTGGTCGGTACTCTGCAGTGCGGCCTGTCTCTGCCGCCTGCGGCCGGTGTTGTCGGGTTGGCCATTGCCGCAGGCCGCCGCGGCCTGTTATTTGCTGATCCTGCTGGTGGTGCTGTTATTCAGTGTGCTGGGTCAGTGGCTGCTTTACGGCGTGCTCGATAATGCGGCGCAGTGGCACCTGAACCTGTGGACGGTCACTACCAATGTGTTGATCTGTGCGGTGCTGGCAGGGATTGCCCTGCGTTATTTCTACCTGACCAACCAGCTCAGCCTGCGCAAGCAGACAGAATTACAGGCGCGTATCCAGGCTTTGCAATCGCGCATAAGACCCCATTTTTTATTCAACAGTATGAATATTATTGCCAGCTTAATTGCAGTGGACCAGGAGGCGGCGGAGACGGCGGTGGAAGATTTGTCGGGCTTGTTTCGTGCCAGCCTGGCGGAGTCGGACACCGAGGTCAGGCTCGCCGAAGAACTGGATTTGTGTCGTCGCTATGTGCGTATAGAACGTTTGCGCCTGGGTGATCGGCTACAGGTTGAATGGCGGTTTGATCGGGCTATCGAGCAGTTGAAAATCCCCGGACTCTGTTTACAGCCGCTGGTGGAAAATGCGATTTACCACGGTATTCAACCAATTCCCGAGGGCGGAACAGTGACTATTTCGGGCGAGGTTACAGACGGTGTACTGCACTTGGTGGTGGTCAATCCGGTGGTCGATAACCATCCTATTGCGCACAAGGGTAACCAGATTGCGCAACATAATATCCAGCAGCGTCTGCAGGCGCTGTATGGCCCTAAAGCGGGTTTATTGGTGCAGCGCTCGGCGGGTTATCACCGCGCTGAAATTTTCTACCCCCTGCCTGAGGGCAATACGGCATGAGGGTGTTGATCGTCGATGACGAGCCCTTGGCCCGCAGTCGCCTGGCGCGTCTGCTGCAGCGACAGGGTAATGGTGAAGTGGTGGCGGAGGCGAGCAATGGCCAACAGGCTATCGAGGCGTTTCAGCAGTATCACCCCGATGTTATTTTAATGGATATCCGGATGCCGGTGATGGATGGCCTCACCGCCGCACGCAGTATTTCAGACAGCGATGAGCCCCCGGCGATTATTTTTTGCACGGCTTACAGTGATTATGCGCTGGATGCGTTTGATGCCAGCGCGGTTGATTACCTGCTCAAGCCAGTCAGCCGCGAGGCGTTGCGACTTTCACTGGAGAAAGCCCGTCGATTAACCAAAGTGCAGATAAGCTCACTGGCGGAAAGTGTCGGAGAGCAACGCAGCCATATTAGCGCGAAAACGGCTCGCGGTATTGAGTTGGTGGCGTTGAGCGAGGTGCGTTATTTTATTGCCGACCACAAATATGTCACGGTGGTGCATGGTGACGGTGAAGTGCTAATCGATGACCCGCTGAAAGAACTGGAGCAGGAGTTCGGCCAGGCGTTTATTCGCATCCATCGCAATGCCCTGGTGGCCGTGGCGCATATCCAGGGACTGGAAAAAATCGAAGCGGGGCACCGGCTTAAATTGAAAGACATTGCCGAAGGTCCCCTGGTCAGTCGCCGGCACTTGCCGGATATTCGCAAGTTGCTGCAAACCTTGTAAGCCCTCACGGTTCTTTATACTCTGGCTCCAGTCCTTTATCATTGACGCAGTTGATTTCCCAGTCATTGCCAGCGGAACCCGTTTTCTATGTCCGAGCTTGTTCGCATTGCTACCCGTAAAAGCCCGCTTGCCCTGTGGCAGGCTGAATACATTAAGTCCGGTCTTGAGGCTGCCCACCCCGGTATTGAGGTTGAGCTGCTGGCGATGACCACCCGCGGTGACAAGATCCTCGATGCGCCGCTGGCGAAAGTGGGGGGCAAGGGCCTGTTTGTGAAGGAGCTGGAAACGGCGATGCTGGAGGGGCGCGCCGATATTGCCGTGCACTCAATGAAAGATGTGCCGATGGCGTTTCCCGCTGGGCTGGAGCTGTCGATTATTTGCTCGCGGGAAGATCCCCGCGATGCCCTGGTCAGCAATGACTACCGTTCATTGGCACAATTGCCAGCGGGCAGCCGTGTCGGGACTTCCAGCTTGCGGCGTCAGTGCCAGTTGCGGCAGCAGCGCCCCGATCTCAGCATTCTCGACTTGCGTGGCAACGTCAATACCCGCCTGCGTAAACTCGACGAGGGTGGGTATGATGCCATTATCCTCGCCAGTGCAGGTTTGCTGCGACTGGGCATGGCGCAGCGGATTGCGCAATCGATTCCGGTGGAGCAAAGCCTGCCCGCCGGTGGCCAGGGTGCGGTGGGTGTGGAGACCCGCTGCGATGACGCGCGGATGCAAGCCTTGTTGGCGCCCATGCATCATCGCGCCACTGCAGAATGTGTTATCGCCGAGCGGTCGATGAATAAACAGCTGGAGGGGGGCTGCCAGGTGCCGATCGCCTGTTATGCTATCGCCGATCCCGATGCCCCCGGGCAGCTCTGGCTGCGCGGATTGGTGGGGCGTCCCGACGGCACCGAAATTCTCGTTAGCGAGCATCGTGCCGTTCGCTCGGAAGCCGAGGCGTTGGGAGTGACGGTGGCGATGGACTTGTTATCCCAGGGCGCCGATCGAATCCTGCGAGAGGTGTATCGCTAGCCTATGTCGCTCTCGACGATGAAAGTATTGCTGACCAGGCCCGAGGGACAGGGCGATAACTTGAAGGCGGCGATAAAACAACAGGGCGGCCAGAGTATTCACTACCCGGTGATGGCTATCCAGCCATTAGACCCGCTTAGCGATCAGTTGGTTTGGCAGCAGACGAAAGACAAAATACTGAATCTCGATCAATACCAGCAGCTGGTTTTTATTAGTACCAATGCCGTTCGTTTCGGTACCGCGTTGATAGAGCAATACTGGCCGCAACTGCCAGTGGGTATTCAGTGGCATGGTATTGGCTCGGCAACGGTGAAAGCGTTGCTGGCGGCAGGCATACCCTGTGCTGACAGTGATCGGGCAATGAATACTGAAGCCTTGCTGCAGCAGCCGGCGCTGCAGGCATTGAGCGAACAACGGGTGCTGATCGTGCGCGGTGTCGGTGGCCGCGAGGCCCTTGCAGAAGGGTTGCGAGAAAGGGGTGCCAGAGTGCATTATGCAGAATGTTATCGTCGCGCACGGGTAGATAAACCGGTGGGTGAGCTGGGGCAGCTGTTGCAAACGGAACGGGTGAATAGCATGGTCATTAACAGCGGTGAGACCCTGCAGTATGTTTGTGACTTGCTCGGTGGCCAGCTACCGCTAACGCTGCCGGTTATTGTGCCAGGAAATCGTGTTGCCGGGCTGGCAGAGCAGCGGGGTTTTAGTAATATAGTGCGGGCAGACAATGCCAGCACGCCGGCCATTATCGAGGCGCTGCTAAGCGTCGCCAAACATCAACAGTGAGAATTCGCGTGGAAGCAGATAAAGCAGTAACAGCAACACAGACCGAGACGACAAGCCCGGCATCGGTGACAAAAACCAAAGCGCAAAAAACCTCGGCACCGGGTTGGATGGCATGGGGGTTTGTACTGGCGCTTGCCCTGGCGGGCGTCGCCGCGACGGCTTATTTGTGGCAAATGGAGGCCAGCCAGCAACAGCGTTTGCAGACCAGTGTGGCGGCCGCTGTGCAGCGAGTGGATAGCGAAGTGGCTCAGGCGCGTGAAATCAGGCGCGAGCTGGATCAGCAAAAAATGCTTGCGGCAGCGGCGGAAAAGAATCTGCAGCAACAAATACAGGCGCTGCAGGCGGCACTGCACAGCCAGCAAAAGCAGTTGCAGTCGATGTCGACAACGGACCGTGAAGATTGGTTGCTGGCGGAAGTAGAATACCTGATTCGATTGGCCAACCAGCGTTTACTGATGGGTGAGGATATCGCCAGTGCGGCAAAATTATTGCGCGCTGCCGATGAAATCATTCGTGAACTGGACGATGCCGCACTCTACGGCGTGCGTAAAATTATTGCGGAAGATCGGGTCGCACTGCAAGCAGCGACTACCCTGGATATCGAAGGGCTGTACCTGCAGGTGGCCGCCGTAGCCGTGCAGGCAGCGAAGTTACGGCTATACCAGCCTCCGGAGTTATTAGTCGAAACACAGGCGACGCAGTTTGAGGGAGGCTGGCGGCAGAAACTGGGCCAGGGCTTTACCGCCGCGTGGGAAAAACTCAGTAGTTATATACAAATTCATCGCCGTGATGAAAAGTATTCACCGGTATTGGCACCGGAATATGAAGAAGCGGTCCGGCAAAATGTGCAACTGATGTTTGAGCAGGCACAACTTGCCCTGTTGTCGGGCAACCAAGCATTATATCGGCATAGTCTGGACAGGGCGGAGCAGTGGTTGCAGGATTACTACACCGTAGACCTAAATTCTACCATCGCCGTTATTGATAGTTTAAAGACCCTGCAAGAACAAAACATCACCATTGTGGTGCCGGATATCTCCCGCTCACTGCGGCAGTTGAAAAATTACATAGAAATGATCCATGCGGTTTCTATTGCCGATAAGCCAGTGGAGTCAGCGCCATGAAGCGGATATTTATTGCCTGCCTGCTGGTGCTGATTGCATCGGTGGCACTGGTTGCCGGCATTGAATACGACCCCGGGTATTTACTAATCAGTTACGGTTATTACACCATTGAAAGTACACTCTGGGTGGCGCTGTTGGCGCTCCTGTTGCTGTTTGTTGTGGTCTACGGCACCTTCAGTTTGTTTCGGCGTTTCATCCAGCAAGGCAATAATATGAGTGGTTGGTGGACTGGCTTTGGTCAGCGCCGCAGCCAAAAGCAGGCGATCAAGGGGGTGATTGATTACTATGAAGGTAATTGGTCACGCGCGTATAAAACCCTCTCGCGCTGCGCAGAACACTCAGAGGCACCCTTGGTGAGTTACTTGTTAGCGGCGCGCGCCAGTAATGCCCTGAATGATATGGCAACGGCAAAAACCTTATTACAAAAGGCCGAAGAAACCGTTTCTGGCTCGTCGCTTGTCATCGGGATTACGCAATCCGAATTGCACCTGGAAAATAAAAATTATGACTTAGCCCTGGCGATTTTGATCCGCCTGCGCTCACAAGCGCCAAAAAATACTCATGTGCTTAAATTGATAAAACAGGCATTTATTGGTTTGAATGATTGGGCCGGGGTGATCGATTTGTTGCCAGATCTGCGCAAGCATAAAATCCTCGGTCACGATGAGTTGGAAGCGCTTGAATTGAGGGCGGCGAGGGCACAATTGGATGAGGCGGTACGGGTTAAGGTGAAGCCGGCGGATATGTTACATGGCGCCTGGAAAAGTTTTCCTAAAAGTCTGAGACGCAATGGTCGGCTGGTGGCCAGTTATGCGGGTTATTTAATTCAACTGGGCGATCAGGCCACAGCGGAGAAAATTATTCGCAAACAGTTGAATCGCCACTGGGAAAAACCCCTGCTGGATCTTTACGGTAGCGTGGTCGGTGCGGATAGTTCCCTGCAGTTAATCGAAGCAGAGTCCTGGTTAAAGGCACGCAGCAATGATGCGGCGCTGATGTTGTGCCTGGGGCGGTTGTCGTTGCGCAATGAATTGTGGGGCAAGGCCAGGGATTACTTTGAGGGCAGTGTAAAGCTGGAACTCAATGCCGAAGCCTGTGGCGAATTGGGACGACTGTATGCGCACCTGGGTGAGCATGAAAAAAGCACTGAGTATTTCCAGAAAGGCCTGCTAGTGGATTTACAGGGTTTGCCTGAACTGCCGATGCCGAACAAATCGAGCCAGCAGTAACGCTAGGGCAATATCGGCCTAACAGCGCACAGAAAAATAAGTAACGACCAGTGCAGCATCGCCAGTGTTCTCCAGTTCGTGCCGCTCGCCGGCTTCGATGATAATGCTGCTGCCCGCAGCGAGTTCATGGCGGCGACCGTCAACTCGAATTTGCGCTTTACCTCGCTCGATAAAAAAAACTTCGATCATATCGCTATGACTGTGCGCGGGTGCGATGGCGCCGGGAGGAAAGGTCGCTTGCGCAAATTGGGTGATGGGTGCCATCTCACCCTGCTCGATCATTACCTTTTTTCTGATTTCGGGATTGTGGGAAACAGCCTGCTCATTCAGTTGATGGAGATGATTAATTTTCACTGTCTCAGTCCTGTCTGGTTGAATCGGTGGTTCAATGCGCGACTGGCTATGCTGAGCGGTTAATCAATCTTGAGACGGTGTGCGATTAGCTGTCGCGATTGGGGAACAGTTTGAGCTGGTAATTAACCGCTTTTTTGCCGGGATCAATGATTTCGACGGAGATATGTACTTGCTGTTGGCTGGGCATTTGGGTATTGCCGGTGAGTTCACCGGCGAGGTATTCCTCGGGTTTGAAATGCCGGCCGGCAACGACCTTGCCGCTGAGATCGGTAAAAACAAGCTCCATGATGGGGAAGGCTTGCTGGAATTTGGCGCGATTGGTGATGAGCACATCGACGACCAGGGTATTTCTCCGTTCGCTGCTGCTGCGCACCATCAGGTTACTGGTGCGAATTTGTTTAATGTCGTCCAGACCGGGAATCTGGCAGCCCGCTATCTCGCAGAGGCTGGCAAGGACCGGGCGGTAGGCGGGGTTCCGCGCCAGGGTGTCGAAATTAAAAATGAGGTGCTGGCCTGCCAATCCCAGCACGGCCAGTGCAGCGGCGGTAAGCCACAGCCGTTGCGGCCAGTTCCTGCGCTGAACCAGCGCGGGCATTTCCACGGGCTCAGGCTCTATATTGGCTAGCAGGGCGCTGTTGTCGCCGATACGTTCGCCCGCCAGCATCGGCTCATCGCCAAGAACGAATTCGTCTTCTTGTATTGGGGCTGGTTCATCTTCCAGAATATTTAATAACTCCGGGTCCAGCATGGGCTCGCCGGGCTCTTCGGGAATATCCTCGAGGAAGTCGTTCAGCTCCTTGTCCTGCTCCTGCTCCTGCTCCTGCTCTTGCTGTTGTTCGGTATTTTCCGGTGGGTCTGTATCTTCATCATCGAGTAGCTTTTTGGCCCAGTCATCGTTGTCGACGGGGGTGCTGTCACCCAGATTGTCCAGGTCTTTGAAAACGCCGTCTTCTTCCTCCCAGCTGTCTATGTCGAGAAAGCTGTCGCTGAGTTCCTGGCTACCGGTAGTGCCATCCTCCAGATTTAAGTCGTTGGCACTGATCATGCCGGTGTCGATAACAAGCCCGGTTCTGGTGTCCTTGATGCTGGTCTCATCAGGCTCAGTTTCATCCTCAAAAAGCAACTCGTTATCTTCTTCCGCAGTTGCCTGAGCCTTGTCGTCATAATCATCAAGCTCATCGAGCAGTGTTTCATCATCGTCCTTTTCGATCAGGCTAATCGCTTTTTGCTGGACGGTATCGCTGAATAAAATGTCATCGCTATCCTCATCCAGCTCAGACAGCAAATTCTCCTCCAGTTGCGTTTGCTCGTCATCATCGATCAGCAGCGCATTATTTTCGATGCTGCCCTGGCCGTCTTCTTCAAAAATATTATTGATTACTTTTTGCTGCTGGGTGTCGCTGAACAGTGGGTCGTCATCCTCGTCTGAGAATATTTGATCCAGCTCCGAGGCATGTTGTTCCAGCAGGGAATCCAGCTCAGGTTCGTCATCGATGGCTATTTCCTGCTCAAGCCAGTGTTGCGGGGCTTTGAAAATATGCAGGCATGAGCCGCAGCGCACTGCGCCGTCTGCAATCGCCAGTTGCGCCTCCGAGACGCGAAAGGAGGTTTTGCATTCAGGGCATTGGGTGACCTTACTGGTCATATGAGCTGATCCTTTGGTGGATGGTATGCCAGCGAGCCTGTGGCTGGTGTCTGTGATGGCAGTCTATGATGCTTAAGTGTATCGCTTTTTTGAGAAAAAACGAGGAGTTAAGACGGATTTGTGAAGTGAATACGAGGTTTTTGAGCTGTTGTTTGTGGCGGCTGGGTTTATCGTCGAATCCCGGTCAGTCGAGTCCAGTCCTGGTCAAATTCAGCGGCGTCCATGCTAAACCAGTGTTGATAGTGTGCCGATAGCTCGCTGGCCTGGTTGGCGAGGATACCGGATAACACCAATTGCCCCCCGCTATCAGTCATTCGAGACAGTAGCGGTGCCAGCTCCAGCAGGGGGCCGGCGAGAATATTGGCCAGCATTAATTCGGCATGACTATCCGCTGGTAATTGTTCTGGCAGAAACGGCTGTAATTTCCCCGGGTCAATCCCGTTACGCCGGGCATTTTCCTCGGTGGCGAGCAGGGCCTGGGGATCGTTGTCGACGGCAATGACGCTGCGGGCGCCCAGTAACAGCGCCGCGATTGCCAGCACTCCCGAGCCGCAGCCGTAATCGATAACCGTTTTCCCCTGCACATCGTGTCCGTCCAGCCACTGCAGGCACAGGGCTGTGGTGGGGTGGGTGCCGGTGCCGAAGGCGAGTCCGGGGTCGAGCATTAAATTACAGGCTTGTGGTTCCGGGGGCTGTTTCCAGCTGGGGCAAATCCACAGGCGCCGGCCAAAACACATGGGCTTGAAATCATCCATCCAGGCGCGTTCCCAGTGCCTGTCCTCAAGGATTTCCCAGTGGTAGTTGGGGAGTGTTTCGCCCAGGTGGGCGGTGGCGGTGACCGTGGCCAGGTCGGTGTTGGTGTCGGCCGTAAACAGGCCGGTAACACGAATTTTTGGCCACAGCGGGGTTTCGCCCGGTGCGGGCTCCAGAATGGCCTGGTCGGCATTGTCTTCCAGGGTGACTGAGCAGGCACCGGCAGCTAGCAGGGCATCTTCAATAGCGGCGGATTGCTCGCGGGTGCTGTCAATGCGAAATTGTAGCCAGGACATGGTTTTTTCCCGGCGCGTTAACGCGCAAGCTTTTCCTCCAGGTAGTGAATGTTGACGCAGCCTTTACGGAAGGCGTCATCGCGTACCAGCTCTTTTTGCAGGGCGATATTGGTGTTAATGCCCTCTATCACCATTTCATCCAGGGCACCACGCATGCGATCCAGGGCAATTTTACGGTTGCGTCCGTGGACAATCACCTTGGCAATCATCGAGTCGTAGTTGGGGGGCACGGTGTAACCGCTGTAGAGGTGCGAATCGACCCTGACGCCAGGGCCTCCCGGCGCATGAAATATATTAACCTTACCCGGATTGGGTATAAAGGTTTTAGCGTCTTCGGCATTGATACGGCATTCCAGTGCATGGCCGGTGAGGATAACGTCCTGTTGAGTCAACGGCAGTTTTTCACCGGAGCAGACTAAAATCTGCTGTTTGATCAGGTCGATATTAGTGACTTGTTCGGTCACCGGGTGCTCCACCTGAATCCGTGTATTCATTTCGATAAAGTAAAAACAGCCATCTTCATAAAGAAACTCGAAGGTGCCCGCTCCGCGATAGTTGATATCAACACAGGCTTTGACGCAAGAAGCATAGACTTCTTCACGCGCATCATCGGGAATGCCGGGAGCTGGTGCTTCCTCCAGTACTTTCTGGTGTCGACGTTGCAGCGAGCAATCGCGGTCGTAGAGATGTATGGCATTGCCCTGGCCGTCAGAGAGAATCTGTACTTCTACATGACGGGGGTTTTGGAGAAATTTTTCCATGTAGACGGTGCCGTCACCGAAGGCCGCGGCGGCCTCGGTTCGGGTTATCTGTATGGCATTTAACAGCGCGGCTTCGGTGTGCACCACACGCATGCCGCGGCCGCCGCCACCGGAGGCTGCCTTGATAATGACCGGGTAACCAATGTCCCGGCCGTGTTGCATGCATACCTCGTTATTATCTTCAGGCAGCGGGCCGTTAGAGCCGGGCACGGTGGGTACACCCGCTGCACGCATCGCCTGGATGGCGGATACCTTATCGCCCATCAGGCGTATCACATCGGCGTCGGGACCGATAAAGGTGAAGCCGCTCTTCTGTACCTGCTCGGCAAAGTCGGCATTTTCGGCCAAAAAACCATAGCCTGGATGAATGCCGGTGGCATCGGTTATTTCAGCCGCGCTGATAATAGCGGGAATATTCAGGTAACTGTCGACAGAGGGCGGCGGGCCGATGCAAACAGCCTCATCAGCTAGCCGGACATGCATCAGCTCGCTGTCGGTGGTCGAGTGTACGGCCACTGTTTTAATGCCCATTTCTTTACAGGCACGCAGTATGCGGAGTGCAATCTCGCCACGGTTGGCAATAACAATTTTTTCAAGCATGCAACGGTTTCCTTTGAAGTCGCTATGAGTTGCTATTGGCGATTCAGGTGATAGTGAACAATGGCTGGTCAAATTCAACGGGTTGGCCGTCTTCTGCCAGGATTTCTCCAATAACACCGTTTTTGTCGGCTTCAATCTGGTTCATCATTTTCATCGCTTCGATAATACAAATGACATCGCCAACCTTGACGGTTTGCCCAGGGCTGACAAAGGACGGGGAGCCTGGTGCCGGAGACTGGTAAAAGGTACCGACCATCGGCGATTTGACCACGTGGCCGGTTGGGGCGGGTGCCGGGGCGACCTCGGCGGCGGCCGCGGCCACAGGTGCAGCCGCGGGTGCCGCAGCGACGGCTGCCGCGAGTGGCGCGGGACTAACACCACGACTGATACGTACAGACTCTTCGCCTTCCTTGATTTCAATTTCATTGACGTTGGATTCTTCCAACAGCTCGATTAATTTTTTTACTTTGCGTATGTCCATGGTCGCTCTCTGACGTTTTTAGGAAAAATGAATTAGGCTCCAAGCCGATTAAGGGCGGCTTGAAGCGCCAGTGAATAGCTGTCGGTACCCAGCCCGCAAATCACTCCCTCGGCAATATCGGAAAGATACGAGGTATGGCGGAAAGGTTCGCGTGCATAGATGTTGGAAAGGTGCACTTCAATAAACGGGATTTTTACCCCGAGCAGAGCGTCGCGAATGGCAATGCTGGTGTGGGTGAATGCGCCGGGATTGATGATAATAAAGTTAATGCCTTCCTGACTCGCTGCGTGGATGCGCTCAATAATTTCGTATTCAGCGTTACTTTGCATGGTTAGCAGGTGATGGCTGGCGTTCAGGGCGATGTCGGTTAATTGCCGGTTGATCTCATCCAGGGTGGTGGTGCCGTAGCGTTCAGGTTCGCGGCTGCCTAGCAGGTTCAGGTTGGGTCCGTGTATCACCAGAATTGAAGCCATGATCAAGCTCGCCAATGAGGACTGAAATAAGATATTTTTTGATTCTGCACTATAACCGGCTTTTAGTCCAATAATTGTTTATTTTAATGGAGATAGGCGCTAATGGCGGACATTTCCATGCAAGATGTTATCTGGGATTGGGCGGGGAGAACACGTTCGCTGCAATAGCAGGCAATATAGTGTGGGTTTAAAAGAAGTTTATGGGCATTGTGGATAACATCGTGGATATGCGGCAATCTTGCAGGTAACTTGTGGCGATTAGGAGTCAAAATCGCTTATTGCTCCTTAAATGTCCTTAGCAGTACGTCCGTAGTCAATATTTGTGGCAGCAGCACGGTTTCGCCGCTGTTATTGGCGGGGTAAAACAGGTACAGCGGAATACCGGTGCGATTGAACTCGGTCAGCAGGGCAGTGATCTGTGGGTCGTAATTGGTCCAGTCGCCTTTTAAATAAACAATATTGCCCTCCAGCAAGGCTTTTTTTACCGGCGCGGTATTCAAGGTCAGTTTTTCATTGGCCAGGCAGGTGATGCACCAGTCAGCGGTGATGTTAACGAACACCGGTTTCCCTTCTTGTCTCAGGCTGGCCAGGGTGTCGGGGCTGTAGTGCTGCCAGTTGGTGGCAACGGGCTCGGCGCTGGTTTGCAAAAAAGAACTGCTGAGGAAGCTGATGGCAGCGGCCGCACAGAGTGCGCTGAGACTGCGGCGAAAGAGATTGCTGTTCCATAACCACATCGCCATCGCCAGCAAGATACAGCCCAGTAATATCAAGCCCATGGCATTGACGCCGACCTGTTTGCCGGCAACCCAGCACAACCAGGCGGCGGTGGCGTAGAGGGGAAAGGCCAGCAATTGCTTTAGGGTTTCCATCCAGGCCCCGGGCCTGGGGATTTTGTTCAGTAGTGCGGGAGAATAGGACAGTATCAGTAGCGGTAACGCCATGCCGAAACCGAGGGCGGCAAACACGGCCAGGGCGATGATGGTGGGTTGGGTGACGGCGAAGCCCAGTGCGGTGCCCATAAAAGGGGCGGTACAGGGGCTGGCCACGACGGTGGCGAGTACGCCGGTAAAAAAGCTGCCGCTGTAACCGGATTGATCGCTGAGCCTGCCGCCGAAGTTCATCCAGTTACTGCCCATTTCAACCAGCCCCGACAGTCCGAGACCCATAATAAAAAACAAATAAGCCAGGCTGGCCACAAACCAGGGTGATTGCAAATGAAAGCCCCAGCCAATGGCTTCGCCAGCGGCTTTCAGTGACATCAGGATGGCGGCAATGAAGACAAAGCTGGCCACGACCCCTGCACTGTAAACCCAGCCATGAAGTTTGTGGTCGTGGTCCTTGTCGCGGGCAAAGCTCAATACCTTGAGGCTAAGCACGGGAAATACACAGGGCATCAGGTTAAGGATCATGCCGCCCAGCATGGCGAGGATTAACATATAAACCAGTGAGCGATCTTCAGCCTGGGCGGCTGTGACCGGCTCCGGGGCCTGCGATAATGATGAAACGGTCTGTGTTTGGCTGTTGAGGGAAAAAAACAGGGTCTGTGGAGGATAGCAAAGGCCGGCATCGGCACAGCCCTGGCTGGTAACCGATAAGCTTAAATTTTCTCCGGGAGGGAGTGAAGCCAGATAGATATCCGCTTGTCGGTAATAGACTTCAACGCGGCCAAAGTATTCGTCATCATGGGACAGGCCGGAGGGGATCTCCGGGGCCAGCGCGATGCTTTGGCCGTTGTGCGTGAGTTCAAGCTTGAAACCGTGGCGATAGAGATAGTAGCCGTCGGCAATTTGCCAGTTAAGCCGCAGTTGGTCGGCGGCCTCGAATTCAACGCTGAGCTGGTAAGCGTCCTCCACCGGAAGGAACTCATCGGTGACACCAAAAGCGGGGTTGTCATTATCAGTAACAAGGGTGTCACCGGTTTGTGCTTGTAGCGGCGTGAGCAGGCTGAGGCAGAGCAGGATGAAAACGGGAAAACGCATGATGGGCCTTTGTGTGAGCTGTGTGCCGCTACGTGAAGTGGATTTCCCCGCAGGCCAGCTAAGTATTGTATAGTAGATTCTAGGGCACCTCTGAATAATGGCAAATGCTATCTGGCCTCCAGACAACTTCAGGATTAAGGCAGCGCTTCGAAGGCATGCTGGTTGCACGTCAAGAAGTGCTAACGCAGAGCCTGAATTTGTCTGGAGGCCCCGAAGGGCGTGACCAGAAGGGCACAGCTGCTGCGTTGCAAACCTCGCCAAGGACAACCAGCCTTGGCCTTCGGCTTGCGTCTTGCATCTGCACCCTTCTGGTCACGCAGAGAGCGTTTGCCATTATTCAGAGGTGCCCTAATCTTTCTAGCTGTTCTGGAATAAATATTCTGCTGTTATGTTAGTAATACCTTATCGTTTTGTGACACTCATCGTGTGTGTGCTGTTGGCCGCCTGTGTTCCATCAGCGCAGCCTGCGCCTGTGTCCGAGGTGTACGCGGTGCCGCCACCGACCGCAGAGCAGCGGCAGCAACGCTTGCTGAGGATGTTGTTGGCACGGGCACAACTGGCGTTGCACAAGGATCAGTTGATGACACCGGCCAATGATAATGCCTATGGTTGGTATCTGCAGGTATTGTCACATGACGGCAGTAATGCCGAAGCGCATTGGGGCATGCGGGAGATCGGCGATCGTTACCTTGAGCTGGCTGAGCAGGCGTTTGTCAGCGGCAATGATAATAAGGCCGAGGTCTTCCTGAGCCGCGCCCAGCGCATTTCTGTGACACCGGCGATAGCCGCGCAATTGCGCGGTAAGTACACGACCAAAGCGCCGCCGGAGAATGAGTTCCCCCTTGAGCGCAGAGCGTTATCGGCGAAAAGCGATGCCATCATTGCGCAGCTGGTGGAGATTGCCGTGCTGGCCAGGGAACAATCTTCACGCTTGACCATCTATGCCCGTACTGATGCCGAAGGGCGCTGGATTTATAAACAGATGCGCAATGCCGTTAATGGTTATCGCCTGCGCGGAAATATTCAGTTGAGCAAAGTGCCCAGGGTGGTATTAATCGATTTAAATGGCTAAAAAATATCGGGGAGGTGCTATAGTGCGTTGCCAAAATTATCGGTGTTTGATGGTGAGAAAAATAGTTGTTCTTTTTTTGTTCTTGCTCTGCCCGGCGCTCTGTAGCGCGGCGATTGTAGTGAGCGAGGGCTATGTCAGGGAGATGCCACCAGGTCAGCCGGTCAGTGCAGCTTTCCTTTATTTGCACAATGACAGTGATCAGCCGGTAGTGCTATTGGCGGTATCAAGTGATAGTGCTGAGCGGGTGGAAATGCATCAACACAGTCATAATAATGGCATGATGCGAATGGAAGAAGTGGCGAGCGTCACCGTGCCGGCGAAAGGGACATTTATTTTTGAGCCGGGCGCGTATCACCTGATGCTAATTGATATCAAGCGACCGCTGCGGGAAGGTGATACGGTAAAGTTTAAATTCGAATTCAGTAATGCTGCAGCGTTAGAGGTTGGTTTGCCGGTGCGCAACATTATGCGTGAGTAAAAATCAGTAGTAAAAACCAGGGTAAAAAGCTAAGGAGCAAAGTGTGAAAAAAATAGCGATTTTGATCTCGATGTTATTAATGGTGGCCTGTGCCATCAGTCCCCAGCAATTAACGGTGACGCCGGTGCTTGCTATGGATGGTGAGGCTTACGGCAACAGTCGTCCGGTTAATTTGGCGGTGGAAGATCGCCGTGCATCGAAAGATATTGGCAGCCTGGGTGGTGTCTATGCAGATACCAGTAATATCACTATCGGTAATGACGTAAACCAGGCGGTGCTAGCTGCTGCCAAGGGAAAAATGGCGGCGCTGGGTTTTAATGTTAACAGCGGTGAGGTTAATGTAACCACGATGACAATTGTGTTGAAAGAAATCAATTACAAGCCGTTAAATACCAGTATGGGTAATAAGATTGAAGCAGAAGTGGTGATGTTGGCGGAACTCAACAGCCAGGGTGAAGGATTTACCGGTCGCTATAAAAGCAAGACGACCCGGCAGTATGTCAGCGCACCCGATGCCGAGGATAATTCCAAAATGCTCACGGAGTTGATTTCCGAAACGATGGACAGAATGTTTGTGGATCCGAACCTGAAAGCCTTCCTCATTAATATCTAAACCCCTATGGCTGCTGGCCAGCAGGGTTTTTTGCTTACGCGGCAGTGGCGTGATAGTCGCGACGGTGTCGAACTTGAATTTTGGCTGGCCTCTGATCAGGGGCCGGTTCAGTTGCTTATCGGCAAGCAGCATCCGCTATTTTTTCTTCGAATTGACCAGTGCCAACAAGCCGAGAAATTACTGGCTACTATTCCTGGCTGTCATAGCAAGTCACTGCCGCTGCGCGACTTTTCAGCGACGGCAGTAAAAGCCTTTTATTTTAAGCAGCAGGCCAATTTACGCAAGGCCAGAGAGCGCTTGCGTGATGCCGGTCTCGACCCTCTTGAGGCAGATATCAACCCGCAAGATCGTTTCCTGATGGAGCGTTATATTCGAGGCGGCATCGCCTTCGAGGGTTCATCGCAGTCATTGCCATCCTATCGGCGCTATGCTCAGCCGAAAGTTACGGCCAATGATTATCAGCCTCGACTTAAAGTAATTTCACTGGATATAGAAACGGCAATGGATGATCTGCAGCTGTATTCTATCGCGGTGTATGCAGAAACTGCTGAGAATAAATTACACAAAGTCTTTATGGTTTCCAGTGAGCCGGTGGCGGGCGCGTTAACTTTTCCGGATGAGCGGCAATTGCTGGAAGCATTTTTCTATTGGCTTGGCGAGTACGATCCAGACATTATTATTGGCTGGAATGTGGTGAATTTTGATTGCTGGTTTCTGCAGCGTCTTTGCACCAAACACAATATTGACTTGCGCCTGGGTCGTGGTGACGGCAAACCTTATTGGCGCGACCTGGACGATGACGGCGATCGTAAAGCGATTACTGTTTCTGGACGCGTGGTACTTGATGGAATCGAGTTGTTAAAAGCGGCTAGTTACCGTTTTGAAAGTTTTTCCCTGAATGCAGTTTCCTCGGCGTTACTCGATGAAAGCAAATTAATTCAAGGCAGTGATCGCGGTGAGAAAATTGCAGAATTATTTGAACATAATAAGCCGCAGCTGGCTCAGTACAATCTTCAGGATTGTATTTTGGTTTGGAATATTTTCCAGAAAACCCGCTTGCTGGAATTCGTTATCGCCCGCAGTAAATTAACCGGTTTGCCGCTGGACCGTATCGGTGGCTCGGTGGCCTCCTTTGATTTTCGTTATTTGCCGCATTTGCATCGCAAAGGCTATGTGGCGCCCAATGGACATTTGTCTGAGGAGATACAGCGTAGCCCCGGTGGTTTTGTGATGGACTCCCGTCCGGGGATATACCAGCAGGTGATTGTGCTGGATTTTAAAAGTCTGTACCCGAGTATTATCCGCAGTTTTAAAATAGACCCGCTGGGCCTGGTGGTAGGTTTGTCCGGCGATCTGGATCAACGCGAGCTGGTGGCTGGATTTAATGGGGCGTGGTTTTCTAAAACGGAAACCATTCTTCCAGAAATTATCGCCGAGCTGTGGCAGGCCAGGGACGCGGCTAAGCGGGATAGTAACCAGCCCTTGTCACAGGCTATTAAAATTATTATGAATTCTTTTTACGGGGTATTGGGGTCGGCCGGTTGCCGTTTTTTTGATTCGCGCCTGGCCAGCTCGATTACCCGCCGGGGGCATCAAATTATTCAACAGACAGCGGCTTATATTGAGGCGCAGGGTTGGCCGGTAATTTATGGTGATACCGACTCTGTATTTGTCTGGATAAATTCCGCGGAGAGTGATCAGCAGGTAACGCAAATTGGTAAAAGCCTGGAGGCAGACTTAAATCAGTGGTGGCAGCAACGTTTGAAAAAAGAATATGCCATCGACTGTTTTCTGGAGATTGAGTTTGAAACGCACTACCAGAAATTCCTGATGCCGACGATACGTGGTTCGGAGAAGGGCAGTAAAAAACGTTATGCCGGTGTCGTGCGTTCAGGGCAGCAGCAACGTCTGGTGTTTAAGGGGCTGGAAAATGTTCGTACCGACTGGAGTCGATTGGCCAGGGAGTTTCAACAGGAGCTCTATCGACGTATCTTTTTTGATGAGCCCTATCGCGATTATATAAAAGCCGTGGTGGCGGGATTGCTGCAGGGGCAATATGATGAACAGTTGGTTTATCGTAAACGCCTGCGACGCAAACTCCATGAATACCAGCGCAATGTCCCGCCCCATGTGCAAGCGGCACGCAAGGCGGTTGCGCTGGCGGGTGTTGATATTCGCCGGGGTGACTGGATTGAATATGTAATGACTGTCAACGGCGCCGAGCCGGTATTGGCACAGCGCTCAATGCTGGACTATCAGTATTATATTGATCGCCAGTTGGCGCCGGTGGCTGATAGTATTCTGTATTTTCTTGAAGACAGCCTGGCCGCGGTGATTGATCGGCAATTGGCGATGTTTTAATTGGCTATCTCTCTACTGGCTGTATTCGACGCGGGACATGTATTACAATATGTCTCATTACGTTTACTGGTTTGGTAGCGATGAGCAATAACAAAATGCGGCATTGGCTGAGACGATTCCTCTATGTGATGGCTTTGCTATTGGCCTTATGCGTAGGCCTGCTTGTGTATTTAAAGATCCCTCCGCCCCAGATCATCACCCCCAACGATAAACAACCGCCCTTTGTGCAGCCGCTGCCTCATAGTTTACAGGGCCTGCCCTATGCTGCGACGGAGTGGCCTTCGGTGCATGGTGGCCCCGCCAATAATGATTATGTGGCAGTTAAGCACGGCGTTGAATTCAAGAAAGACTGGCAGGCGTTGTTGGGGATGGCAACAATTGTCGCGCCAACGACTGGTCCCGAAGGGAATATTTATCAGACTACCGGTAATCCGCCCGGCGGCGCCAACCTGTTTGCTTTGGATCGGCAGGGTAATATTCTCTGGCAGACACCACCCTGGCACGGCAAGCAGGATTTCGACAGTTGTGCGGTGTTGAACGGCCCCATCGTCGACAGCGATGGCGATATTTATGTCGCCGACTGTAATCAGTTTTGGGCTTTTAGGCCTGATGGTGAGGTGAAATGGGTGGTCGATTTACCGGCGCCAGCACCCGGTACGGTTTATCAGGATGTGGATGAAGAGCTTGAAATTTTCAATCCGGATAAGCCTGCAGAAAAAATCATCGTTAAGCGGCTCACCGAAATCCGTACCTTTGTTACCGCCTTTTTTACTGCTGACGGTGCCGTTGGCGGTATCACCGTATTTGGTGATGTACTAATTGTCGACCGGCAAACAGGTGCGTTGCTTGCAAAGCCTTTTCGCCTGCCCGGCGCTTCACCGCCACCGACGCAGCCACCGGAATCCGATCGGTTTTTAGTGGGGCTGCTGGATGGACGTTTAATTCAACCGTTGTTTGATCTGGTGGTTGGCCGTACCTTTAACTCTTCTAATACGCCCGCAGTAAATGCTCGCGATGGTCGTATTTTTGTCGCGGCAACTGGCCGGGAAAAAAATACCGGCGCGTTGTACGGTCTGGATTTTATTCCGGCGCGTGAGGCATCTGCACTGGGCGTGGTTAAACTTGCCACCACTAGCGTGATTGGCAAGGAGAGCGGTTCGTCGCCTTCGATCTCTCCCGATGGTAAGCAGGTTTATCTGACCGATGAGACAGGCAGGCTCTACGCGATTGATACTGCGAGCGGTGCGGTGGACTGTAAAACGGCTGAGTTGGATGCACAGCCGGGCTCACCGACCATTGGCAGCGATGGCACGGTGCTGATACAAACCTTTGATGGCGCCGCAGCCATCGACCCGAATAACTGTGCAGTTGTCTGGCGTTTGGATTTGGATTGGCTGCTACAGCGTGAACTCCCGGCTGCCTTCGAGTTACTATTGGGTGAGCGCTTTCTGATGGGTGGTGGCACGATCGCGGTGACTGATACCGGGTTAATTATGCCGGTGATTCTGGGCTATAACTTTTCAATTTTTGGTAAAACATTACCCCTGGTGGTGAAAATTTTTTATCTTAACGTACATCCGCAAACGGGCACTTTACTGGCGGGTAGTGTGCCCTATGAGGCTGAAGACAGTAATGATGCCTGGGTGGTGCCACTCAAGGATGGGCAGTTAATTTTTAACAATGGCTCCATGCGCAGTTCAATCGGCGCGTTAGTTGCCCCGCTAGTAAACCCGATTCTATCGCTGCAGGGGTTGCAATTGTTACAGCCCAAGGGTGGTATCGAATCGATCCGGGCGGTGCGCTACGCCGAGTAACTGACCGGTGGTGGAAGGGCTAAAAAAGTGCCTTAAGTATTACTGCCTGTGCATTATGCCGCTCTAGCTGCGGCATCGATGTCATTTTTTGTGTCGGCACTCTTGGCGTACTGCATGACTTCGTGAGCGCAATTATAACCGGGCAGAAAGGTGACGCCAGGGCCAGGATGACAAGAGGCACCACAGAGAAACAGATTGTCGATCGGTGTTACGTGACCGGTGCCCTCGACCAAACAGCGCTCGCCCAACATTTGTTCTGGATGTAGTGAGCCGTGAGTCCAGTCACCATTGGTGGCGCCGTGCATGCTTTCAAAATGATCGGAAGAAAAAATGGCCTGGTCACAAATTAATTCCCGGAAGTTGGGCATGTACTCACTGATATGATCGATGATCATCTCGGCGGCGCGATCGCGTAGTTTACCGCGCAGTGACTTATCCGCCGCACAGGGGAAGTAAAAACCGTAGGCACTGGCGATGTGATAGCCGGCGGGTGCCAATGTGGGATCCATGACGGTGGGGATCTGGAAAGCCAGTGGCATTTTGGCTGGCATTTCACCCTTGATACAGGCCTCGTAACAGCTCTGCATTAACTCGGGTTCGACTACCATGGCGCTACCAAAGCGTGCGCCTTCAATATGGTTGAGTTTATCCATGTGTGGGGAGTAATCGGGCAGCCCGTTTAATTTGAACAGCATATGCACGAAGGCGCCGTTATGCTTGGCGCCGTCGACCTTGCTCTGGAACGCTTCGGCCAGGGGCTGATCGCTCAGCAGACCCTTAAATGTTGCCGGCTTGTCGAGGTTGGAAATAATCGTATTGGCAAAAATCTGCTCACCGTTTTTCATTTCAACGCCGATCGCACGGTTGTTCTCGACCAGAATAGTTTTTACCCGTTGCTTCATGCGCACTTCGCCACCCAGTGCTTCGATCTGTTCGACTAGTGACTCAGAGAGTTTACCGATACCGCCTTTAACCCGTTGCATCAGTCCGCCGGAACCCTCCTGGGCCAGGGTGTAGATCAGGCATAGTCCGGAACCCGGTGTATAGGGGCCTTTATAAGTGGCCTGTACTGCAGCGAAGGCCATACTGCCACGCAGCTCCTTGTGTTTTTCCTTGTCGGGGAAGAACTGGTCGATGATATCCATAGCCGAACCCTTAAAGGCCAGCTCCAGTTGCTTACGTTGTTTTGGTGTCTCGGCGGCGGCAATAATATCTTCCAGATTACGCGGCGCTTTGCGGGCGGTGAAACGGTCGACCATTTGCGCGGGATATTTACAGAAGGCCAGTAACTTAACCATACCGACCATGGCCGAGAAGCCAAAGGTTCTCAGCACATTAAAAGCGAGGCGCAGCGGGTTTTTAAAAAAGATCAGTGGCCGCGCATCGGCGCCACAGAAATTAACCGCCATCACCGGCAGCGGGATCAATTCGACGCCATTATGTTCAAAGTCATAGTAGTCCCTGATCTCTTTAGAGAGCGGGAACAGGCAGCTGGCGCCGACTTCATTGCTGCAACCCTTGAGAATTTCACGGGTACCACTCATGCCGCCGACATAGTTGTTTTTTTCCAGCACCAGTACGGATTGACCGTTTTTGGCCAGCACGGTAGCTGCAGCCAAGCCATTGTGGCCGCCGCCGATGATCAGTGCGTCATAGTGCGGGTGCTGGCTGGTTTGTTGTTCGCTTGCGCTCATCGGGTGGCTCCTTGGGTTAAAATGCATCAATATCGGACATATTAGCTTTTATGTCCGATGCTGGCAAGTTACACTGTGATTCTCTTTGGTCAATAGCAGTGTATATGATGAAAGCTATGAATCAGCTTAAGTTACTTCTATCCGCGCTCAAGCAGTGGGGTCTGGTGGTCAGGGATGCGGCGGGGGACGTCACTGGCAGTAGCTTTTCCTTTCACCCGGAGGTTGTGGCCGAGTCTCAATATCTCAGTAATATCATCAATCAGCACGGAGTCGAGCCCCTGGCGGGGCCGGCGAGGATTAGCGGCGTTGAACAGTTGGGCATCCCCTCGGTTAGTAGCAACTGCAATAACCTGGTGGTTCGTATCGAGCAGCCCAGTGGCCAGCAGGTTTTGCCGGATACCCTGTTTATCAAGCTGCCGAGCCCTTCGCTGGTGACGCGCTGGTTTTTTAACGTCATTGAATCCTGGAAGCTGGAGTCGTATTTTTTTCGTCATGTGGCCCACACCCTGCCGATTCGGACCCCCAAGGCCTATGCCGTGGTGACCCAGGGTACGCGCTTTTGCCTGGTGCAGGAAAACCTCCATGCCGACCCCTCGGTCGAGCTGTTTACTAATTTTGACATGCTGAAAGGCCCTTCAATTGAACGGGTCAGGCAGTGCCTCGATACTTTTGCCCGTATGCACTGTGCACATTACGACCTGACCGAAGCCGAGCGGCTGGCTATTCTACCGCTGGATCATCACCCCTTCTTTGGTAAAACCATGCGAGTGGTTTCGCAGTCGCTCAATACACTGGGCCTGGCACCCTGTCTGAAAAAACAGCCCGGAGTGATCTCTGAACGGTTGATCGAGGTGTATAAAAAAACGCTGGAGAACTGGGACTTGATGCTCGACTATTGGTTTGCCGGCCCCCTGTCACTG
The DNA here is from genome assembly GCA_030621845.1 of Spongiibacteraceae bacterium. Classification (GTDB taxonomy): domain Bacteria; phylum Pseudomonadota; class Gammaproteobacteria; order Pseudomonadales; family Dasaniaceae; genus JAUXHA01. Next base: position 40,956 of record JAUXHA010000010.1, read on the forward strand.
TGTCATGGCGATAGCCACCTCGGCAACTTTTTTGTTTCGGGTGAGGAAATGGGCATGCTGGATTTTCAGGCGGTGCACTGGGGTAATGGTATCCGCGATGTACAGTATTTCCTGATCGACTCGCTGCCCGCCGAGGTGTTGGCCGAGCACGAACAGGCGCTG
>JAUXHA010000132.1 GCA_030621845.1 Spongiibacteraceae bacterium
ATCGTAAGAGTAAAACCGATGATCGCCCCCTCACATTAAACTACACTTATGATGCTCTCAATCGCTTGTTAACCGTTTTTGATACCGCAAGCCCTTCAGGCCCGGATAGGCAAGCTTACAGTTACGACAGCACAGCTGACAGTAATTCGGGCCTTGGTCGTGTTACCGGTATGACTGACGACAGTGGTGAAACCTATTATCGCTACAACGCGTTAGGCCAGCTGTTCCACAAGGTGTCGAAAGTGGGCGCGAAGAGCTATCAGTGGGGCTACGACCATGACAAGATTGGTAATGTAGAAAAACGCTATTATCCCAGTGGTCGAATCGTACGCTATGCACGCGATACGCTCGGTCGTATCAGTGCGGTTTACACCCGCTCTTGGCCGGGGGCAGCAGAGCAAGTCGTTGCGCAGAATTTTAGCTACTTACCCTTTGGCCCCATTGATTCTTTTGAGCATGGCAACGGTGTGATCCAACAGATTATGCATGATGCTGATTATCGGGTAGGCGATTACATGGCGGCTACCTCGGATGGTACGAGTGTCTATGATTTCACCTACGACTACTACGATACGGGTAATATCAGCCTCATAGATGATAACGATAATATCAATAACTCGCAGCTGTTTACCTATGATGCGTCCAGTCGTCTTGATGTTGCCGTCGGAGCCTATGGTGCCATCGATTATGACTACGACGTTGCCGGGAACCGGGAACAGCGCGATATAAGCGATTCCCAGCAAGTGAGCACGGTAGAAAACTATCTCTACTCCTTAGACAGCAACCAGCTTGATACTGTCACAGTGGGTACGACGATCTATGACTATCTCTATGATGCCGTAGGTAATCTAGCAGTGGCGCCTAAATCCGGCTCGGTCTTGGGCTATGACCTAAATGGCCGACTCATTACCGTCAGTGGTGGTGCAACCGGAGAAGGAACCTATAAGTACAACGCATTGGGCCAGCGAGTACAGAAGCAAGCCCGGATCGCGAGTAGCGTAACGAATACGCATTATCACTACGGTCAAGATGGTGAGCTGTTAGGTGAGTATATGATGAGTTCAGGCGCAATGCTGGTTGAATACATCTATGCCAATGGACAGTTACTGGCCCAGGTCACCAGGGAGGGAATTCTTGATACGGATGGTGATGGCATGGACGATGACTGGGAGGCGCAGTATTTCGGCAATCTTAACCAGGTTGGCGGTGACGACTACGATGCTGATACGGTGAGCAACCTGAATGAGTTCATAAGAGGTTTTGATCCAACGGTTGTTGATGTCGATACGGATGGAGACGGTGTGCTCGATATGAATGACAACTGTGAGTTTAACTATAACCCCGATCAGGCTGATGTAGATGGCAATGGGGTTGGAAATATGTGCCAGAGTAGCGCTGGCTGCTAGTAGTTGAATGATACAGAGGCTTGCTTAATGTACCCGACTCTATTTGGTCTGGTTCCTTCATGGGGCGAAGTTATTCTTCCTGCATATACGAGGGTGGGAGTATAAGGACATGCTATGACGTCAAATAAAATGAAAAATATCTTCTCTCTTAATGCCAGGTGCTGGCTGTTTCTCGGTATGGCTCTGGCAGTTGCTCCTAATACACTGGCTGATTATAAAATTAATTATGTGCATGTTGACCATCGCGGTGCACCAGTGGCTATGACTAACGATGCGGAAGTCGTCGTTTGGCGAGCGGCATATACCCCCTTTGGCGAAGCTACGATCGAGGATGACCCGGATAATGATTTCGTGGTCGAGGAATTGAATATTCGTTATCCTGGGCAGTATTTTGATCAAGAAACAGGCTACCATCAGAATTGGAATAGGGACTACGATCCGCCTACGGGGCGGTATTTACAGAGTGATCCGATAGGACTACGAGGCGGCATGAACACCTATGCTTATGTGGGTGGGAATCCGGTTAATTTTGTTGATCCGATGGGGTTGGATAAACAAATATCTGTAGGGATAAATGGCGCAGGTCAAGTTGGTCCATTTTCTATATTTGGCTTATCTGTTGCGGTAAGTGGCGGTCAATCAGTTGGTATTTCCATCCCAGACGACCTTTTAAATTGGAAGTGCTATCAATTATTTTGGTTAGCATCTGCCTTTGGTGGCGGTGGAGCGGGTACCTTTTTTGGTGTTGGTGCTGCGGTATCAATTAGCTCTACAAGTGGCCCAATGCCATCGGGTGTTAATACAACAACTAGTGTTAATGTAATTGGAAATGCAGGTGCAGGCCCGTCTGGTGGAGTAACTATTAGTGGCGATAGTAGTGGTATTAACGGTAGTTCAATTTCTGGTGGTAATATAGGTATAGGTCTAGGTCTTGCAACGGCCGCTGGAGTGAACACAACAACGACGGCAACAACATCTACTATTGGTGATGATTGTGAGTGTTAGGAGTGATGATGAACAGATCTGAATTTAATAAAAAGACCAAAGAATTGTTATTTGGGAGTCGAGATTCTTTTCTTCCTCCAGAAAATCATGGTCCAAAATCAATGGCTATTATGGTACTTACTTTTCTCTTTGGAGTTGTTGGAGTGGGTATTGTTTTTCTGGGAGATGTCAATTCTAGTCAAGGTATAAAAATCTGTGGCTTTGTAATAGCGGCTTCGTCAATCCTTACTTTTTTAATGGCATTTATTTATCGAGTTTTTTGGACGATTAAAAACAACGCATCAAAATAGTGGGGTCAAAAATAGTGGGGTCAGGTCTCACATGATCGCTTTCTCATGTTAGTGCGTTTATTCCAAGAAACGATGATGTGAGACCTGACCCCCAGTATTGACCCCCAGTATTTCGTATTTTGTATTGGTAATTATTATTTTAATTGAGGATTTTATATAAAATATTTAGTATCTAAAATAGTTCTTTTTCTCTTTGTGTCAGCATTTAGCCATTGTCTAATTGCTTATGATCTCAGCGGTGTTTGGAATGTTGATGTTGAGAAAACAATTCAATTCAATGCGGATGCTGCTAAATTTAGTGACTTAAGATTAGCTCTGCTCAAATGCGATTCCGAAAATACAAAGTTAAAAATATCAGAGGAAGTTATTTACTCATATACTCGTGCGCATTCTTGTAGTTATAAAGGAAAAAGTGCAGAAATAGAAAGCCAGGATAATAAATTCACGTACAAGGTTTTACATAAAACTACTAGGCAAATGGCTATTCTAAATATATCTGAAGCTAATGAGGAATACATGCAGATTGTTAATTGGTTAAGTGAAAATGAATATTGGATTGATAGCCAGGGTGAAGATCCCTCAAGTCCGCCAGTTAGATACTTTTATAGAAAGTGGGAGTTTAAGTGAAGCGATAAAAGGACCGGTGCCGCTAAAAATAAGGCAAAAGGACAGGCGCGGCTAAAACAATGGTGAGTGCCTGTACCAGGTGGTTAATGGCGTGTGTCTGTCCCAGGAATAAGTAATTCTTCCACAGTTATTTTTTCTCGGTGATCATTGATTCGATTTTTCAATGGCGAGCCCCAGCCCCAGCCCCAGCTAGTCGCTGAACCAGATATTTTAAACCCCCAATCCAGTCCCCATACAATTGTGCATTTCAATCTACCCTGTGAACTTGGCCATATCGAAATAATCACGCCAGGCAGAAATTTTCCCGTCGCGAAATTCAAACACTCCCATGACCGGCAGTTCCACCCACTTATCATTAATGCATAAACGATCAGTGCGTTCATTCATTACCATCCCTGTGGGGCCTTCAAGCTGGTTGTGAACAATAAATTCCATCTCACTGCTCATCGCCATAAAACCCTCAATAAATGCCCTGATCGCTTGCTTGCCCTCGTTCGGGGGATCCATGGGAATGTTGGTGTACACCGCATCCTCGGTGAAAAACGCCATAATCTGATCAACATTCATATCGGTCCAGGCATTGATAAAGTCCTGGGCGATGGCTGCATTGTTGGACATAGTCATTCCTCTGTTAAATTATCATTGGGGCAAGCCGTAGTGTACGTTAGCCTGCCAATGCGATAAACAAAAACAAGGGGCGGGTACTGTTAAAAAGCGGCGATGAGTGCCTGTCCCAGACCGCATGTCCCAGACCGCAGCCCCTTCAACAATGCACCATCATCGTGCATGCGCAGCATAGGCAGTCTAGTGCCCCTATTATTTACACCACGAATCACTCATACTTGCTCCAAATCAAACGGCCCGTAAAAATTATTGCTAGCCTTGATAATAGAGGAGAAATCACTGTGACAAATATTGTTGTAAAAGATTGCTTAGCCCGGGAACTCATGAGCACAGAGGTGTTATCGGTTTACGAGGGCTGGTCGATTAAACGCCTTGCCGACTTTTTCCTGAGTCACGGCATCAGTGGCGCGCCTGTTATCGCTTCCGATCATCAGTTGGTGGGCGTGGTTAGCGTCTCGGATATTTTCAAGTTTGAAAATGCTTCCGGCGAGGTCAAGAGCGAGGCGCTTCAAAGCTGTTATCGCAACGCCACCGGTATTGATATTGCCAGCCGTGCGGATCTTGTCGAGTGGAGTAAAAATGCTGAGGTTAACTGTACTGTTCACCAGATTATGGCGCAGCGTGTCATCACCGTTGAAGCCGACAGCAATATTATCGATATCGCCAATGTGCTGGTATCCAATGCCATTCACCGGGCCTTCGTCATTGAAGACGAAAAAATTGTCGGGGTAATTTCTTCCACCGACTTGCTGCGTAGCCTGCTGCCAGAGACCGAAAAAGAGGCTCAGAGCGTACCGGTTTAATCCCTGTATAAGCCGTTTATCGCTGGTAAGCGGTTTATACGATTTTCTGCTCAACCGCCCACAGCGCTGCTTCAACCCGGGAGCGTAAGCGCAGTTTCTTCAGTAAGTTTTTTACATGCACCTTAACCGTCGACTCGGTTATATTCAGCTCGATAGCAATATGCTTATTGGTTTTCCCCTTGGCGATCAGTTTGAGAATATCCAACTCCCTGGGGGTTAACTCCGCCTTCAATCGGGAGCTATCACCGGTGTTTTCCCGCAGTGCATTAGCCATTATTTTGGCCAGCTGCGGGCTGAAAACCTGCTGTCCCTCGGCCGCCTGTTTGATCGCGGGCAATAAATCTTCCGGCTCACTGTCCTTAAGAAGGTAGCCATCAGCACCGGCAAGCAAGGCCGCAGCAACATCCTGCTGATTATCCGATACGGTGAAAAAGATGATACGGGCATCAATTGCCTGCTTGCGCATTTCAACCAGGGTCTCGATTCCGCTCATGCCTTTCATGTTCATATCGAGCAAGATCATATCCGGATTTAACGCGTGGGCCTGGGCAATACCCTCGGCACCATCGCCGGCTTGACCGACAACCTTTAGTCCATCTTCCAGCTCAATGAGCTGTGCCACCCCCTGGCGTAACATCGGGTGATCATCTATCAGCAGTATGGTAATCATGTCGTGTGTTCCGTTGTATCGCTATGATGCCGCGCGGCATCAGGCGTGAAAGAGAGTCTAACCAGCGCGCCACCCTGCGGCTGGTTTATAAATTCTACGGCGCCGGAAAGCGTGCTGGCCCGTTCTTGCATAATCGTTTTACCGTAATGACTGCTACCACTATCGCCTTCAGTAAATCCCGCGCCATTATCACCGATAGTGACTTCAACAGTACCTGTTTCGTCGGCAGCAAGCCTGACCTCAGCCCGTGATGCATGTGAGTGCCTGAGGACATTCGATAGCGCCTCCCGCACTATTTGCAGAATATGAATATCTTCATTTGGCGTCAGTGAAAAATCATTGATGCTGTATTCCA
>JAUXHA010000114.1 GCA_030621845.1 Spongiibacteraceae bacterium
GAAAGCAAACTGATTCCGCCTCCCCTGGGCGTCAACCCGGACGGACCGGGTAGTAACGTGTAGGTGACGGACACTGCCTGGGGATACCAGTTCAGGGTGTTGCTGCAGTATTATTCCGTCATCCCCGGTATGGACCTCACCGTCCCCATTACCTTCAAGCACGATGTGGATGGGTATGGTAATGCCATCGCCCTGAATAATGCCTTGAAAGAGGACCAGAAGAACGCCTCGTTCGGCGTGGACGCCTTTTACCTGACGAACTGGCAGTTCAGTGCAAAGTATTCCTGGTTCTTCGGTAACGACGATCCCGAAGACCTGGTAATCAGTGATCGGGACAACTTCGCCCTCAGTATGAAGTATATTTTCTGAGCAGAGTGTAACGACAGTATAAAAGTATTTCGATTTCAACCAACAACTGTGCAAGATTGAGCAGGAGAATAACTGGCATGCATTATTTTAAACTTCTACATATTGGAGGGCTGGCGTCGCTGTTACTGACCGCCGGCCTGGCAAGCGCGAAAGTCTCCGAGGAGGAGGCGGCGCGACTGGGCGCGGACCTGACGCCCTTCGGGGCAGAGGTTGCCGGGAATGAAGGCGGCACCATACCGCAATGGAGCGGTAAGTGGAAAGGCGTGCCCCCGGGCCTGGAGTACGACAGCCCGACTGGCAAGCGACCCGACCCCTATGCAGATGACAAGCTGCTTTTTTCGTTTACCCCTGAAAATTATAGTCAGCATAAGGAGCATCTTACTGCTGGGCAAATTGGCATGTTTGAGCGATACCCGACTTTCCGCATGGATGTTTATCCCTCTCATCGGGACTTCACCTACCGGGATACTGCAATTGAAAAGGCCTTATGGAATGCTACCCACACGGAGTTGAGTAATGGCGTCGAGTCGGTGCAGCAGTACACCGGTGGTATCGCTTTTCCCATGCCCGCAGGCCCGGAGGAGGTATTGTGGAATACGCGCACCAACCCCTGCGCCGGTTCGCTGCGCGGCAAGGTCGATGGTTACGCCGTATTCTCCAGCGGTGAACGGGCCCACGAAGCCATTGACTACCGGACCAGCTGGCCATTTAACAACCCCGACAACCCAATCCCCACCACGGAAGAGGCGGTTGGCGATAGGGTGGTTTGGGCTATGACTATTCGCCTGGCGCCCACGCGCCAGAAAGGCGGTTTGACTGCGATCCAGGATCCCCTGGATTACAGCGAAAATAAACGCAATGCCTGGATATACGACCCGGGTACCCGGCGTGTGCGCAAGGCACCGTCCATCGGCTATGACAATCCTACCGGCCCGGGTGGGTTGCAAACCATAGATGACCTCAAGGGCTTTAACGGCGCTTTCGACCGATATACATACACTCTGCTGGGCAAGAGGGAAATTTACATTCCCTATAACAATTACAAATTTAACGATCCCGCCCATGGCGATCTGGATGATCGCCTGACCAAGTTTCACATGAACCCCGATTATATTCGCTTTGAGCTGCACCGCGTGTGGGTGGTGGAAGCAAATCTGGCGCCGGGCAAGCGTCATGTATACCCCAAGCGTCGCTGGTATATCGATGAGGACAGCTGGAACCCGTCACTGGCGGAAAATTTTGATAGCCGTGAAAATCTCTGGCGAGTGGCGTTTTTCCTCTCGGATTACCAGTATGACGCCCAGTGCATTATCAACCAGACACAGGTAATGCACGATTTACCGTCCGGGCATTACATAAGCAGTGTTATTACCCTGAATCGTAAAGAGACCGATTTCACCGTACCCTTTATACCCTTGGATAATTATACGCCTGCCTATTTGCGCAAAGCGGCTAAACGTTAGCGCTCTAAACAGTTGTTTATTTTGGGGGTCAGGTAAAAACGCAATGAAAGTTTCATCTGACCCCGCTGAGGTGGTTCCAGGTTGTCAGTGCCGAGCTAATAGACACCGATACAGAACCTCTATTTTTTCCACTACAACTAGACTGTGGTTCTCACGCGCCATGTGGTCAGTTCGTTCTTCGAAAACTGAGTAGTATTAAATGACAGTAAGCCACAGACGGAAGGGCAGGCGCCGCTAAAAAGGAATAAGTAATTCTACCACGATTATTTTTCCCCGGTGATCATTGATTGTTATCTGAAGCGTTTTTCTGAATGGGAAAAAACAAGATAAAACAGGGTTTGCCTGACCTGATTGGTTTAATGACATCAACAACGAAAATTTTGCTACCATCTATGATTCATTAATTTCCAGGGCGCAGGTATCAGCTGGTGTACTTTAATTTAAAAACTATTCGACCCTCAGTGAGTTGCGGTGTTTTGTGCCTGGTTTCCTCTGTTGTGATGTTGCCCGCATGCTCTGACGATAATGGTAGTCATGCTGATCTCTACACGCCAACGACCGACCTGTCGGGGTTATGCACTACGCCATTGTCACCGAATGAACCGCTTTGTAATATGGCGTTCGCCGATACCGTGTGGTCGGCATCGCATCAGGCGAGTTATGCGCAGGGATCTTCGGCGTTTCCGGGAGTGAGTGAAAGTACCGATGCGGTGAGCGAACATATCACCCTCGAGAGTGTAGGCCTGCCTGTGATCGTTTCGTTTAGCGCGCCTTATGCAGATGGTGGTCGTGTTGCCTGGTCCACGATCTCGGGGGTCGATGCCGCAATCCTGAAAATAGATCATGAGTCATTTACTACTATCGACTGGTACGTTCCTGCCGAGCGTGAGGATAATCCGCCAGCGTTTGCATTGGGGGTAAGCGGAGCATACACAGCAATTGACTCGAAGAACCGCTTCATCGTCGGTCGAACCCGTTTTGTTGGCTTCTTTGGTGACAGTGTTGAGGGCGATCGTTTGTCGCCGATCGAGCTCAAGAAGCGTATTTTTATGCCCGATGAGGTATTCTGTAATGAGAAAGACGTCATTGCGGGCATGTCCCTGACCTATGATGGCTACCTGGCGTTTGTGACTGAGTTTGGTAATTTGTTTGTAATCTCTCCCGATGCGGATCCCGATAACCTTGGTGAGGTGCCGCTTATTTCGACCACCGAGAATTGTGCGGCCGCGGACGAAGCTGATATTGAGATTGTTTCCAACAGTCTCGCCATCGATGAGGCTGGCGGGATCTATCTGCTTACCAGTGTTGCTATGTATCGCTTTGACTGGAATGGGAAAGAGCTGACTCCGGTCTGGCGAAGTGAATACCTGTCGGCTGAAGACGTGCCGAGCCCGATTCGACTGGGCCCAGGTTCGGGAGCTACCCCTAGCCTTATGGGGACGAACATGGATGACGACCGTTTTGTGGTGATTACCGATGGCCAGGCGCTAATGAATTTGGTGCTATTTTGGCGGGACGAGGTGCCAGCGGATTGGGCGCCGATAGCTCCGGGCAGAGATCCTCGTATCGCTTGTGAGCTTGCCGTTGATTTTGGCACGGGTGCAAGTCAGGCAATTTCCGAACAGTCGGTAGCCGTGCGAGGTTACGCCGCAGTGGTGGTTAATGATTTGCTAGCTAACCCCACCATCAATCCGCCCACGACGTTGCCGTTTGACGCGGCAGCTCAAAACCTTGTCTCGGCGCTGGAAGGCGGTATTCCGGAAAAGGCGCCGTTCGGCTTTGAGCGCATTGACTGGGATCCGCAAACACGCACCTGTGCTACCGTTTGGGCTAATGCTGAAATCAGCGTTCCAAATGGGATTCCTTCGATCAGCGAAGTCTCTGGCCTCGTATATGGCGCAGGTCAGCGTGCCGGTCAGTGGGGGCTCGAAGGTCTGGATTTTGAAACGGGTGAGTCGCGAGTGTGGGTTGCCGCGGGGTCGGGTGAGTGTCCATCGGAGTTTCTGACGGCGGCATCGGCGCTTCCAGGCGTTGCTGATGTTTTTGATCAGGTTCCTGACTCTTGTGAGAACTCGGCCTACGCGGCAACGACTATTGGTCCGGACGGCATGGTCTACACGGGTACTTTCGGCGGGATGACGCGTTATGTCCCTGGGGCTGTCGATGTTGTTCCGGCGGCTTTGCAGGTCGCGGCTGGCATTGGACAGGCTCTGGAGCTACTCGCTCGTTCGGAATCGGCTGTGCTTGGCAGCATTAGCGAGCGGGATTATCTCAGGCGGGCGCTGTTGCAGCTCGTGGCCACCCAGTCCGCTGCTTTGCATGCGGGGCGGGGTGACATCAGCTCGGCTACAGTCATGGCGATGGAGTCACTTGATGTTGCGATTGCGACCCTGGATCGCAGTGAGCCTCATCATGACAGTGTGAAAGTCGCGCGTGAAACACTGGGCGATCTCCAGGCGTCGCTCTGAATTTAGATCGGTTTAATCGTCCGCGTAGCATGTTCTTAACTAAAAAGCTGTGAACTTGTCGATAAATTTTACATTCCCAGTGTTTTTATATTGCTCTAAGTTTGTAATCTATTGTTTTTATTCATTATTTTTTTTAGGTGTGAATTTTGCATGTTTATTTTGTGTAATATTTATTGGAACACGGAACTCAAGGGAATTCACATGAAACACGTATTAATAGCCACGATGGCATTGCTACTGTCTGTACAGGCACAGGCTTACCTACTTGATAACTGGAATGTTAACGAACTGGATGCCAGCGGTGACTATGTAGAAATCAACGTTTCCCACGATGCGGGTAATACCTTCCTTGCTATTAGCTGGTTTGAAAATGATACTTCTGACAGTAGCCCCACGGCTATTGGTATTGATACGGTCTTTTACAACTGTGATTTGTGCTCTTTTAGCCCCAGGCCTGGTGACGATACGGGCAGCTTTGGTGGTTTGCTTGATTCCAATCTAGGTTCCTGGTCGGGTAATTTTGGCGGTGTTACCGGTGGCGGCGGTTTTGGTGATTTTAGCAGTCGCCATAATGCAGACGGAGGGGGCACTGATGGTATAACCAATACGATTGTTCTTGAATTGCTAGGTGATGTGAGTTTTTCAGCCAATTCACTGGGCTCCATTTTTGATGTCCACGTTCGCTACGACAATGGTTGTTCAGGTTGGGCTTCAGATGGCCCGAATGGGGGATCTGATTCGGATAGTAACTGTGGCACTACCGAGGTACCCGAGCCCTCATCTATAGTGCTTCTGTTAGTGGGTTTGATCGGTGTAGTGACCAGTCGGCGTCTGACGCGCCAGTAGTGTCTGACAGCTTCGGGCGGATCATTACTGGCCTGCCCGAGCTTTTTCCCTGTGCTGTTTTGTAGTTCTTATTACTGCATGTCATAATGATCATTCCAACAATGCATTGGTTCAAAGTGCTCTTCTTTTTTATTATACTCAAGCATACCGCCCGTGTTTAAATCAGCATTACCAAAGAAGGAGTGAAGCAATGGGTTTATCTTTCAATAGCGTTATCAATTATCTCAATGAAAACAAAATCAGGGCTACCAAAAGTGCTGTTGCCGATGCCTGTGGTGTCACGGTAAGAGGTTTGACATCACTGATGGGTGAGCGAAGACCTGAAGCCTCCTGGGTGGTATCCAATGCAACCGGCAACCCCACGGGCTATCAACCCGAAGAGCAGCATGCTGAACTCTACCGCTCAACGCGGATCATCACTTCGGCCGAGGTTTTTCGCAGGAATTTAAGCGTTTAGTTGTTTTATCTCCCTATGTAAGGAAGGTCGCAGTCTATTGCTCGCAATGGTTGTATGAACGATAGAATACAATGCGCCTATATACTCCCCACATCAATCTCCCTACACTGTTCTTCTTCAAAGCCCATACCTGTACAACAAGATCATGCCCAATATCGGTTCAACCCGCTTAAATAAATACATTAGCGAAAGTGGTATCTGCTCCCGCCGGGAGGCCGATCGCTTCGTTGAGCAGGGCAATGTGTTTATTAATGGCAGGCGAGCTAAGGTGGGTGACCAGGTTTTGCCCGGCGATACGGTGAAGGTCAATGGCCAATTAATTGAGGCGCGCGATGAAGAGGCGTTAATTTTTATTGCCTTAAATAAACCGGTGGGCATTGTCAGTACTACCGAAGGCAGTGAAAAAAATAACATTGTTGCTTATGTTAATCACAGTACCCGTATATTTCCCATCGGTCGCCTCGATAAGGATTCCCAGGGGCTGATTTTCCTGACCAATAATGGTGATCTGGTCAATAAGATATTGCGCGCGGGTAACAATCACGAGAAGGAATATCGTGTTAGCGTCAACAAGTCGATTAGCGATGAGTTTATTGAGGGAATGGCCGCGGGTGTACCGATACTGGGCGAAACAACTAAAAAATGTAAGGTGGTCAAAGAGTCGGCTACTGTTTTCAGGATTACCCTGGTACAGGGTTTAAATCGCCAGATACGCCGTATGTGCGAGCATTTTAAGTATGAAGCGGTCAAGCTTGAACGCGTTCGTATTATGAATGTTAGCCTCAAGGGCTTACCGGTAGGTGAGTGGCGTGATTTGCATGAGCAGGAGCTGGCCGGTTTATTTAAGCTGATTAAAAATTCTTCTTCCGAGGCGGCGGCTGCAACGAAAAAAAGGAAAAAACCAGCCTATAAGCCGTTTAGGAAAAAAGCGCAGGCCGAGGTTAAAAAACACCGTTCACGCCGGGCAGGAGGAGGGCGAAAGGGGAAGCCTCATGCTCCCCGTTAGGATTTATACCCGTTTAAAATTAAAGCGGGGATAACTACCCAGTTCATAGCACACGTCATATACCGCCGCCGCTGCCAATGGCAGCAGATCATGGCATTGATAAGGCAGGCTGATTTCCGCGCTGTAGTCTTCAAGGCGATACTGTTTAAATACCTGGATACGGGTGAAAATCAACGCATCGAAATCGCGAATGTTTTTCAGGGAAGGTAGCTCAATCCGCTGCCGGGCAAGTTCGTACTTATGGCTAACAGGATTGCAATGTGCTTCTTGCCAGTGTTTAGCGGCCATTGCTGGCGTCAGTGTCAACAGCGTGGCCACAGGATGACGCAGGCCAGCGGCCATTAGCGCCTGCGGGTCAATGGCATGGCCAGACTCGATGCTTTCCCGTTCACAGTCCAGTTGCGCCAGGCACAATTCCACTTCGATCCGTTCTGGAATAAAAATACCCTGTGCGTGCAGTTGTGGTGCCAGCTTGGCTGTGACCGCGAATTGAGGTTCCTGCTCCAGCGATTTTTGCATGGTTTCAGCAATGATGAGTTGCAGTTCATCGTGATGCTGATAGTTGCAGGCATCGGCCTGGAGGGTTTGGATGGGGTGTGCGTTGAAATCAAAATGGTCGATCAATCGACTCACGCTATCCAGTGAGCGCTGGTGGATGTCCAGCAGCTGAATTTTCAGTTCGTCGGGGTTGAATTTGGTCAATAGCGGCAATAACAGAGTGGCGAAAGGGCCGCAACCGGCATAGAGAATTTTGATTTTTTCAGTGGGAAAACGTTTTTGTAATAGTTTAATCGCAGCAAATACACCGCGAATAAACATCACGCTGCGAGCGTAATCCTTGCTG
>JAUXHA010000097.1 GCA_030621845.1 Spongiibacteraceae bacterium
TCGAACCGGCGTACACTGAGTTGCAGTCAGCTGCATGACCATTCTGCCACCGCGCCATCATAACTTGTCGTCTATCCGATCTAATGCCGGACTTTTTACCTGCGGGTCGGAAGCATTCAACCAGCCTTTGGGCTGTTTGGCCCCTGCGGGCTCCACAGCTGCGCTGTTCGTGGGTGATTGCTGTTCGCAATCGCTCGAACCGGCGTACACTGAGTTGCAGTCAGCTGCCTTTACCTGGCAATTAACGGGATTCTGCCACCGCGCCATCCTAACTTTTCAATTATCCGATCTAAATGCCGGACTTTTTACCTTCGGGTCGGAGCCATGCTTCCGGAAAAGGGAAGAATGGAGCGGGAAACCAGGTTCGAACTGGCGACCTGTTCGTTGGCAACGAACTGCTCTACCGCTGAGCTATTCCCGCCTCTATCCGAGCTTATAAACGCCAAACCCAAACGAGCGCTTATTCTAGTGGCTGTTACTAAAGAGTCAAGAATAGTCCGCCTCCAGTGCCACTAATACCGGCTAAATAGCGGATTTGATTACTTTTTATACGGACGAGGGGCGTTTACAGGCTGCCTGTCAGCCTTGTCATAGCCTGTCATCAATATCACCACATCAAATCATCGGGAATCTGGTAGTCGGCGTAGGGATCGTCGTCGTCAATAGACTTTTTGGTCTGTTGGTTTTGAACAATGACGATATCCTGTTGGCGCTGGCTTATTTTATCGGCAACCGCCGTGGGCACCAGTTCATACTGATCGTTTAATTTGACGATACTGATCACGCCGTTACTGAGTTGAGTGTGGAGCAGGGTGGTGGCATAGATCTTTTTGATTTTACTGTCGTCATTGAACTGGTAGGCGATGTCACCGCCCTGGCGATCGATTCGGTTGACGGTAATTAATTGCTTGATTTGTGCGGTGATGGCTTTGGCTTCAGCGAGCTGTTGTTGCTGGCGATTCATTTCGCGATCCCGTGCAGATTTTTCAGCCCGGGTTTTTAATGCCTGTTGCCTGGATTCATTAGGCGCATCTTGTCCCTTGGGCAGCTGTTTGGCCTGTTTACGCTTTTCCTTGTTGATTTTCCTGGCTTTTTTCTCGTCTACCATACCGGCTTTGAGAAGTTGCTCCTGTAGAGATGCCATTGCTGTGGGCTCCGTTTACGTTATCGGGAAAGTCATTATGATTAATTTCACTGGCAGATTTTACATAGTAACAAATTAACGCAAGGTATTGTTTTATCAGTTTTTTTATTAGCTTGATGCGGTATAGCGCCGCTAGCGGTGTTAATTGGAGTTTACATAGAATGCCTTTTAACGCGGCACCCAGTTTCAGTTATCTACGGATGATTTTTTATTTTTATCCTGTTTTCAAAGACATAGCTTAAGAAAAACTATTTTGGCACGGCTTATGCACTTTGAACGATGATTAACATTTTTATCAACAACCATGGATCGGCTAACGAGCGTTTCGTATAGCCACAACACTCCGGGGGGGCGAGTTCTCAATGGATTGTTCAACAGGAAGAGGAATGCAATCATGAATATTAAAAAGAGATTATTACTTAGTGCGTTACTTGTGTCGGTGGGGGCTAGTTACCAGATGTTGGCGCAAGCAAGCCCAAGCCAGGACGGTGAAAATAATACCCAGGCCGATATCGATGCGACGCTTGATGTAGCAGATTCGTTTCAGGATAACTCGGATAATTCAGATAACTCCGTAAATACCAATAGTTCTGATAATTCATCTGCAGCTGACAATACGGACAGTTCGGATAATTCAGACAATTCAGATAATTCTAACAATTCGGATAATAGCGATCAGGGTAACCTGGATGTTGCGCTGGATGTCTCAGACTCCTTTAAACAGGATGCCAGTGATAGTTCCGATAATTCTGATAGCTCTGATAATTCGGACAACTCTGATAATAGAGATAATTCCAATAACTCCGATAACTCCGATAATTCTGCTGTGGCGGATAATTCTGACAATTCGGATAACTCAGACAGCTCTGACAATTCTGACAGTTCCGATAACTCTGATAATTCCGATAATAGCGATCAGGGTAATCTGGATGTCGCCGTAGATATCTCTGATTCCTTTAAGCAGGACGCCAGTGATAGTTCGGATAATTCAGACAGTTCAGACAATTCAGACAGTTCAGATAACTCAGATAATTCTGACAACTCTAACAACAGTGATAATTCATCTGTTGCAGATAACTCGGATAACTCCGACAACTCTGACAATTCTGACAACTCTGACAATTCCGATAACAGCGATAACTCCAATAATAGCATTGCCTACACTGATTCCTATAACAGTGACAGCAGTGTGAAGATTGGCGATATCAGCCTTAATGCCGCGATTAATACCGCTATCCTCGAAGGTTCAGTTACCGGTAATACTTACAACGGCATTAGCAACACTGGTGGTAAAGGTGGAGCCAGCCTTGATAACAGCAACCGTATCAGTGGTGATATCAGCCCGAGTGGCATCACTATCCTGAACCAGAATTCAGGTGCGGGTGCGTTGAACCAGGGTAATGTTTCTGTTCAGTCTAATCTAAGCCTAAACTAAACACCTTGATGCAATCAATGATCACTGCAGCAGTAACGCGGTGATCATTGTTACTTTTAAGTGATGGCTGGAGGGATCCAGATAATGCGTTTACATAAAGTTCTTTATTTCGTATACAGTTCCTCATTGTTTCTGGCGCTTGCATCAAGCTACGCGGTTCAGGCAGAGAGCGATGATCTACAATTTTCTGACGATGAAACCTTGAGTGAAGCTTTACTTTCCGGTCAGCGCGGTCGTGCTGATTTCGATATGACTTACCAGGTGAATGATTCAGAGCAGAATGCGCTGTTACAGGATAATAGTATTGTTAATTCGGTGACGGGGGACAATTCAATTTCAGGTAATGCTTTCTCGGGGATGTCTGGTATTTCAACGGTGATACAAAATTCCGGTAACCAGGTAATTATCCAGGGCTCTACCATGGTTAATGTAATGATCAATCAGTAATGCTCGGGTGGCCAGCATTACTGATCAGGGATTGAGGTGAAGGCAGGAATGAAAACCTTAATTACACGATTGATGCTATTTTTTCTTATTGCAAGCCCTGTCTTCGCCGGCAGTGTTGTTATCCCCGGCCTGGGTTCCAGCTTCAATATGAAAGTGACCAGCTTCAAGGAAGCAAGATTCCTGAAGGTGGTCAAACAACAGTATGATTTCAGCTGTGGTTCCGCAGCGATAGCAACGCTCTTAACCTATCACTATGATCATCCAATGTCGGAGCAGGAAGTTTTCAGCTCAATGTATGATATGGGTGATAAGGATAAAATCAATCGCCAGGGTTTTTCAATGCTGGATATGAAAACCTATCTTGAGTCTCTGGGTTACCGTGCTGACGGCTATAAAATCACCCTGGATAAATTGGATGATGTGGCACAGGTTCCGGCAATAGTCATTATCAATACCAACGGCTATAACCACTTTGTCATTGTTAAAGGTTTGCGCGGCTCAGAGGTTCTTGTCGGTGACCCGGCTATGGGTTCCAAGGTGGTTGACAGGGATGTGTTTGAAAAAAGCTGGAATGGCCTGGTGTTTTTAGTTAGAAACAATGTCGACCAGGGGCGTCTGGCTTATGATCGTGATGATGAATGGAAAGTACGCACCCGCGCGCCGTTTGGAACGGTATTAAGTCGTCGTGATCTGGCTCAGTCTTCAGTTTCATTGCCAGACCCTATGCGCTTCTAGGAGGGATTATGGATATTCCAGTTGTAGTACAGCCTAACAAGAGAAAATGGGGGGCAGCCTTGGCGGTAGTTTTACCCATCTGTTGTTCTGCAACGCATGCCGGTTTTTTTGTGGACACTGAAGTCCCGACGCAAATCCAGTTGTCTACCTCAACGTTGACCGACATTGAGCTGGAACAGCAGCGGGGTGGTTTCATTGATGTGGACGGTTTTAAGGTCGATATTGGCCTGCAGAAAATGGTGTTGTTTGATGGCGTGGTGGTTGCTCAGTCCAGTCTGGTGATTCCCCCTATAGATACAGCGGGGAAAGTGCAAAATAAAATAAACAGTAAAATGGCCGTGTTTGACAATAAAATGGATGCGCTGGACTCAACGCTGTCGCTATTGGGCGATACCTTGGGCAATGCGGATATTCTGGCAGGCAAGGGGCTTACTGATAGTGAGCAGGGTGTTATTGCTTCGGTTGCACCCGCCGCTGTATCAGCTGCCGGCACGGCGGGTTCTACGGGCGCTACAGCAGCCCCGGTTATCTTGAGTAAGCAGCAGGGTGATGATGTTATTAGCCAATTTGGCCTGGTACAAACCACGGGTTATGGCGATGCGCCTAAGCCATCGGCGATGACTGCACCAGTAAGTAAGATGCAGCCCGCTATTATTAGTATGAGTGATACCTCAATGGTTATTCAAAACACTATGGATAATCGTATCATCCAGAGTTTACAGGTGATTAATATTGAGCTGTCGGATATAAAGAGAAGCCCCTCCGCTGGTATCAGGTCAAGGTTGTTGCCGCAGATTATACAGTCAGCACGATAGCTGATTAAAAAGACATCGGTAATTTAAAGGTTAACTGCACATCCGGGCTTTGTTCTGTGACGCCAACCGCGACTGAAACATTCATTGAGGTTTCATTGGTCAGTAGCTGTGAAATACCAATCAACAGGCTGCCGGAGTGAATCGTGTCAAACGTAGCATCTTCCAGTGCGGGAGCGAGTTCCACCGTGGCCTGGTCAATTATGTCGTGTTGATAACCGAGGCTGAAGGAGGTTCGCTCATTCACTGAAAAACCTATACCAAAGCTTAGGCCAATAACATCGCCTGGGTCGATGTCGCCGCCATTATCCGCCCCTTTATCATCCTTAATATTATAAAGATAAGAAATACTGCCATAGAGCACAGCCGGATCAGAGGGATAAAGTACTGTAAAACCTGGTTGAACCGACCAAAATCCCGAACCCGTGGGTTGTTCACTAAACAACAGACCAATAACTTCGCCGTCATCGTTAGTCAGTTCGCGTTTGTCTATGTCAAATATACTGTTGCCAGTATCACTTTTTATTCGCAAGTTGGCGATAAAAAAGGGTGTGCCGCCACGGCCGCTATTGAGTTGATAATTGATTGAGGCCTCTATATCACCAAGGCCATTACCACTGGTATCGCTGACCACGTCTATTGGCGTGCCATCGAGTACCTGACGCTCCCTGATGCTTTCCTCGATGTCGATATAGGGTACTTTTATACTAACTTCCATTCTATTGGTTACGCCATAACGAATAGCGAGGGAATAATTACTGATATCTCTTTGCGCCTGGCTGATATTTATTAAGCCAATAATTAACGCGGGCAAAATAGTAAATCCTTCGACAGCAACAACCGTAGAAGATGCGTGGGTGTATGTATAGGATGGCTCGATAATGAACCCACCCTTTGAGGTCAGTACGCCACGGTCGTCAAATACGGTAACTATCTGGCTGGCTTTTTTTTCCGTAGGCCGGTCCGATATGCTGACCTTCTGTTCTGATTCGATGCCAAGGGTGTAAGGTGAAAATAGCAGTAGTGCAGAGCTTACCGCCAGCTGTATTGTTATCTGTTTATTCATATAATTATTCCTTTCTTTGGCCGATAACAGCGTATTTATCCCATTATGCTAATGATTCACCCTGTATCGATTCCTCCTTATCATTTTGTAAATTATATTTAGCAATCAAGTGATACAAGGTTGGTCTCGACACTTGAAGTAATTTCGATGCCTGTGAGATATTGTTTTGTGAATACATTAGTGATTGTTTAATAACGCTAATGTCGGCATTCTCTCTTGCTGTTGCCAGGGTCAGGGGTGGCCTGTTATCGGCAAATTTATCAAGCCCAAGGTCTTTTTCGCTAAGCACTGAAGTTTCCGTGATCGCTGTGGCGCGAAAAATACGGTTACGTAGCTCTCTAATGTTCCCCGGCCAGTGATAGCGATTAATCGCGGTGAGCGCCTGTTTTGAAAAAGTGATTTTACCTGGTCTGTTAGCGGCGATGTTAACAAGGAAAAATTCGGCCAGTATTACGCTATCACTGTCTCGCTCTCGAAGCGGCGGCATGTCAATATTGATAACATTGATGCGGTAAAAAAGATCGTCACGAAATAATTGCTGTTCGATCGCTTGTAACAAATCTATGTTTGTTGCTGCTATTACCCTGGCATTAACCGATATGCTGTTCCTGCCGCCGACGCGCTCGATGATGCCATCCTGTAAAAACCTGAGTAGATTAGCCTGTTGCGACATGGGTAAGTCGCCAATTTCATCCAGGAATAATGTGCCGCCATCTGCCGCTTCAATTTTACCAATATGCCGGCGATTGGCATTGGTGAAAGCGCCTTTTTCGTGTCCAAATAATTCAGACTGAATTAGGGATTCCGGTAACGCACCACAATTAATGACAACAAAGGGCTTGTTTCGGCGGTTTGATTTTTGGTGTAATTCCCTGGCAGCCAATTCTTTGCCAGTGCCACTTTCGCCGGTAATCAATACGCTGGCATCGGTGGCGGCGAGCTTTTCAATGAGTTTTCTTATTTTATTAATTGTTTCGCTGGAACCAATCAACCCCATATTGTTTTCAATACGATAGTGAACAGAGCCGTTAGCATTAAGTAATTTGGCCATGCCGTGAGCATGGCCAATAGAATGGTTCAGGCGCGAGCGATCCAGCGGGTAACTGTGATAATCCACGGCCGACTCAGCGATCAGCGACCTGATAGCCGCAGTGTCTAAACTTTCACTATTGATCAAGCCTATCCACAGGATGTGTGGATTATGCTGTATTACGCGCTGCATTTTTTTAAATTTTTCATCGGACAGGGGCCAGTCCAAAGCAAATAGACCGATGCAGGCTTCACTGTGCGGTAGGTTTAAGGAGTGTAAAGTGTGCAGGTTAACCGGGTTGACCTGCCAGTCGGACAATACTTCGTGAAGCGCACTAATTTGAAGGTCCGGGTTATAAGCCAGGAAAAAAATGTTCCGTGTATACAATTGATTGCTCCCTCATATCAATAGTTACTGAATACTGGTTTTTGTCTTTGTGGTTATTCCTTAATTGGTTTTTGAACAAAGTATGCCAGCGCACTGACAGCTTGTTGTAATAGAAAACCGGATTACTGACCCGGGGGTTCGATATTCCCTTATCATGACAACATTGAACCTTGTGATGAAACCCAATCGCTGGCGCTTCTTTCGTTATCAGATACTAACCTTAACTGTTTATTAATAACTTTACACTTTGAAACGTCTTGTCTTTAGATGAATGCGCTAATAAAAACTATTTTTTTATTATGAATACTTATTTCTTATGCCTGCTTTTACCAGCACTATGGCGTGGATCGGGGTGTTTAGCTTGAGTTAATTCGATGACTTATGAGTGGCTTTAGGTATAATGCCGACGCGAAATTCCCAGTATATTGATGGTACGAATAAGCCCTATGCCTGAGTCATTAAGTAGAACTATTTCACCGGTCGACGGGCGCTTACTGGTTGAGCGTCCGCTGGCCACCGATGTTGACATCAACCACGCTTTGTCTGCCGCTGCTAAAGCCCAGCGCCAGTGGGCGTTGTTTACCTTGCAACAACGGGCGGATATATGCCTCCGGGCGGTAAGTTATTTCGAGCAACACCGGGATGCAATTGCCGAGGAAATCAGTTGGCAAATGGGCCGCCCGATTCAATATTGTGCCGGTGAAGTCAATGGTTTATCCGAGCGGGCCAGGCATATGATCGATACAGCATCGGCAGCACTTGCCGATATTGTTCCCGCAGAGATTGCCGGTTTCAAACGTTATATTCGCCGCCAGCCGCTGGGTATCGTGTTGACGGTGGCACCCTGGAATTACCCTTTATTGACTACGGTAAACTCTCTGGTGCCGGCACTGATGGCCGGCAATGCCGTTTTACTTAAACCCTCGGCGCAAACCCCGTTATCAGCTGAGCGTTTTATTAACGCGTTTGAACAGGCGGGATTACCCGCCGGTTTATTGCAAAATTTATTTCTCAGCCACGACGCCACCAGCCGTTTACTTGCCAGCGGCAGGGTTGATTTTTGTTGTTTCACTGGTTCGGTAGCCGCGGGACGAAGAATAGAATCAGCCAGCGCAGGGACTTTCACCGGCCTTGCGCTGGAACTGGGAGGAAAAGACCCTGCCTATGTTCGCAGCGATGCTGATCTCAGCAGTGCCGTTGCCAATCTTGTCGATGGTGCGTTCTTTAATTCGGGCCAAAGTTGCTGTGGTATTGAGCGCATCTATGTCGATAAGACTATTTATCCGGCTTTTGTCGATGCCTATGTTGAATTAACTCGCGCTTATGTGTTGGGCAATCCACTGCAGCGGGAAACCACGCTTGGGCCGTTGGTGCGCACTAGCGCCGCCGATTGGGTTCGGCAGCAGACCCGCGAGGCCATCGCGGCAGGCGCAACGGCACTGCTCAAGGCCAGTGATTTTAGTGCCGATGAAGAAGGTAGCCCGTATCTGGCACCACAGATTCTAGTCGATGTCGATCACACAATGTCTGTGATGCGCGAAGAAAGTTTTGGCCCGGTGGTCGGGATAATGCCAGTTGACAATGACCAGCAGGCACTGGAGTTGATGAATGATAGCGATCTTGGCCTGACAGCATCCATCTGGACCACCGATAGTGAACGCGCAGAGCAACTGGGTCAACAACTGGAAACTGGCACGGTGTTTATGAACCGCTGTGATTATCTTGATCCGGCGCTGGTCTGGACCGGTGTTAAAGATACCGGTCGAGGTGCCAGTTTGTCTGTGCTGGGTTATCAGCAATTAACCCGTGCCAAGTCTTTTCATCTCAAGTTGCAGCCATCATGAAGATCGGTATCCTGCAGGCCGATTATGTGCGCAAGTCATTGGTAGAAGAGCATGGCGAATACCCGGCTATGTTTGGCCGCCTGCTGCATCGCGTTGATCCGTCCATTGAAATCGTCGCCTATGATGTGCAGCGTGGTGATTATCCCGTTGACATAGACGAGGTCGATGCCTATTTAATTACTGGCAGTGTAAGCAGCGTTTATGACGATAAGCCCTGGATCCAGCCATTGCTTGAGTTTACGGTTGTTTTACACCAGGCCTGTAAGCCTGTGGTAGGTATTTGCTTCGGCCATCAGTTGATTGCCCAGGCGCTGGGTGGGCATGTCGCTAAATCGCCTAAAGGCTGGGGAATGGGCATACAAACCTGTAACTTCCCTCGTTCGGTTGACGGTATTGCTGAAGCGGGTGAACAGTTCAGGCTCTATGTCAGTCACCAGGACCAGGTAGACGTACTGCCCGAGGGTGCTGAGGTATTGGCGGGAAATGATTTCTGCCCCAATGCAATGATCCGTTTGGGGCAGCATATCATCAGCTGGCAGGGGCATCCCGAGTTTAATCAACGCATGGAACAGTCATTGCTCGATATACGCCGTGCGGTGATGGACAGCGAGGCATTTACTGCCGCTCAGCAAACGATGCAACTAAGCACAGATGAACTGAAAGTCACCCAATGGATGCTGGGCTTTTTACAGGGCAAATAATATTCAGTAGGGTAAATCACCATCAATAGTGATCCGCTCCAGCTGCCGATGGGCGGGGAAGTAATCGTTAATGGGTTTGTGCTGGGTACTGCGGTTATCCCAAATCGCTATTGAGTCAGCCTGCCAGTGGAAACGGCAGGTATATTCCTCATTGGTGACATGCTGGTATAAAAACGCCAGTAAGGCGTTGCTTTCTTTAGCTGTCATGCCGAGGATGTGGGTGGTAAACAACTGATTAACAAAGATAACCTTCTTGCCACTTTCTGGGTGTGTACGGATGACAGGGTGCTCTACCGGAGGGTTGTCGATCAGTGCCTGGGCCAGTCGTTCGCGCCCGCCAGCTTCGGCCAGGCTTTCCTTGAAACCGTGAGCAAAGTCGTGCATAGCGGTTAACCCCGATAGCATCTCTTGCATGATGGGCGAAAGGCCATCGAAGGCGGCGGTCATGCTGGACCACAGGGTGTCGCCACCGTTATCAGGGACAATCCTTGCCCGGAGCACTGCGCCCAGCGGAGGGTGCTGGCGGAAAGTCATGTCAGTATGCCAGCATTCAATTTTGGTGGGTTTATCCGCGGTGCTTTCCAGAATGGTTAATTCAGGAAAGCCGGGCGCGGTCTTATAGGCAGGGTGGGATTGCAGGGGGCCAAAATATTCTGCCAGGGCCTTGTGTTGGGCGTGACTAATTGCCTGGTCGCGAAAGAACAGCACCTCATGCTCAACCAGCAAACGGCGGATTTCAGCATATACGGCCGGGCTGCTATTGGCGGTCAGGTCAATATTTTGTACTTCCGCGCCAAGGGCGCCCGCAATG